>JACAFE010000032.1 GCA_013388435.1 Nitrospirota bacterium | reverse complement strand
TTCCAGTCGCCAGAGCGACTAACTTCCAGTGCCGTTTTTCGGCACTCAATTCCAGACCCGCAAAGCGGGTCTCACTTCCAATGCGAAGCATTAAATTTGATAAACGCAACGAACGCAATAAACGCTATTCGCTTTTTGCCTTCAGCCTTTTTTATGAGATATGAACAATATCTGTATTATCGGGTTAATAACAAATCTGTAAAGTATGGTTGATTTTATTGTCTTCTCTATGTTATAAAAATTAGATTTCTTTAACATATAATGAAAATAATTTATAAGGAGAAGTTTAATGAATATATATGAAAACATGGTTATTCTTAATGCAGGAATATCTGATGAGGAAGCTGAATCTGCAATAGCAAAAATTAAAGAAATTATTACAGGACAGGGCGGGGAAGTATTAAAAGTTGATATATGGGGACGTAGAAAACTTGCCTATGAAATAAAGAAACAGAAAAAGGGGTTGTTTGTGCTTCTCCTTTATAAGACACCGGCTAAAACCATAAAAAAATTAGAAGAATTCTATAAAGTATTCGATGTTATAATTAAATATATGATAATCAAGCTCGAGAAAAAACAGATTCAGGCTCTTGAAAAACGTGAGGCTACCGAACAATCAACAGAACAAAAGAGTGAAGTATAAGTGTTTAATAAAGTAATTTTGATCGGTAATCTTACAAAAGACCCTGAACTAAGATATACTCCGCAGGGCACACCTGTAACCTCATTCAGACTTGCTGTTAATACAAGATATAAACAATCGGATGAAATGAAACAGGATACGCTTTTTATTGATAATATCGTTTTTGGCAAACAGGCTGAGAATGTGAACAAATACCTCAATAAAGGAAGTGCAGTTCTTGTTGAAGGAAGACTTCAGGAAAGAAGATGGGAGAGCAACGGACAGCAGAAAAGCAAATTTGAGGTTATAGTACAGAATGTAAGATTCCTCTCTAAGAGGGGAACTTCTACTGATCAGACATCGGGAAGCGATTTGGAAGGTGATTTTACAATGCCCGATGAAACAACTGATTTGGAACCATTTTAAAATAAAATTTTAGAAAGGAGTTACTTTGCAACAAAAAAGATTTCAGAGAAGAAAATTTTGTAGATTTTGTTCAGAAAAGGTGGAGTATATTGATTACAAGAATATCAAACTCCTCAGGAATTATCTTACCGAGAGAGGTAAAATTCTTCCGCGCAGAATGACAGGCACCTGTGCAAAACATCAGAGAGAGCTTACAGAATCTATTAACAGGGCAAGAAGCATTGCTTTGCTTGCCTATGCTGAAAAGTAGGATGAGGATTCCAAAAAGCTGGGTTCCGCTAATATCACGCAAAATTATTTATAATTTAACCACAAAAAATCTTATAAAGCCATTGGTTCCCGATGAAAAGCTTTTAAATGAAACAGAAGCTCTTTTGTTTGAGGAACTTACTGTGGAAGACAGGCTAAATGAAGAAGTAAGAGAATTGCTAAAGTCACATTCTTTAGAAATTGAAAAAGGTAAACTTGATTATAGAAGACTTTTTGAACTTACCAAGCAGAAGCTTGTCAAAGAAAGAAATCTTGTATTATGATGCTTTCAGATGAAAAAATATCCCATATGACTCACATGCTTTATAATGGGCTTATCAAGAAAAAACTTATTGAACCTCTTGATGAGGAAACAAAGGTACGGAATGAAATAAAACGTACAATTATTGCGGAACTGAAAATTGGAGAAGAAATTGATTCAGCAGTAAGGAAGAAACTTCAGTCTTTTGCAAGAAAAATAGTCGAGGGAAGCCCTGAGTGGGAAATACTCTACAAAAAATTTTACAAGGAAGAAGAAGTAAAGAGAGGCATGGCTTCGAACTAAAAGCTATTTTTCCTTACCTTTTTTTGTTCCTGGCATATCTTGGACTTCTTTCCGGATACCCCATCAGTCACAAAAGCTTCTGGTTTATACTCGGGATTTTAACCGTTATAATTTGTGGTTTTTTCCATTTACGGAGTGAGGAAAAGCAATATTCTGTAGAATTCCTGTTTTCATTGTCAATAATGCTTGCTGCTGCCATTCAGGTTTTAAATATTCAATGGATAAAAATTCTATACTTTCCTTTTATAATTATCCTTAGTGTTTTCTATGGAAGAAAAACAATAATACCGCTGGCAATTCTCATGCCTTTTCTCGAAGCAAATAAATTTATTGATAGTCAGACCATTCTGGAGAATACAGCATTTTTCTTGACTCTGTTTATAACAGCATCAATATCTGTATTTTTGCTTAAAAGTCCGGAGCGTAAAGATGTAAAGGAAAGCAAGAAAAACGAACAAAATCAAAGAATCGATGATTTCTTAAATGAAAATAAAGCACTGGATAGCGACAAACTTGTTTCTGATTATTTTGAATCAACATTCAATCCAGATGATGAAATGAAGGAAATTCTGGAAATTTCAAAAAAGACAATCTTCGCTGATTCTGTGAATCTGTTTACCGGATATGGTGAAGAATTAAAGTTAAGATGTTCAACTGATGGGACAAAGGGAATCATTACCATTGACGAGGGATTAATAACACAGTGCTACAAAGAAAGAAAAAATATTATTGCTACAGATATGGAGGGTAAAAAAATCGAAGCCGGCTATGTAAGGAAAGAACATATTTCATCATTAATAGCTGTTCCTGTTGCAGACGGAAATTTTATCCTTGGAGTTGTTGCAGCTGACAGTTCACGTATCAGAGCATTTTCCTCTGCTGATCTCGATACATTAAAAGTATTTTCGAATCAGATTATGAAAATATTACAGAGAGAGCGTGTCTATCCCCAGATTAATCGTTCTTTTAATACATTAAAAATTCTAAACGAAGAAAGCTCGAAACTTCTGTCTTCTCTCAAGATTGAGGTAATAGTGCAAAATCTGATAGATAGCGCTTCGAAAATCACATCTGGTTCAATCGCATTTTTTCTTTCGAAAGGCAGAAACTTTGAATTGATTAATTCAAAAGAAATGCAGATGCCCGGGAAAAACATTTTTAGTTTAAGAGGAACATTAATTGAAATGTCTCTTAAAAACAGAACCCCTATGGTTATTTCAGATGCAAAAAAATACAGGCTGCCTGTTTTACCTTTTAATTCAGGAGATACAGGGTCAGTTCTTGCGCTGCCGCTTATTTATGAAAAAGACATTATCGGACTCCTTGTTATTGTCTCGGAAAAAACCGGAGCTTTCAATTCTTATCAGGCGGAAATTCTTTCGGTTCTTGGCAATCAAGCTTCAGTTTCGATGGCTAATGCAAGATTCCATTCGGAGATTGAAAAAATTGCTATAACCGATGGTCTTACAGGACTTTTTAACCACAGACATTTTCAGGAAAGACTTTTACAGGAATTCAAAAGACTTGAGAGATTTACTGATCCAATGTCTTTGCTTCTCATTGATATAGACTATTTTAAGAAAGTCAATGATACTTATGGGCATCCGGTGGGTGATTTAGTTCTTAAGGGAGTTTCGGGGATTATAGGAAAAACAATAAGAAATATTGATATTGCTGCAAGATACGGAGGGGAGGAATTTGCTGTTATATTGCCCGGCACTGACATTAACGGAGCAAAGAATATGGCTGAGAGACTAAGAAAAGCCATATCAGATTTAAAATTCAAGGCTGATGGAAATATATTTCATGTAACTATAAGTATAGGTATTGCGGCATGGAGCAAGGAAATTAGCTCAACTGTTGATTTTTTAGATAGAGCGGATAAGGCTCTTTACAAAGCAAAAAGCAGCGGAAGGAACAGATGCGTTGTTTGGAATGAAATAAAAAGCTAAATAAAAACAATAACTTATAAAAACACTTGACAGAATATATCAATACTTGCTAAATTATTAGCACTTAAGGGTTGAGAGTGCTAAAGATGTATAAATTAAGTGAAAGAAGCAAAAAAGTACTTTATGCAGTGGTTCAGAGTTATATTAATTATCCTGACCCTGTTGGTTCTCGGATAGTGACAAAAAGATATTCTTTTGGACTTTCACCAGCCACTATTCGCAACATTATGGCAGACCTTGAGGATATGGGTTTCTTAACACAACCTCATACTTCTGCTGGAAGAATACCAACAGACCTTGGATACAGATTTTATGTTGATTCTATCTCTTCAAAAGGAGATGTTTCAGCTAATATTGAAATTGAAATATTGCATGGCCTGTATAACAGGCTTCAGGTTTTAAAAAACAATATAGAACTATTACTGAGCGAGACAACAAAAAGTCTTTCAGCCCTTTCACATTATCTTGGTGTAGCAATGTCTCCTGCGCCTGATGTAACAGTGTTTGGCAAAATTAATCTTCTGAAATATCAGTCCGACAAAGTAGCTGTTGTACTTTTTACTGATGATGGAAGAATTAAAAATAAGACATTGCAGGTTAGTCCCGAGATATCACAGAAAGATCTCAACAGGATAGCACAATATCTCAACAGTGAATTTGCAGGTCTTACTTTTGATGAGATAAGGATGAGATTATTAAAGGAAATATCAAAGGATAAAACAAAGTGTGATACACTTATTTCAAGAGCACTGAATTTATGCAGGGAAGCTCTTTATTTTACATTCAATGAGCTTTTTGTTTCAGGTTTATCAGAGGTTCTTGAATTGCCAGATTTCGCTGATTTAAATAAGATTCGTGAATTGTCAAAAGCTATTGAAGATAAACATATGATAATAAAACTTCTTGATAAATTATCTGAAACAGAAGGACTTAAGGTAATAATAGGTTCTGAAAATACTGTATCCAGTTTAAAAGATATTAGCCTTATTGTATCTCCATGTAAAGAAGGCGACCGTCAGGTAGGGGTTGTAGGTTTAATCGGACCTACAAGAATGAATTACGCCAAGGCAATGTATATTGTTGAAAACACAGCAAGATTCATCACAAAAATGCTTACAGAAAGATAGGGGTTTTATCAATGGAAGATAATCAGACAGGAGAAGAACAGCAGATTATCGCACCAGAACAGGAGTCAACAGAAATAAAGCCATCTGAAGCTGTTTCTGTTGAAGAAATTGATAAACTTCAACAGGAGCTTAACGAAGCTAATAATAAGTACCTGCGGCTTTATGCTGAGTTTGAAAATTATAAGAAAAGAACAAACAGAGATAAGGAAGAACTTATAAAGTATGGGAATGAAAGTCTGATATACGAACTTCTTACTGTTATTGACAATCTTGAAATGGCTTTAAAACACGCAGCAGGAAATTCATCCTCGGGACTTGTTCAGGGAGTTGAAATAACATATAAGGAATTGATGAAGACTCTTGAAAAATTCGGGCTTTCAGTTATTGAAGCTGATGGAAAACATTTTGATCCATCAGTACACCATGCGATGTCACAGGTAGAACGCGATGATATTGACGAAAATATAATCGTCGAGGAATATAGAAAAGGATATAAACTTAAAGATAAAGTCATCAGACCTTCATTAGTGGCTGTTTCTAAGAAAACTTCCAGGATTCAAGCAGAAGAAACAGCAGAAAAAGAAATAAATAATACAGAGGAGGAATCATAAAATGGGTAAAGCAGTTGGAATAGATCTTGGTACAACAAATTCGGTAGTAGCTGTTGTGCAGGGAGGAGACCCTATTGTAATACCTAACCAGGAGGGTTCAAGAACAACACCGTCCGTTGTTGCAATAACAGAAAAAGGAGAGAGACTTGTAGGCCAGATCGCAAAAAGGCAGGCTATAACAAATCCTGAAAACACTATTTTTTCAATAAAGAGACTGATGGGAAGGAAGTACAATTCACCAGAAGTCGAACATGCAAAAAAAAGGTTGCCTTATAAAATTGTTCAAGCGCCGAATGGTGATGCTCATGTTGAAATCAGGGGTAAAGTTTATTCTCCTCCTGAAATATCAGCCATGATACTTCAAAAATTGAAACAGGCTGCAGAAGACTATCTCGGCGAGCCGGTTACTGAAGCTGTAATTACAGTTCCTGCATATTTTGATGATAGCCAGAGACAGGCTACGAAAGATGCTGGAAGAATAGCGGGCCTTAATGTGCTCAGAATAATAAATGAGCCAACCGCAGCAGCTCTGGCTTATGGAATGGATAAAAAGAAAGAGGAAAAAATCGGAGTCTATGATCTTGGCGGTGGCACCTTCGATATATCAATACTTGAGATTGGAGAAGGAGTTATAGAAGTAAAATCTACCAATGGTAATACATATCTTGGTGGTGACGACTTCGATCTGAGAATTATGGACTGGCTTGTTGAAGAATTTAAGAAAGATCAAGGCATTGACCTCAAGAATGATAGAATGGCATTACAGAGGCTCAAGGAAGCTGCTGAAAAAGCGAAAATAGAACTTTCAACAGCAACAGAAACAGAAATCAATCTGCCATTCATAACTGCGGATGCAACTGGCCCAAAGCATCTTTTAATGAAACTTACAAGAGCTAAATTTGAACAGCTTGTCGGAGATTTGATCGAGGATTCAATAGGTCCATGCAAAAATGCTCTTTCTGATGCAAATTTGACACCTTCTCAGATTGATGAGGTTCTTCTTGTTGGTGGACAGACAAGAACACCAAAAGTTCAACAGACTGTTCAAACATTCTTTGGAAAAGAACCTAATAAAACTGTTAACCCCGATGAGGTTGTTGCTGTTGGAGCTGCGATTCAGGCAGCGGTTCTCAAAGGCGATGTAAAAGAAGTTCTACTTCTTGATGTAACACCGTTATCACTTGGCATCGAGACACTCGGTGGAATCTTTACAAAGATTATAGAAAGAAATACAACGATACCCACTAAAAAGAGTCAGATATTTTCTACCGCAACTGATAATCAACCAGCGGTTTCCATTAAAATTTTTCAGGGTGAACGCGAGATGGCAGCAGACAATAAATTGCTCGGAAACTTTGAACTTATTGGAATTCCGCCGGCTCCAAGAGGAGTGCCTCAAATAGAAGTTACTTTTGATATAGATGCAAATGGTATTCTTCATGTTTCGGCAAAAGACTTAGGCACTGGAAAAGAGCAATCCATCAGAATAACTGCTTCAAGTGGATTAACTGAAGAAGAAATAAAGAAGATGATGAGAGAAGCTGAAGCTCATTCAGAAGAAGATAAGAAAAAGAAGCAACTTGCAGAGGCTAAAAATGAAGCTGATACAATGATATATACTGTTGAGAAATCACTTAAGGATTATGGCGATAAATTGACTGATTCAGAAAAAGCTGAAATTCAGGAAGCTATTGAAAAGGCAAAGAAATTGAAGGATTCAAGTTCTGACCCTGCGGAAATAAAATCAGCTGTTGAAGCATTAATGACAAAATCTCACAAACTCGCAGAACATATGTATAAAGGTGCAGGCGCAGGCGCTCAGGCAGGCGCAGGAACAGGACAAAGCAGTTCAGGAGCGCAGGCAGGAGCAAAAGGTCCAGAAGAAGAAGTGGTTGAAGCTGAATTTGAGGATGTTGATAAAGATAAAAAATAAATTCTAATAAAAAAGATTCAGGTTTAAAAAATTCCCCCTCAAAAAGGGGGAATTTTTTGAGAAATGCTAATATATAATATCTTTTTTATTATCACAAAATTTATAATTTAAACTATGAAAGATTATTACGAGATATTAGGTGTTTCGAGAGATGCAACTGAAGCTGATATTAAAAAAGCTTACAGACAGCTTGCGATGAAATACCATCCTGACAGAAACCCTGGGAATAAAGAATATGAAGAAAAATTCAAAGAGATTAATGAAGCTTATTCCTGTCTTTCTGATAAAGAAAAAAGAGAGCATTACGATAGATTCGGGACAACCGAAGGAATAGGTCAGGGCTTTGGCAGTCCATTTGGAACCGGGTTCGGCGATGTATTTGAAGATATATTCGGAGACTTTTTTGGAACATTTACTGGAAGAAGAAGACCAAGACCAACAAAAGGAAATGATCTCCGTTATGATCTTGAAATAACTCTAATGGAGGCTGCATTCGGTGTAGAAAAGAATATAGAAATACCGAGATGGGAGGATTGTGTTGCATGTAGAGGTTCTGGTTCTGCTCCCGGGAAATCTCCGTCAGTCTGTCCTTCCTGCAAGGGAACAGGTCAGATTAGAATCCAGCAGGGATTTTTCAGTATTGCAAAGACATGCGGAAAATGTAACGGTGAAGGCAGGATAATCACTCATCCCTGTAAAGAATGCCAGGGGCATGGCAAAGTAAAAATATATAAAACAGTCAATCTGAAAATACCAGCAGGTGTTGATACAGGTTCAAGGTTAAGGCTTTCAGGCGAAGGCGAAATGGGGTTTAACGGAGGTCCTCGCGGAGACTTATATATATATATTAATATTCAGGAACATCCTCTCTTTAAGAGGGACGGAAATGATATTTATTGCGATGTTCCACTTTCATTCCCGCAAGCAGCTCTTGGTTCTGAAATTGAAGTGCCCACACTTTATGGTAATGAAAAGTTGAAAATACCAGCAGGCACCTCATCGGGTAGAATCTTTCATCTAAAAGGAAAAGGCATACAAAAACTTGGTAGTAATTATAAAGGAGATCAGATAGTCAGAGTTTTTATAGACGTACCAAAGACTTTAACCCCAAGACAAAGAGAACTCCTTGAAGAATTTGCAAAAATAAGCGGAGACGAGGTCTCAAAATCTTTCAAGAATAAACTAAAAGACCTGTTTACAGGAGCTGAAAAGTAAATTGCCCGAAAATGCAATTGAAATAATGCAGATGTTCCGAAATTGAAAAAAGGATAAAGGCTGAAGAATGAACTTCGCTCACATTAAAAAAGACCTGTGATTTTGTTTCATTAATTGAGCTATCGATTATTGGTTGTTAATTATGAGCCATGAGCTATTTACCAAAAGTTATGTATTATTTTTATTTGCTATTTGCCATTCGCCTTCAGCCTGTTTTTAAGTTAAACAATGTTTAGGTTATTTCTTCCGTCCATATCAGAAAAGCAGAATCAAATTATTATCGAAGGAGAAAAAGCCCGCTATATCTCTGTTGTGCTTCGTTGTAAAACAGGTGATACACTTATGGTTTTTGATGGTAAAGGAAATTACTTCAGGACAGAGATAATTAAAATTGATAAGAAACAGGTGCTTGCCAATATTATTGAAAGTATTCCTGTTGATACGGAATCTAATGCAGATATAATTCTTCTTCAGGGAATCTTAAAAGGCGAAAAAATGGATTTTGTAATCCAGAAAGCTACAGAACTTGGTGTTAAAGAAATAATACCGATAATTACCGAAAGAAGCCAAATAAAGTCAACAAGGAAAATAGACAGGTGGAGAAAAATAGCTGAAGAGGCTTCAAGACAGTCGGAAAGAATTATTGTTCCGGTAATTCGTGAACCTGTAAATTTTCCTGTTTTTTTAAAAGAAACAGGAGACAAATTAGTTCCGGTGCAGGCGATGGATAAAGAACTAAAATGCGGGGATGTTTGGACTCCAGAAAACAGAGAGGCGGGCAGAAATAGTGGTATGACAGGATTAATATTCTGGGAAGAAGAAGGCATGCATTTGAAAGAAGCGGTTAAATATTTAAAAAACTCACCATTATTTTTAGCTATCGGTCCTGAGGGTGGGTTTACAAGAGATGAAATTTTGCTTGCAAATGAAAATGGATTAATCGTAACTTCTCTTGGCAAAAGAATATTAAGAGCAGAAACCGCAGCTATCTCGGCTATTTCAATAATTCAATATGCAATCGGCGACATTGGCTATCCTGAATAATCTATTTTCAGGAACATGCTTTATTTTTTTGAATTACCTCTTTTATTTTACATGAAAGTAACGAATGTAAAAACTGAAAGATTTTTGTGGGTTTAATAAACGATGATTATTCCTGCTGCATGATATGAATTGTTTCTATAAGGGCACGTAATAGCGTGCCTTTATTTAATAAACACAGCGTATACATCAAGTTCTTCCTGCCCTTCTCTATTTTTAATTTTAAAGTAACTGCTTTTATCCCCTGCTATTTTGAGAATATTATCAAGAAAAGCAGGTGATGTAATTATTACTTTTGTATTAGCAGAAAGTGATGGAATTTCATCTCTCTGGGTGAGTAATTTGTTGAAATAAAAACTAAGTTTTTTTCTAACTTCAGGGTCAGTTTTATAAAGAAGGATTTCATCTGCTTTTATATTCTTGTCTTTCAGCAGATTATAGAGCTTAAGATTATAAGACAATTGTGAATTAAATGATGTTCTTATAATATCGGCTGAAAGAAAACCGATTATACATAAAATACATGTAAAAATAATAAAGTCTTTCAATCTTGTATGCAGATAAAAAACTGAGATGAGACCAATAAAAGTTAAGATAACGGCATTTGGTAAAAATTCTTTTTTATAAATAATCCAGATTAATGGAGTGATACTGATCAATACACCAAAAATAAAAGCAATTAAAGAACAATATGTTTCGGTTTTATGATAAATATTCCTGAATGAGATTTTTTGTATTGCCCATGCTGTAATAAAAGCACATGGAATAAAAATCGGTAAAAGATAACGGGCATTTTTTGCTGAAGTTAAATGTATGACAAAAAAGTAAACAATGAACCATATAATTGAGAAGACTAAACCACTATTTCCATATATTTCTTTTCTTGATTTCCATAGAAACGGGATAGTAATAGAGGTAAAAATAATAACAGGGAAAAAATTTAATGGAAAAGCATAAAAATAATAGAGGAAGTTTTCGCGCCTTGTCATGATTTTTGATGTTTTTAACATATAGATGTATTCATCGAACTTGTTGTGGCTTAGAAGAAGTAAAATCCATGGAATTACTGTCAAAATAAATACTGTAAAAGTAAAAACAAGAATTTTCAAACCAGCATCTGCCGCTTTTCTGTTTATTAAAAGAAATAGAATTATTATAAGTAAAGCAATAAATGCTACAGGACCTTTATCGAGAAAAGCCATTCCATTAAAAAACCAGAACAATGAATATAGTAATATCCTTTTCCCCTTTCTGTAAATGAATCCTCCATAAAATGATATTAACGACAAAGAAAATAAAACTGAAAATTCTATGTCAATGCGGGCTGTCCTTGCATAAATAATATATGCATAATTCGAAAGAAGGAAAAAAGCAGAATAAATAGCTGTTTTCTGATTGCCTTTATCAGCGATATAACTAAAAAATAAAATACCCGCAACTCCAATGATTGCATAAAAAGCTGAAGGGAATCTTGCCCCGAACGTATTAATTCCGAATATTTTATATGATATAGCCATGTTCCAGAAATGAAGTGGCGGCTTATCAACGTATATTTCGCCTGATAGATGCATCATTATCCAGTCGCCTGTTTCAAGGATTTCTCTTCCAACCTCTGCAAATCGCATATTATCCTGATTTTCAAGAGTCCTTCCATCGAGATTGAAAAGAAAAATAAAAGACGCAAAAAAAAGAATAACCAGAAACTTTTTCAAAGTATATATAAAACTCCTTTAAATATTTCTTTATGTAGTCTTTTTATTAGAGAATAATTTATCATTATATAATGTCAGTAAATATATTTACATATAAAAATTCAGCTTTTAGAGATATCGGACTTTTAATCTTTATCATATTGATTGCTTACTTCCCTTTTCTCGGATTGCCAGCATGGGAAGGCAACGAAACAATAAGGGTAATTATTGCAAAAGATATGTTGCAGACTGGCAATTGGACAATACCAATTCTGCACGGCAAACTATATTTTGCCAAACCACCCCTGATGAACTGGCTTATTGCTGCAAGCGGTAGTTTGTTCGGCTCAGTCAATGAGTGGACAAGCCGTCTTCCTTCTGTAATTACGATGTTTCTGACAGGTGTTTTAGTATATTCCGGTACTCAAAAATGGTTGAGCAGAGAAGCACGTATTTTTGCTGCTATTATGACTCTTGCAATGATAGGGATGCTAAAAAAAGGGCGGGAAGCTGAAATAGAAAGCCTTCACATATTTGTTATTACATCAATATTACTTGTCTGGATTAACGGCTATTTAAGACAATGGAAGCCTGCTTTATTATGGGGGTTATCGTTATTTCTTGCAGGTATTGGTTTTCTTTCAAAAGGACCACAGGTTCTTATGTTCTTTTATATGACCGTTATTCCGTATCTTATATACAGGAAAAATATATCTTTACTCTTCTCCAAAGGTCATCTCTTTGGGTTGGTAGTTCTTTTAATGGTTTTATCTGTTTACATATTGTCTGTTCTCCAATGGACGACTCTGGATTATTATATAAATAGGTGGATAAATGAGGGGATGACGAGGGCAGAAAGCAAAGAAACCATTTCATTTTTTACCCATTTGATTGAATATCCTTTTGAAGGAATAGCTTCCTTCATGCCATGTATTCTTTTTTTCTTTCCTTTATTCAATAAAGGACTGTGGCATGAATTTAGGAAAAGCATTTCTAATGAATTATTTGTTTTTTGTGTTGTTCTGTTGCTTGCAAATTTTCCTTTGTACTGGCTGCTCCCGAATATGCGTTTCAGATATTTTTTACCGGCAGGTCCTTTTTTTGCAATTTCAGCAGGTGTGATTTTTGAGTGGTACTTAAAAAATTATACAAATTTCTCTGTAATCGAAACTTTCAAAAGAAGACTTTTAAAAATTATTTCTGCCTTCGGAATTATTGTATCAATTGCAGTTGTACCGGTTGTAATTGCCCTAAAGTTAAGTTTTACCCTGCCTTTAATATTCCTTTTATTATTAGTATATTGCATTAGCTTGCCTGTTTTTATTAAAGCTAATTCTATATCTTTAAAACAAACTCCGTTTTTTATAGTTTTAATAACAGTACTTTTATTTCTTATTTATACAAATGCAGAAATACAATATAAAAATATAGATGAAACAAATCAGAGAACTGTTGCCCGTGAAATAAATCTTATTTTGCCTGCAGATGTTGATACTGTATATGAAATCGGATACAGAAGGTTTCTTGGTATTACCAGTTATATTGACAAAAAAGTATTACAGCTCGATTATTTTTCAGAGATCGAGAATATTAAGATGCAAAATAGAAAAGTCTGCTTTATTTTTGATACAGAATACATGAAACGTATGGAAAAGAAAGAAAAGAAATTTTTCCTGAATAGAGTATCATGGCAAAAAATATACTCAAAAAACATAAAAAAAAGTAGAGGAGAAATTATTGTAGGGCTGCTTGAATAATAATATGATTGAATCATTTGAGAACTTTCATCCTATTTTACAGGCTTTTGTTGCCACATGTTTTACATGGGCGCTAACTGCGTTGGGTTCTGCTGGAGTTTTTCTTACGAAAGAAATAAATAAAAAACTTCTTGACGGCATGCTCGGATTTGCCGCGGGTGTAATGATTGCAGCAAGTTTCTGGTCGTTACTTTCACCCGCCATTGAAATGGCTGAAGGGAAAACAATTCCTTCATGGGTTCCTGCTGCGGTTGGTTTTATTCTCGGTGGAATGTGTTTGCGGTTCATTGATATTTTACTTCCTCATTTGCATCTTGGTTTGCCAATCGAGGAAGCAGAAGGAATAAAAACAGGATGGAAGCGCAGCACACTCCTTATTCTTGCAATAACTTTGCACAACATTCCTGAGGGACTTGCGGTCGGAGTAGCTTTCGGCGCTGTTGCTGCCAATATTCCTACAGCTTCATTAACCGGAGCTATTGCACTGGCTATTGGAATAGGCATTCAAAATTTTCCTGAAGGTCTTGCTGTCTCATTACCTTTGCGTCGCGAAGGATTATCAAGTCTGAAAAGTTTCTGGTATGGTCAGTTATCTGCAGTTGTTGAGCCTGTTGCCGGTATCATCGGCGCTGCAGCTGTAATTATTGCTCAACCAATACTTCCATACGCGCTTTCTTTTGCTGCTGGTGCAATGATTTTTGTTGTAGTTGAGGAATTAATCCCGGAATCACAGCGCGGGGGCAATACTGATTTAGCAACAGCCGGTGCAATGATTGGTTTCGCTATAATGATGGTTCTTGATGTAGCATTCGGCTAAGAAATAAAGTTCAATCCGAATCTGTTTTTATGCAGGCTTATTTTTACAGGTGTTTCAAAGAAGTAGGATAAATTTTTATTTGTAAGAATATCTTTTTTCTTTCCCTGCAAATATATTTCGCCATTTTTCAATAATAGAATGTGGGTAAAAACAGGAAGTATTTCCTCAATTCTGTGGGTAACATAAATAATAGTCGGCGCATTATCTTTTCTGCCTAACTGTTCGATATAAGAGAGAAGATTTTCCCGTCCGAAAATATCAAGCCCGCTCAATGGCTCATCAAAAACAAGTATTTCAGGCATATTAATTAGCGCACGTGCTATCAGAACCTTCTGTTTTTCTCCTTGAGATAGTATGCAATATGGTTTTCTCAATACTGTAATACAATCTAAAGATTCCATAATCTTTTTAACATCTTTATAATCCTTCGAAGAAATTCGGTCATATAAACCGATAGTTGCAAATTTTCCACTTAAAATAATTTCTTCAGCGGTCTCGGTTGTGTAGAATTTTTCCTGCAAATAAGAACTTACCATGCCGATAGATTTCCTTAATTGTCTTATATCATATTCGCCAAAGGTTTTCCCGAGAACACTGATTGTGCCTTTTGATGGCCATATATAACCATTTATAAGATTCAACAAAGAAGTTTTCCCCGAGCCATTAAGCCCCAATATTACCCAGTGCTCCTTCTGCTTAACAGTCCAGTTTATTTTTTTAAGGATATAACGATAACCATTTTTCCATGAGACATTTTTCATATTAATAACTGAATTATCCATTTAACTTTAAATTCCCTTCATTCTATTTATAATAGATTTTATAATAGTTCATAATCTAATAATTATATTTTAAATTGTCTTAACAGGATGTTATTTTTTGTTTGAATTATTCTTTTTAAAAATATTATAATAATTTACTTTATAAATTATCCATTAAAGTTTGGGAGGTTCGAAAATGAAAAAATATGTATGCACTGCTTGCGGTTATATTTATGATCCTGCGGTAGGGGATCCTGATTCGGGAATAGCACCAGGCACTCCTTTTGAAAACCTGCCGGATGACTGGGTATGTCCAGCATGCGGGGCTGCAAAATCAATGTTTGTAGAAGAAGGCACGGCTTACAAAGAACACGGAGTGCGATAAAAGTTAACCCAAATTTTTTTATGAAGAAAGCACTACTGTACGGAGCGAATTTTTTATTTAATCACTACTAAAAATTGGGTTTAGTTTTATCTTGCCTTTTTCATCATATTAATTCCACTGGGCATGCCCGGAAATTGTGGCATTTGCATTTTCTGATAACCTGCAGGTATTTCGAAGAGGCTATCGGGCTGTGTTCCAATTTTTATGTTTCTCAGTTCATGCGACCATGAACCATCAATAGCCGAAGTCTTAACAGGCATATTTATATCAGTCGCAAGCCATTGATAAACCTGGTGTGTTTCATTGTTTGTTTTATAAGTAATGAGATATTTTTTCGTAGGATGTCCATCTATTGTTTCACTTCCTAACTGTTTTCTTTCTATCTCGCCTTCATATTTTTCTTGAACCTTTGGAGTATTTTGCATATTCAAAGGCATTTCCATATATGTTTTGGTATCAGGCATAAGATTCCATGCAACCTTTTTATCAATCCTTGTAATCGTAATCATACTCATATCGCGATGAGCTTGAGTTTCCATTCTGAATTTGTCAGCTTTATAAAACAACTTTCCTTTTATCTGATACCCACCTTTCTGTGTTGTTATTGAATCTGCTGAAAATTCAAGAGCAAATACGGTTGAAGAGGCAAATAAAATTAGAAAAAAGACTACTGTAATTTTCTTAAGCACAATATCCTCCGTAAAATTTAAATGATTTAATTTTGTTTTGAGTATTTCATTTCAAACTCAAAACTCTTCAAAGCTTTAATATCAGGATGCTTTTCTTTTAAATATTTTTCAACATCTGGTGAATAATAATACCCTACAACAAAAGGATATATTGAACCACCAATATAATTACTTAAACGTTTAAGAAGGTTTGAAAACCTCTCAATATCTTTTTTGCTGGGTCTTGCTTTGCATTCTCCAACCATGTATACTTTTTCACCGTTTTTTCTGCCTTCTACATATATATTTATTTCATCATATCTGCCATCAGGATAAAGCATATTCTTTCTATCTATTAAAGATACCTCTATTTTGTATTCTTTCCTAGCAAATTCAATAATATAAGGCATTATCTTATCTTCAAGACCATAACCAACAGTGTCAGATAATCCAGCAACCATTTCACGTGTTTTTTTATGTTCTTGTATAAGAATCTTTAACTCCTCTTCTGTCTTCTTTTGCGCTTCCGCAAGTTCTTCAACCCTTAATGTAAGAGAATCCAACCTTTGCTCTGTCTTCTTTTGCGCTTCTGCAAGCTCTTCAACCCTTAATGTAAGAGAATCCAACCTTTGCTCTGTCTTCTTTTGCGCTTCCGCAAGCTCTTCCATCTTCAAAGCAAGAGAGTCAAGTCTCTGTTCAGATCTTTTCTGAGCTTCTACCAGTTGTTTCTGGCTTTGAACCAGTTCTGATACAACATCCGTAAGTCTCTCAAATTCAGCTTTTGTTACAGTATTTTTCAAATCTCTGTAAAGTTTTCCGAGAAGTTCGGCTATTTTCTTTGCAGCAGCTGGTTCAAGAGCTTCTTTTAATTCTTCATAGAATTCAAGCGTATCTATCATAATTTAAAGTCTATCAATCAATAAAATATAAAGTCAACATAATAATAGTATTTAACCCAAATGATGCAATTGAAATAATTCAGATGTTGCGAAATTAAAAATTAGCAACTAATTTGGAGAAAAATCGGAAAAATCAAGAAGATACGGTTTCTATTAAAAACTCTAATGCTTTAAGTGCTGCTTTTTCTTTGTTTTGTTGCCTGTTACCTTTAAATTTATGTTCTTTTACAGAGGTATGATTTTTTCTGCTTACAGCAATATATATAAGTCCTCTTTCTTTACCTTCAAGCACATCTGGACCAAGATTCCCTGTAGTTGAAACAGAAAAGTCAGTTGAGGTTAGTTTCCTGATTCTATCTGCCATTTCTATCGCAGTTTGACTACTTACAACCCCAAAATTTTCTATTATTCTGGAAGGTATGCGCAGAATCTTTTTTTTCATTTCTGCAGAATAAACTACCAATCCGGCAACAAAAAATTCGCTTGACCCGGGGAAAGAAGTAATATAATGGCTAATCAAACCGCCGGTGCACGATTCGGCAATAGATAATGTAATTTTTTTCTCCTTAAAAATATTGTGAACTTTAATAATATGTTCAGAAATTATTTTATTCATTGTTTATAAAATAACATATTTGGTCAGATCATAAATAATTATTCTATAAAAGTACTAATTTTAAATGAATGCATAATCCTGATATAGTTGATATAATGTTATTAAGCAAGTGTTATATTAACCTGCGTAATGTATTTTGGGATCAAAATATTTATTTTAAGCAATGAAAATCTTAAAACGCATATCACAAATTCTCGAAAAGAGACCATCTTCTGTAGATCTCAAAAACGTAAAAGATATTTATATTTATAAATATAATACTTTCAGAGAAGTGCTTTCACACAATAATAAATTCCTTGAATCGATGATGGTTATTGAAGAGAAACTGCCTTTTGTTGAACCGGATGAAATTGATAATTTCCATAAGGAAATAGTTTTAATGTCAGAGGAAGTTAAAGAAATGGTGATCAAACTAAATCAAATATCAGGTGGCAAGTATTCTGATTTATTGTTGAAACTCACGCAAATAAATGAGAATCTTGAGGAGTGTTTCAAAAAGATTTTTTTTGTATTGCATGAAAACAAGTCTTCAGTGAAACAAAACACACTTGCACAAACCTCGAAAAAAACACTTGATATTAAAGTGCCTTTTTACAGACAGCATAAAATAATCATCGAAAAAGGTAGGGTTGCATCAAAAGGAATCGGTATTGGAAAGGCATTTATATTGAAATCCGAAGATAACTTAAATATTTTTCCGGCAGGCGCGGTTTTAATAACAAAATATTCTTCATCAAGATATTCACCTGTTTTAAAAAATGCGAGCGCTGTTGTAACTGATGTCGGTGCTGTAACTGTTCATCTGGCAGCTATTGCGAGAGAGGCTGGCGTGCCGATGATTGTTAATACAGAAAATGCGACTGAAATTATAAAAGACGGAATGGAAATAACAGTAGATGCAATAAATGGAATTATTTATGATGGGAAAATCCAGGAACTTGAGAAAATTATAGTTGAACAGGAACATGAAAAACTAACAACAGATTTCGATAAAGAGCTTGAGCTTCTATGGAAAAATATAATGCCTCTTAATTTGACCAGCTCTGAAGACAAAGATTTTTGCGCTGAGAATTGTAAAACCCTCCATGATATAGCAAGATATACCCATCAAAAAGTCATGGAAGAAATTTTTGGAATTACCAATGAATTTCCAGCAGGCATAAAAACCGTAAAATTAACAGGAATTGTACCACTTGCAATATACATTATAGATTTAGGGGATGGTATTTCAGGCCAGGGTTCACTTAAGAAAATATCAAAGCAGGATATATTATCTATGCCTCTATCCGCTTTTATTAATGGACTTGCTTCGATAGAATGGCCAGAACCTCGACTTCCAGATTTCAGCGGGATAATGGGGATGATTGCCCGTACAGCTTCTATGTCTGAGTCTGAAATGGCTCAAATGTCCGAAAAGAGTTTTGCTTTTATTTCGAAAGATTATATGAATTTTTCGATTAATCTCGGGTATCATCTTTCCGTGATTGAAGCACTTACAGGTAATAATATAATTGACAATTATATAAGATTTTATTTTAAAGGTGGAGGCGCAGATTTTCAGAGAAGGATAAGAAGAGTGGATTTAATCGCAAGGGTCTTAAAAAAACTCGATTTTAATGTTCGTATTACAGAAGACATCATTAATGCCATTTTGACAAAAGATAATAAAGAATCATTATTGAATAAACTCGATATAATTGGTAAATTGACAGCTTATACAAAGCAACTTGATGTAGTCATGCATGATGAAGGTTCTACCGCAAGACATTTTGAAAAATTTATTAAAGATTATTTTCCTTCTTGCTGAGTTGTTCCTTAAGAAGTCTATTCTCTTTCTGAAGATTTAGCCATTTGATCGCTTTTTCTATTGTAAAAAGTATTTGTTCGATTCTGAATGGTTTTGTTATAAAATCGAATCCACCTTTAGCCATTGCTTCAGAAGCAGACTCGATGGTTCCATAGGCGGTAATCATTATAATAGGCGTATCTGGATTGATTTTTTTACAGCATCAAGAAGTTCCATCCCGTCGAGTCCTGGCATTTTGAGGTCGGTGATCACAAGTTCGAACTCCCCGCTTTTTGCAAGAGTTAAAGCCTCGACAGGATTATTTGTAATTGTAACCTGATAGGGAGTTTTCTTTTGCAAAGTCATACTTAAAAGTTTTAGCATGTCAGGTTCGTCGTCTACTATTAAAATCTTTTCTGCCATTTTAACCTCCGGGGTTCTTAATACTTTATTATAATTTTAAATTTCTTTGGTAGCAACCCTTGCTGCTGGTAAATTGATTATAAAAGTTGTCCCTGTATCCGGGGATTCATCACGTGTTTTTGTCTTGAAAGTAATAGAGCCACCATGTTTCGTTACTATGCCATAGGAAATAAAAAGTCCGAGACCTGTACCTTTACCCACTTCTTTTGTTGTGAATAATGGATCGAATATTCTTTTCCTGTGCTCTTTTTTCATTCCGTCACCGGTATCGGATATGCGAATATCCACTGTATCTGAGTTTAAATATGATGTTGTAATTGTTAAAATGCCACCGCCCTTCTGAGACATAGCGTAAATGGCATTATTGATAATATTAAAGAAAACCTGTTGAATTTCTCCCTCATCGGCTAAAACCGGCGGAAGGGCTTCCTGTAAATTTTCTTTTACTTCGATTTTATTTAAACGTATTGTATTGCCCATAACCGAAATAACTGTTCGGAGGCTCTTGTTAATATCAACAAGTTCTTCTTTATGATCTTTATGACGAGCAAAATTAAGTAGATTTTCAACAACTCTTTTTGCATTAAGACCCTGTTTTTCTATTGTTTTTAGCATTTCGTATTCTTCGGAACCTTCAGGATATTTCTCTAAGAGAAGTTCTGTAAAGCCGAGTATTATACCGAGAGGATTGTTAATCTCATGTGCTACACCTGCTGCAAGAGTTCCCATAGAAGCAAGTTTTTCTGTATAGTAACTATGTTCTTCAATCTTTTTCCTGTCGGTTATATCTCTTGAAATGCCGAGCACTGCGTATATATTACCTGTTTCATCCCATAGCCTTCTCAAATTTGTACTGAACCAGTATTCATTTTCTCCTATAATAACCATATGTATAAGCTGCTTGCTTTCTTTTGTATTAAATACAGTTTGTATCATAACGATAAGTACTTCAGAACTCGGCCATGTAAATATTTCGGTAATATTTTTACCGATAATTTCAGACCTGTTTTTATTTAAAAATTTTGCACCGTATTTATTAATTGAAAGAAAATTACCATTGTAATCAACCGTGTATATTAAATCCTCCGCATTTTCAATGAGAGATCTATATCTTTGCTCTGATTTCTTTAATTCATTTGTTTTTCTTGCAACTTCCTGTTCAAGAATATTGGACCATGAAAGTATCATAAAGTTTATGAAAAGCCCGCCAAAAAGTATTACAGATATAATTATTGCCTGAAGTATAAACTGCTGAAGATGGATAGAATGAATTGCACCTTCAACTTCGCTTATAGGCGCAACTACCGCAACAGACCATATCCTGTCAGGATTTTTTTCATCTATTTTAATTGGTGTATATGCAATTAGTTTCTTTATCTCGCCTTCAATTCCTCTGTGCCAACCGGAAATATACCAGCTTTTTCCTTCTTGACCTTTTAGCATTTTTTCCTTTTGTATTTCATTAATTCTTGTAAAAGACATAGTTGGTTTTTTCCTTTTACGTGCCTCAAATGCATTTTTACCAATGAATGATTTTTCCTCATGATACAGGAAAGTTCCATCTTTATCTATTACCCATGCATAGCCTGTTTTCCCGGAGCGAAGTTCATTAACAACAGACTCAATCAAACTGCTGATGTCAATAACAAAGACCATAACGCCAGAAAATTTATTCAACGCAACAGGATGTGAATCATCAACAGATACCTGCCATACAGGTATTGCCATTTTCATAAAGGGTTTACCACCATTGTTATTGTAAGGAATGATTGTAACCTTGGTCATAAATAAAGTTCCTTTTAGATTCTCATCTTTCGCCCGGTTTAGGCATTCTATATCATTACTGTCTGCTTTATTTGTAGTGAATTTTATTTTGTCCGAAACAATATAAGTTTTGTTATCAGTATCAGTAAAACGCATTTCTATAGTACCTTCGTGTTTAATTCTTGAAAAAGCGATTTTCATACGGTCACCCATAAAAGCCGATTCTTTATATTGTATAGAGGGAGAAAGACTTAAAAGAAATAATTCCCTTTTTATCGACTCAAGGCTATTTTCTATCTGACGGGCAGCATGTCTTGCAAGAACAAGCTGTTGCTGATTAAAATCATCTGTAACAGTTTCTCTGACTCTTTTCGAGGACATCCATCCGAGAACTAAAACCGTTCCAAGAAGTATGGTCATGCTTACTTAGATTGAATGGATGGTATTTTTCGATAAGACTAATGAGGGTCAATTTTAATTTAATATATTTTCTTAAATTTATTAACAAAGTGTCTCCATATCTTATTCAGGTATTTAATTTAAGATAACAAATAACTCCTAAAAAGTTAATAACTATTAAGAAATTTAAATTCCAGCGGATTAATTTTTCAAAATATTCTTTAGTTCGTTGCGGGCTTTCAAAAAAATATCTATATATTCTTTTCCCCTGTAATCTTTATATGTATAGAAAAAAGGAATAAAGGTGTTATTTTTGTAAATAAGAGTTACTTCGGCATAAATACCCCTGCCGAGATATATTCTATGAGAATAGTTTTTGGTGGTAGCAAGCACAATTTTGGCTAAAGACATATAACCTGGATCTATGTTAATTCTTCTTCTATTATTATCTAAAAACATTTCCTCGAATTTGTTCGTCTGAATTTTAATGTCAACAATATTTGCAGGGTCTATGAGATTTTTAAAAAAAACGAATTGCCTCAAAATATTTTTGCCAAGTTCATTATTATAATATTCCGAATAATTCCAGTTTATTTGTTGACTTTTAAAGAGAATATCACCATAGAGTTTTGTGAGAAGTTCAAGGGATTTTTCGAGAATTGATGTATCATTAAAAAGAAAGCCAGCAAAAAGCATTACACGTTCTGGAGGCGCTATTCTGCCCATTTTTATTGATTCTCAAAGTTCGTTTATCAATTCCTGAATATTTGCAAATATTTGAGGAGAATCCCAGTTTTCAGGCCCTATGGCTTTTGCTCTCAATATGCCTTTTTTATCAAGAATAAATGTTTCGGGGATACCTGTAATTCTGAAAATACGGGAAGCACTTTCATCGGGATTCAGATATACAGGAAATGTGTATCCATTTTTTTTTAAAAAAGAAAGAGCATTATTAAGATCATCTTTGACTATTATGGTTGCCATTTTAAAATTAGGATTTCCGGATAAACGTCTGTAAAGACGTTCCATCGAAGGCATTTCTTCAATGCATGAATCACACCATGTTGCCCAGAAATTTATGAAAACAACAGAACCCCTCAAATCAGAAAGATTCACTTTATTGTTATCAACATCTACAAGGATAAAATCGGGTATTGGTTTACCTTCAACCGCCTTTTTTGGAGTTTCCGGGGTTTTGATAAATAAAAATACTGTCAAAACAGCAATGGAAATAAGTATTAAAAGAAATATTCCTTTATTTTTCACGATACTGCAACTGGTTCCATCGCCTCAACAAAGGCAGGTCTGTTATCTTCTAAAACAACGGAAATATGGTTTATTCCTCTGAATTTTCCTCTGAGGATTTCTTCAGACAGCGGGTCTTCTATCTCTTTTTGAATAGCTCTTCGCATTGGTCTTGCTCCATAAGTAGGTTGATAATAATGTGCGATTAACCATTCTTTAACTTCCTGAGATACATCAATGACTATTTCCTGTTCAAGAAGCATTTTATTGGTTTCAGAGATTAGAAGATCTATAATTAATAGCAGGTGCTCTTTTTCGAGAGGATGAAATACAACTGTTTCATCAACACGATTGAGAAATTCCGGATTAAAAGTCTTTTTAAGTTCATTGAGCACATTTTCTTTTATTTTTTCATAAACTATTCCGCTTACATTTTTCTGGAAACCCAGCGGGGTTGCTTTCTCGATTAACCTTGCTCCGAGATTTGATGTCATAATTATCACTGTATTTTTGAAGTCAACTTTTCTTCCAAAGCTATCTGTCAATACACCTTCATCAAGAACCTGAAGAAGTATGTTGAAGACATCGGGATGAGCTTTTTCTATTTCATCGAATAATACAACAGAATAAGGTTTTTTCCGGATACGTTCTGTTAATTGACCACCCTCTTCATAACCTACATAGCCCGGAGGTGCACCTGTAAGCCTTGAAACATTGAATCTTTCCATGTATTCTGACATGTCTATTTTTATTAGAGAAGTTTCATCATTGAACAGAAAAGCTGCAAGAGCTTTGGCGAGTTCTGTTTTTCCAACTCCTGTCGGACCTAAAAAGAAGAAAGAACCAATAGGCTTTTTGCTTGACTTTAGCCCTGCACGTGACCTTCTTATTGCTCTTGAAACTGCTTTAATGGCTTCTTCCTGTCCTATTATTCTCTTATGCAGATTTTCTTCCATTCTGATAAGTTTCTCGAATTCTTTTTCCTCAAGCTTCGAAAGCGGGATGCCGGTCATTTTTGACAGAGTATATTCGATATCCTCTTCTCTGACAACAGGGATTTCTTTGTTAAGATTATCTATCCATTGCCTATGCAATTGTTCATGCAGGCGTTTCAGACGTTCTTCTTCAAGCTTTATAGAAGATGCTTTTTCGAGATCATGAAGTTTTATATAGAGATTTTTCTCTTTTGAACATCTCTTTATATCTTCTTCTATCTCTTTTAGTTCGTGAGGCGGGGTATATCTTTTAAGTTTTATCCTTGAGGCAGTTTCATCAATAACATCTATAGCCTTATCAGGAAGATACCTGTCTGATACATATCTGTCTGAAAGTCTGACAGCGCTTTCGACAGCAACATCGCTTATTTTCACTTTATGAAACGCCTCGTATCTTGATTTAAGCCCTTTTAAAATAATAATTGCATCTTCAACATCAGGTGGATTTATATAAATAGGTTGAAATCTTCTTTCGAGAGCGCCATCCCTTTCAATGTATTTTCTGTATTCATCCGGAGTTGTTGCGCCTATACATTGTATCTCACCCCTTGATAATGCGGGTTTAAGCATGCTTGAAGCATCTACAGAACCTTCAGCAGCGCCTGCTCCAATCAATGTGTGAAGTTCGTCAACAAAGAGAATAATATTATCGGATTGCGTAATTTCTTTCATAACTATCTTCAAACGCTCTTCGAATTGCCCGCGATATTTTGTGCCAGCGATTAGAGCTCCGAGATCAAGCGAGATGATACGTTTATTAAGAAGAATGTCGGGAATACTTCCTGATATTATTTTCTGGGCAAGTCCTTCGACAATAGCTGTTTTACCAACTCCTGGTTCTCCAATTATGACAGGATTATTTTTAATCCTTCTACCGAGTATCTGAACGAGCCTTTCAATTTCATCTTCCCTGCAAATAACAGGATCAAGCTTGCCTTCTCTTGCAAGCATTGTCAAATCTCTCCCAAATTCATCGAGTGCAGGAGTAGTGCTCCTTCTCTCCCTGATATGTGAGTGAGCCCTGATTGAAAAGTTTATTGTAAGCTGACGGGCTCCAAGTAGATTAGCACCAAAACTTCTTAAAATTTTCCCTCCTATGCCTTCTTCTTCTCTAATGAGCCCCAGAAAAATATGTTCACTGCCGATATAATTGTGTCCAAGGAGTCTCGCTTCTTCTACCGCGAGTTCGAGTACTTTCTTTGCGCGGGGAGTAAAAGGAATATCTCCAAAAGTCATCAGGTTTGTGCCCTGTGGGAGGTTTCTTTCTACTTCCATGCGAATTTCATCGGGCATAATGCCCATTCTTTTTAGAATGGCAACAGGAAGTCCGTCATCCTCTTTTAAAACTGCAAGCAATAAATGCTCTGTTCCAAGATAATCATTCTGCCTTTTTTCGGCTTCTTCTTTTGCGTATATAATAACCTTGCGACCGCGTTCGGTAAATTTCTCAAACATTATTACCTCTTTTTTTAAATAATAATGTTTTTAAGTATTCAAAGTCAATAAAGGACCCTCATTGTCCCGTCACAATTTGATGCATGGGGTGTTGTAAGTAGCAGGGTCGGGTTAATTTAAACCAACCCCAAAATTGAATAAAAGATAATATGCTTTATCTCAAAGCACTGCTAATGATAAAATTATTACAGGATATGAAAAAGATACCCCGTAATGTTGTACCATTAAATTCCAGAGTGAATAAGAAAAAGGCTCTCGAATCTGCAGATAAGGTTGAGAACATTTGCATGAATGCATCATGTAAATTAAGGAAAGCAGGGTGCAGAGGTTTTGAAGGTTGCCCAGGATATAAAGGCAAATAGTTTAATTTATGAAAATAATAAATGAATTTGGAGGAGAAATGAGAAAGACATATTTTTGTATTTTAATGTTTTTGCTTTTAATTGTATCAGGCTGTGGTTATAACACAATTCAGGCAAATGAAGAGGCGGTAAAAGCTGCATGGGCTGATGTTGAAGCAGCATATCAGAGAAGAAATGATTTAATACCCAATCTTGTAGAGGTTGTTAAAGCATATGCAAAGCACGAAAAAGAAACTTTACTTGCAGTTACAGAAGCAAGGGCAAAGGTTGGTTCGATTCAGATGTCAAAAAACATTATCGAAGACCCTCAGAGCTTTGCGCAATTTCAGGAAGCACAGGGAGCAATGAGTAGCGCGCTTTCAAGATTAATGCTGGTTGTTGAAAGATACCCTGAACTCAAAGCGAATCAGAATTTTTTAGATCTTCAGCACCAGTTAGAAGGTACGGAAAACAGGATAAATGTAGCACGTGTAAGATATAATAAAGCTGTTGAGACTTTTAATACTTCAATCAGAATCTTTCCAAATAATATTACTAACTCATTGTTGCTCAAATTAAAAATGAAAGAGCCATTCAAAGCTGAAGCTGGAGCGGAAAAAGCTCCGCAGGTAAAATTCTGAAAAAAGATAAAAAATACAAATACAGGCGTGGAATTAATTATTAAGGGACAAAAGAAATAATGTTTTTAAATAACAACAAAAGTATAATAGCGAGTATTTTTTTTGCTTTCTGCCTGATTTTTATTATTGTTCCTGCTCATGCCCTGGATGTGCCTGTACTACAGGGGTATGTAAATGATTATGCAGGGATGTTATCTCCACAGGCCAAGTCACAAATAGAAGCAGAACTGAGGGCATTTGAGCAATCTGACTCCACACAAATTGTTATTCTTACAATCCCTTCACTTGAAGGAGAAAATCTTGAGGATTTTAGTATTAAAGTTGCTGATGCATGGAAAATAGGACAGAAGGAAAAAGATAACGGCGTGATTTTTCTCGTTGCAAAACAAGAGAGGAAAATAAGAATAGAGGCTGGGAGAGGACTTGAAGGTAAATTAACAGACCTTCTATCAGGTAGAATAATAGATCTTGTAATAAAACCAAAATTCAAAAGAGGCGATTTTGACGGCGGGTTTATTGCAGGAGTTCATGCCTTAATAGATGCTACAAGGGGTGAATTCACAGCAGATAAGATTCAATATGAAAAAAGAGATGAAAGAGCTTCGAAACTTTTAACAATGATTATTTTTGGAACAATTATATTGATAGTTACAGGAAGTATTTCAAGGATATTAAGTATTCTTGCAGGTGCTGTTGGTTTGCCTTTGTTTGCATTTTTGACTTTTACCTCTTTTGGAATATTTACAATAATAATTTTTGCTATTTTTGGTGCATTGGCTGGTTTTATTCTCCCATCAATTTTCTCATCAACAAGGCATCATGGAAGCAGAGGATTTTTCCATGGTGGAGGTTTCTATTGGGGTGGCGGTTCCTCAGGAATAGACTTTGGCGGAGGATTCTCTGGCGGGGGTGGGAGTTTTGGAGGTGGAGGAGCATCAGGAGATTGGTAATGATTGCAGAAAAATTTTTTTCAGAATATGAGAAGAATCGAATTAGCGATGCGATAAAATCAGTAGAGAAAAAAACCATCGGCGAAGTTGCGGTAATGGTAGTTGACAGCAGTGACAAATATCCTGAAGCAGAGGTTTTAGGTGGTATAACATTGGGCAGTTTTCTTTCTTTTGTGATAACTTTTTATTTTTTTCATTCCTCACTCTGGTGGTACATACCGTTAAGTTTTACCATATACTTTCCAGCACGGTTATTATTCCACAAAATTCCGGAATTGAAAAAGGCATTTATTAGTAAGAATAGACAGGAAAAAGCGGTATTGCAGAGAGCTGTCAGAGCTTTCTATGAAAAAGGACTTTATAAAACGAGACAAAATACCGGGGTGCTTTTCTTCATATCTTTATTTGAACATAAAGTATGGGTTCTTGCTGACAAAGGAATATACGAAAAAATTCAACAGGGGAAATTAGACAACTTTGCGCAAAAAGTTACAAAAGGCATAAAAGAAAAACGCGCATGCGATGCTCTTTGCGAAGCTATCTTCGAAGCAGGAGAATTACTTGCTCTTTATTTCCCAATTAAGCCCGACGATATTAATGAACTTACTGATAAAGTCATAATAGAACAATAAAAGCCACTTTTAACAATGATATGGTATAATATTATTTCTAAAATTACTGGGGAGTCGTCCAGCGGCAGGACGGCAGACTCTGGATCTGCTTACAGGGGTTCGAATCCTCTCTCCCCAGCCAAACAATTATCAGTAAAAAGTAAATAGTGAACAGTTTTTAATTCCTAAAGCGTGATTAGTTTTTTTACTATTCACTAATGACAAGTCACTATTGACTGTCTTTTACGGTCCCATCGTCTAGAGGCCTAGGACGTGGCCCTCTCAAGGCTAAAACACGGGTTCGAATCCCGTTGGGACCGCCAATTAAATTTTAATGAAAGTCAAGCTCTATATTATCAAAGGAACAGCCAGCGGGAAGCATTATATTGGGATTACCAACAATTCAATGCGACGACTACAAGAACATTCAAGAGGCGAAACCAAAGGCGGACAAATTGTTGGGGAATTCGAATTAGTATATGGTGAAATTGAAATAATGTAGATTTGGATGTTTTCAGTTAAAAATGTAAAATGTTCCTGTAATAATGATCTATTATAATTTGTTATTAATTACATTAGGTGAGAAATACTATAATTTTCTATTAGCAGGGTTTATATCTTGTCTTAATTGCATTATTCTTAACCCTCTTGAAAAACAAAATTCTATTCCTCCTCTGCAATATTTTTGTTCAATTTTATCGAGCTCTTCCACATATTTATCTTGTGGTTCATCAGGAATAATCATTGTTTTTTCTCTAAGTCTTGATGTATCATGAAATGAAATAAGGTCAGTTAAGGCACCTTTTTCATATAATTTATAAAATTCCAAAGGACGTATATTTGTTGCGCTATCAAAAAAAGCAAAGTCAAATTTTAGCTTATATGCTTTTTCTTCTTCACAATGCGGATGTATTTGACTTTCTAAACTTATTGTTTTGCCAATTAAAGAAAGTCAATTAATATTGCTTTTTTGATAGATTTTTAAATCTTTAAAATTTAGTTTTATTTTAACGACCTCTAATACCTGTTCCACAGTTGGTATACATCTGAATTCCCCATACACAGGGCACTCAAAACTTGAACAGCAATAAAGCTGGCAGTTTCCTTTTACATACGTCACTTTATAATGCGGATCTTCATTCCTGTAAATTGCTCTTTTACTCCATTCAATTGACATGTCAAGAACAATTACTTCCGTATCTGTTGCTCCGCTAAGCACAGAAAGTCCATTCTGACACGTTATAAAAAGTCCACAATTTTTTATAGTGTAATATGTCTGGTCAAGGCTTAGTTTATTAGTCAAATTTGTGCATCCTTTTAAGGGAAGGCTTCGTTTCCACATCTGGTCGTGTTTGCTGTAAGTGTCTTTCCCTACAACAGCTACAGAATATCCTGATGAAAGTATATAATCGGCAAGCTTCTGCCAGTTTTCAATAGGCCAGCTTCTACTAGGCCATGTTTCAGATGTGTTTATGACAACATCAAAATGCTCTGATTTATCTTCTTCAACAGGAAAGTATTCAAGTTGCTTTTCTCTAAAGCTTAGTTCTCCAATGCCTGCTGGAATACTTATAAAATCATATGTATCTACCAGAAAGTGAGGTAATTTTGTAGTATCAAATAATATAATATGTTTTGCATATTTAGAGTATTCGGATTTTTCGGTAATATGATGGACTTTGTTTACATAAGGACATTTTCTAAATAATTCAGGATGATGAGTAAAAATAGACAATTGTACATTTGCTCCAACAATTGAATGAAGTTTTTTTATAACTGGTATCGCATAAAGACAATCCCCCATGCCTTCACACTGAAGTATTATAGAATATTTTTCTATTTGACCAGACATAAGAGTTTTTTATTTATTATAATCTAAATTCTGAGATTTTGTTATAGTTGAAGATAAAACAGTTATTTATTCTGGTGAGTATAAATATGGTATAATTTTGATAATGAAAACAAGAATATTAATGAAAGGAAATGAAGCTATCGCTGAAGCTGCTGTGCGCGCAGGATGTAGATTTTATGCCGGTTATCCTATAACTCCACAGAATGAAATACCCGAATATCTATCATGGAGAATGCTTGAAGTTGGTGGGGTTTTTATACAGGCAGAGAGCGAACTCGCTGCTATTAATATGGTTTATGGCGCGTCTGCGGCTGGCATTAGAGCTATGACTTCATCGAGCAGTCCGGGCATCAGCCTCAAACAGGAAGCAATATCATTTCTTGCAGGAGCTGAACTTCCTTGTGTAATTGTAAACATGCAGAGAGGCGGACCGGGTCTTGGAAATATTTCAGCAAGCCAGGCTGATTATTTTCAGGCGGTAAAAGGCGGAGGTCATGGTGATTATAAAATAATTGTGTATGCACCATACAGCGTGCAAGAATTGTGGGATCTTACAATCCTCGCTTTTGATAAAGCCGATGAGTACAGGACACCGGTAATGATACTCGGAGATGCAATAATTGGCCAGATGATGGAGCCTTTTTATCCGACAGATTACAAAAAACCTGAACTCCCTGACAAAGACTGGATAATTGATGGGTGCGAGGGACGTCTCCCACATGTTATTAAAACATTATATATGGGAGACGGTGAACTTGAAATGATGAATAATAAATTACAAAAGAAATATAAAAATATTAAAAATAAAGAGGTAATTTCAGAAGGTCATTTTATAGATGATGCGGAATTAATTGTAGTTGCGTTCGGTATAGCAGCGAGAATAGCTCTTTCTTCTGTGATCAAACTTAGACGGAAGGGTATTAAAGTCGGGCTATTCAGACCTGTTACTTTATTCCCTTTCCCTGAAAATGAACTTTTTTTAATTTCCGATGAAAACAAAAGATTCCTTGTTGTTGAAATGAATGCAGGTCAGATGCTTGAAGATGTTAAATTAGCAATAAATGGCAGATCCGAAGTATTATTCTATGGAAGGACAGGCGGAATGGTAGTTAGTCCTGAAGAGATTGATAAAAAGATTTTATCTTTAATTGATTTGAAATGTAATGTAAAAATGTAACTTAAACCTAATTTCTAAGAAGAAAATATCATATACATATTTAGTCTCAATAATTTCAGTAAATAATTTCTACCAATAACCCATAAATGCTCTTTATTGAATACAGATACTAACTGTTTGATATCTTTAAAATAAATTTTTTCGCAAAATCTGTATTATTTCAATTTCACTTTTCGAATTAATTTTTTTCTGGATTTGAAAATAAAATAGAGTTATACTATTGCGTTATGCAATGTAAAATATGTGGTGGTAATGTAAAAGTAATTATTTCTTGCAGGATGGTTACCTGCAACTGCATGGAATGTGGCAAGAAATTTTCTTTGAAAGAATATATCAATGAAATCGACGAGCAAAATCTTGAAAAAATAGCCTGCAGACCGTGCGATAGAGTATAAGTTATTTTATTAGTTGAATTTTCTAAAATAAACTTATAATTATCTGAATCTATTTATTTGATTATGATATTTCCTGAAAAGGAGGCATTTATGTCCGATAAAATAATAAAGCAAATATTTTTAATAGGCTTTTTTATATTTTTTATCTCAGGAATTTCAATAGCAGCTGAAACAAAAAACCAAAGTTCTTTTTTTAATTCCAGCCTTCATTATACAACAAGAGGTATGGCATACTGGTATGATAAAGAAAACGGCGGACTCGAGACTCATACTGGATTGCCGTATTTAAGCGGAAAACTGGATTGTGTAAATTGTCATATTGGATCATGTGATGTTTGCCATAAGACTATTGATGGAAACAAGGCAGTATATACTGTAAAAGCAGCGAGGAATCAGGATGTCTGTTTGAATTGCCACAAAAGGGAAAGAACTATAATGAAAATAGATTCAGATAATAAACAGCAAGATGTACATTTTTCAAAAGGTATGCAATGCATGGACTGCCATACTGCTCGCGATGTTCATGGAGATGGTAAGGAATACAATTCAATGAAACAGACAGGAGCAATTGACGCAAAATGTGAAAACTGTCATCAAGTGATTACTGAAACCACAGCTCATAAAATACATAATGGCAGACTCGACTGCAACGCATGTCATGTAAGACATGTTGTAAGCTGCTCAAATTGTCACTTTGAAACACTTGTAAATGATAAAAAACGTGTTGATATGAAGCTTTCTGGCTGGACATTTTTAATTAATTATAATGGACAGGTAACAGCAGGAACGATGCAGACATATGTTTTAAAGGATAACAAAACATTTCTTATGTTTGCGCCTCAGAACAGCCATTCAATCATGAAAGAAGGAAGAAAGTGCGCTGACTGTCATGGCTCAGATAATGCTAAAAAAGCACAGAGTGGTTCGTTTATTCTTACATGGCTTGAAAATGGTGAATTAAAGCAATCAAAGGGTATCATCCCTGTAGCTGAAGGAGTTCAATACAATTTTGTTCCGTTTAATTATATAAATGGCAAATGGGAACCTTTTGAAAAAATTTCAAATACAGGGTTGCATTACGCTGGCTATGGCTCACCACTTACTAAAGAACAGCTTAGAAAACTTTCAACTTCTATGGGGAAAGAATAAATACCAACAGGTTTATTTCTAATTTCCATACCCTAAATAATAATTTGAAGTTCCAAGGACATTTTGGTATAGTTTTTCTATGAAAAGAGATTCAAACAAATATATTAAAGAAATAAAAAAATCTGTCCTTAACTATTACAAAGAAAGACTTGTTAGTTTGATAATTTTTGGGTCTTTTTCAAGAGGTACATATACACCAGAATCAGATATTGATTTGCTTTTAATAGTTGACAGACTTCCTAAAAGAAAGATGAAAAGGATCGAAGAGTTTATAGATAATGTAGAAGTAAAAATTAAAAATATTCCGCATTATATATCACCTATTATTAAAACGCCCGAAGAAATCTCTTACGGAAGTCCTATTCTTTTCGACATGGTTACCGATTCAATTATTGTTTATGATAAAAACGATTTTTTTCAGAGAATAATCGAAAATTTAAAAATAAGGTTTAAAGAACTTGGATCAAAAAAAGTTTTAAAAGGAACAAAATGGTATTGGATTTTAAAGCCTGATTTAAAGTTAGGTGAAATAATAGAAATATGACAACAAATAGCCTTGCAAAGAGTTATCTAATTAAAGCAACAAAAAGATTAAAAATACTTGATGTGCTTCTTCAAGAAGAAGCTTATTCTGATGTTGTAAGAGAATCTCAAGAAATTGTTGAACTTGCTCTGAAAGGATTACTTAGATATGTTGGAATTGAACCACCAAAATGGCATGACGTGAGCCCTATATTAAAAGAAAACAAATCTTTATTACCTATATTTGTTTTAAAAGAACTCGATAAGATTATAAAAATCTCTAAAAAACTTCGCAAAGAAAGAGAACTCGCTTTTTATGGAGATGAGGATTTTATTCCCACAGATGAGTATGACTTTAAGGACGCCCAGGAAGCTATTAAAGCCGCAATATTTGTTGTAAAAATAGTATCCCGAGTTATTAAATAACAATATAATTTTTAAAGATAATCAGGTAATTGACTCTGAAAAATTAATGATATCAAATTTATGAATTAAGAATTGAGAAGCTCATTTTATGGATTATAATATCTTCATAGTTTCGTTGGTTATAATGTTTTTGATATATATAATTATTAGACTCTTTACAAGGAGGTGAATATTTAAGTCAATGTCTTTATTACTTGATATAAAAAATATTGAAATTCTACATTTTACAAAGAAAATACTATTTCTTACCTTTTTAGTATTAGTATTTTATTCATTCTCCTGTGCTCCTGTAGAAACAAAACCACCTGTAAAACCTGCAAAAATTGCTGTAGTTCTTGGAGCCGGCGCTTCAAAAGGTTTTGCGCATATCGGAGTTTTAAAAGTCCTTGAAACTAATAAGATTCCTATACATATGATTGTGGGAACAAGTGCGGGAAGTTTTGTGGGTTCTCTGTATGCTTATGGATTTAATGCATTCGAACTCCAGAAATTTTCATTTGAGCTTCAAAAAGATGATTTAATAGATCTTGGGATTCCTGATAATGGATTTATCAAAGGTGAGAAGCTTGAAAAATATATTAATTTCATGCTCAGAAACACTCCTATGGAGAAACTAAGAATACCCTTTTATGCAGTGGCAACAGATGTGCAAACAGGCAATGAAATAATATTTGGGACAGGGAATACGGGCACTGCTGTCAGAGCAAGCTGTTCTATACCTGGAGTTTTTATGCCGCCTGTAATTTCAGGAAGGATGTATGTTGATGGCGGGGTTGTCAGTCCTGTTGCAGTAGATGCAGCAAGAAAAATGGGAGCAGATGTTGTAATTGCAGTGGATATTTCAGGCGATACCTCATCCTCTATACCTAAAGGAACAATCGAAACAATTATGCATTCAATAAATATAATGTATTCAAAATTATCTTCAATACAACTTGCAAAAGCTGATGTGGTTATAAAACCAAAAGTTGGATATATAGGTTCGGCAGATTTCTCAAAAAGACATGAAGCAGTGCTCGAGGGAGAAAAAGCAGCGATTTCAGCTTTGCCGGAAATACAAAAAATCGTTAACAGGTTAAAAGAAGAAGGTAGATTATAAAGTAGAGTCTGTGTATATTCGCCGGATTCCCATTATAAATCCTTATTGAACCAAAAAATTAAAAAGGTGTTTATACACAGACCCCGTTTATTTCTTAACGCAGCATTTTTTCTGGTAGAACTCCTTCATCAAGTATTACTATTTCAACTCTTCTGTTTTGTTGCCTTCCCTCTGCTGTTTTGTTTGTAGCAACAGGATATTTCTTGCCATATCCTTTAACCGCAATTCTGTCAGATGATATGCCTTTATTCATTAAAGCTGTTCTTACAGCGCTTGCTCTGCGCTGGGAAAGCTTAATATTGAATTTGTCGCTTCCGACATTATCTGTGAACCCTTCAATAACAATGTTACGTTTTGGATATTTTTTTAAAAAATCCGCGATTGTGTTTATTGTTCTTCTGGCGCCTGGCATTAGATTGGATTTTCCTGTCTCAAAAAGAATATCACCAAGTGTAAGAACAACTCCTCTATCGGTCTGTTTAGCTTTTAGTTCGCTCAATTCTTTTTCGAGAAGCTTCCTTTGAGCCATTGTTTCTTCAATCTTGCTGCGCGCCATTTCAGCTTCAAGTTTTCTGATTTCTGTCTCTTCTCTCGCTTTCGCAAGCTCAAGAGCTTTTTTCTCGGCTTCTTTTTTTGCCTTTTCAGCTTCAATAGTTTTTGCTTCTGCTTCACCCCTTATTTTTTTAAGCTCAATTTCTCTTGCCTCAAGTTCTTTTTTAGCAGCCTCATTTTGCTGAGCCAATGTTTCAGCTAATTTTTTAGCTCTCTCTATCTCGAGTGCTCTTGCTTCAGCTTCTTTTCTTGCAGCTTCATTCTGCTGGGATAATGCTTCAGCTAATTTTTTAGCTCTCTCAATTTCTATTTCTCTTGCTTCAAGTTCTTTTTTAGCGGCTTCATTTTGTTTTAAAAGAGAGTCCACCTGACCTTTTGTACGTTCTATTTCGAGAGCTTTTGCCTCGGCTTCTTTTCTTGCTATTTCGTTTATCCTTGCGAGAGACTCAACCTGTTCTTTGGCTCTTTGAATCTCAATAGCTCTTGTTTCAGCCAGTTGTTTAGCTTTTTCAAGTTCGAGTGCTTTTGCCTCGGCTTCTTTTCTCGCAAGTTCAGCTTGAACCGCGGAATTTTCAGCAGCTTTTCTTGCTTCTTCCCTTTGTTGCGCAAGAATTTCAGCTTCCTTTTTTGCTCTTTCAAGTTCAATAATTCTTGCTTCTATCTCTTTTTTAGCAGCTTCGGCCTGTCTTGCAAGAAGTTCAGCTTCTCCTTTTGATTTTTCAAGTTCAAGGGCTTTTGTTTCAGCCTGCTTTCTTGCACGTTCTGCATCCATCAATCTTGTTTCAGCTAAATTAAGCGCTTTTTTAAGTTCAATCTCTCGAGCTTGAAGAACTATCTTATTTTTTTCCTGACTTAATTCTTCAGCTTCTTTTTCTGAGGTTTTTTGTTCGGCAAGAGAAACAGCTATCTGAGCCATTTTTTCGGCTATATAAGCAAGATGTGTTTTCTCCTCATTATCTTTTGCTCTTTCTGCTCTGCTTAAAGCCTGTGCGGCTTCGTGCAAAGCTACAGGAGCATTTTTTGAGACTTCAGGGTTTGCCTGAGCCTTTTCATATACTGTGCGTGCATTTTCGAGTGCAACATTTCTCTCAGGTACAGTTGCACATCCTGCAGCAAAAAATGAAGCGATAAAAAGGAGTAAAAATACTTTTTTGATCGAATTGTATAAATATGAATAATTTTTCATAATATTTTCTCCATGTTTGTTATTTCTGCATTTGTGTGCGGTCAATTTCTTTGCGTAATGTATCAATAGCATCACGCATTTCCTGTGCCTGTTTTTTTGCTTTGATTGTAATTGATTTGGACTCGGCGAGTTTGGCATCAACCAGTGCTTCGTCAGCAAGACGTTTTGCGGTTACAAAATCTTCTCTGGTTGCAGCTGCTCTCGCAGCAGACAGCTTGTCTTCAGCAAACTTGAGTTCAAGAGGTGCGTTAATTGTTGCATTGCTGTCTTTGGCTATTTTAATTCCGAGTTCAGCGCTTGCGATACTTTCAATATGAGCAGTTCCCCTGGAAGCACATCCTGAAGCTGCCAAAATTAATACAAAAATTAAAACCAGACCCGACATTGAAGCTTTCATTTTAAATCCACCTCCTTTATTTATTATTTAGATTTTTCTGGTGACTATCTATTATACCTAACAATTCATCATAAGAAATTATTTTTACACCTAAAGACATGGCTTTCTGCAATTTAGAGCCAGGTTCTTTTCCCGCGACCAAATAAGAAGTATTTTTTGATACAGAAGATGAAGAATGTCCGCCTTGTTTTTCTATCATTTCTTCAACCTCGTTTCTTGGCTTTGGTAAAGTGCCTGTTATTACAAAATTTAGTCCGCTTAACGGCTTTTTATGACTTTCTTTTCCTTCAAAATCAGGATTAGTTATAACCAGCCCGAGTGATTTCAATTCGTTTAAAGTTTGAATATTTTTAGAATCATTAAAAAATTCTGATATTGAATTAGCAATTTTCTCGCCCATTTGTTTTATCTTTAATATCTGTTCGGGTTTAACGTGATAAAGATCCTCAAGATTGCGGAAATTTTTTGCAATAAGCTTTGAAGCATATTCACCTACATGAAGAATTCCAAGAGCATAAAGAAATCTTGCAAGTGTTGTATGTTTTGCTTTTTCAATGGCATTAATAAGATTCTGAGCGGATTTCTCCGCAAATCTCGGGAGTTTCAACAAATCTTCTTTTTTAAGCCTGAAAATATCCACAAAATTATGTACAAGCCCTCTTGAATAAAATAATTCGACATTTTTTTCACCGAGTCCCTCAATGTCGAGCGCACCTCTTGATGCGAAATGTATTATCTTTTCCTGAACCTGTGCAGGGCAATTTAATCCGATGCATCTAACAGCAACTTCTCCTTCTTCTCTAATGACCTTTGAACCGCATACAGGACATTGCGATGGTATGGGGAAAAGTTTTTCTTTCCCTGTCCTTTTGTCTTTAATCACGGAAATAACATGAGGAATCACATCCCCTGCTCTTTCTACTACAACAGTGTCACCAATCCTTATATCCTTTCTTTTCATCTCGTCCCAGTTATGCAATGTAGAACGCGATACCGTAACCCCTCCTATTTTTACCGGTTCAAAAATTGCAAAAGGAGTAATTACTCCTGTCCTTCCCACGCTACCCTGTATGTCAATTATCTTTGTAATTCCCTGATGGGCAGGAAATTTATAAGCAATTGCCCATCTTGGTTCGCGTGTTTTAATGCCGAGTGCTTTTTGCAAGTTGAAAGAATTTATTTTTACGACCGCACCATCAGTTTCAAATGGCAGGGAATGTCTTTTATCCTCTATTTCCTTTATTGTGGTTATAACATTCTTTATACCTATTGCTTTATTAAAAAAAGCTGGTACAGGAAACCTTGCACTTTTAAGCCATTCCATAAATTCTGATTGACTATTAAAATCTATGCCTTTTACAGAACCTATTCCATAACATGCAAGATGAAGCTTTCTTGCAGCAGTTATATTTGGATCAAGCTGCCTTACAGAACCAGCAGCAGCATTCCTTGGATTTGCAAAAAGTTGCTCACCTTTTTTTTCTCTTTCTTTATTTAGTAACTCGAAGTCAGCTATATCCATATAAACTTCACCGCGAATGTCAATAATTTCAGGGATATGGGCTGTATCTGTGATTTTTAAAGGAACAGATTTTATTGTTTTAATATTCTGTGTGACATCCTCTCCTTCATACCCATCACCTCTTGTAGATGCCTTAGAGAGAAAGCCATTAACATAAGTTAATTCTATAGCCAGTCCATCATATTTTGGTTCAACTGTATATTCTATCTCTTGTTCTGATTTCAAAAGTCTTTTTGTTCTTTTATCGAATTCTATTAAATCTTCGTAAGAGAAGGCATTGTCGAGCGAGAGCATAGGTTCTGTATGTTTAACCTTTTCAAACTTATCAAGCGGAGGTGCGCCAATCCTCTGAGTTGGTGAATCAGGAAGAACATAATTATATTTTTCTTCAAGCTCCTTAAGCCTAAAATACATCCTGTCGTACTCTTCATCGGAAATAACAGGAGAGTCCAGCACATAATAACGGTAGCAATGATAATTAAGTTCTCTGACGAGTTTTTCTATTTCTTCTTTTATTTTCTTATCTATCATCTGTATTTTCAAATATGTTTACATAAAAATAAAATTGAAATAATGTAAACATTTAATAACATAATTAAATAGCAATAACTCGATTTATGAAACAAAATCACGTGTCTTTTAATACTGAGGCTGGAGACGAAGCGTAAGCCTCAGTGAAAAAAGATGTAAATACATTACAATACAAAATAAAGCCATTTCCCTATACTAAGGTAGTTATTTTGTTTCACAAATTGAGTTATTGCTATATATTTTATTTTCATAAAATGAATTTTTGAGCAATGTCTGCATTATTCTGGTTTAAATATATTTTTATAAATTCACATAATATAATACACCATTACAATATAATATGGAAAATATGATAAAAATAGAGCATATAGTTGGAAAATGGCTTGACAGGGATATGATTGGGAAGACAGAGTTCTATCTTGTCGGTGGCACTGTCAGGGATATTCTATCAGGGGAAAAACCAAAAGATATTGATATTACCTGCAGAAATGCTAAAGAAATAGCTCTTGAAATTTCAAAGAAAAAAAACGCTGCTTTTGTGCCGCTCGAGAAAAAGCCTGATGAACCCTGCTACAGAGTAGTTGACAGAAATGACATTTCAAGTTTTATTGATATATCAGAAATGCGTGGGAAAACAATTGAGGAAGACCTTTCAAAAAGAGATTTCACTATAAATTCAGGAGCAATCGAAGTATCATCGGGGAAAATAATTGATCCCTTTCAATCCGAGAAAGATTTAAAAGAAAAAATAATTCGTATGACCTATAGCAAATGTTTTTCTGATGATCCCCTGCGAATTCTAAGGGCATTTCGTTTTTCTTCTGTTTTTGAACTCAAAATAGAAAATTCAACTCTAAAACATTTAACCAGTTCCATACATTTACTTCCAAACGTTTCGCCGGAAAGAATAATGTCCGAGATCTATCTTATTTTAGCTACTACCAGAAGCAACTCTGCTTTCAGGGAAATGGACAAGTTAGGAATTCTGGACATTATATTTCCTGAAATAGTACCAATGAAAAAGCGCGGGCAAGATGGATTTCATCATCTTGATGTCTGGGAACATTCATTGTTTACGATGGAAAATACAGAAGGCATTTTGAATAATCTATCAGTATTCTTTGGTGCATATGGAGATATGGTATCAAAGATAATAGATACTAAAAAAAGACAATTATTAAAACTTTCTGCTTTATTACATGATATTGGTAAGCCTTCAACAAAAGCATTCGATTCAAATAAAGATAAAATAACTTTTTATGGACATGATAAAGAAGGAGCAAAAATATTTTTAAATATTGCCAGGCGTCTCAAACTTTCAAGAGCTGATACGGAGTTTATTTTTAAAATGATAGCAGAACATATTAATGCCCTTAATTTAGCTGTCAGGCGTGTGAAAAAATTGTCAAAACTAAAATGGTTCCGAAAGATGAATGATAATTCAATCGCTGTTCTTATTCTCTCAATAGCCGATGTTATGAGTTCGCAGGGTAAAAATTCTGCTTCAGAAATCAGGGATGGTCTAATTCTTTCTTTAAAGAAGATTATTTTTGATTATTTCGACTGGATTAAAGCAAAAATAAGTGCACCTAATCTTATAACCGGGGATGATATTATAAAATTAGGAATAGAGCAGGGGCCTGAAATCGGTAGGATTATTCGTAAAATCAGGGAGGCTCAGGATAGGGGAGAAATAAAAAAACATGAAGAAGCTGTTTATCTTGCAGAGCAGATTATCAAACATTACAATGAAAATAATTAACTCAATAATGTAAATAAATTATAAAGGGAGATAAGCTTTCGGGTTTAAAGTAAGGTCAGCTAATCTGCCAGATTTTAAATGGTGGTAACCTGCAGCAGCTATCATAGCAGCATTGTCAGTACATAATGAAACAGAAGGAATAAATATTTCTGCGTTTCTTTCCTCACCCATTTCTTTCATTCTACTTCTTAACTCGCTGTTTGCCGCAACACCACCAGATAGCACAACTCTTTTTATCCATGTTCTTTTAATTGCCCATTCTATTTTTCTAATAAGCACATCTAAAACAGCTGCCTGAAAGGACGCGGCTATATCAGATAATAATTCAGGTTTTTGAGTTTTGATTTCAGAATTTTCAGATTTAGTCGCTTTGACGAAATTCAGAACAGCGGTTTTAATTCCGCTAAAACTGAAATCAAAGGATTCAGGCAAATATGCTCTCGGAAAATCTATTGCTTTTGGGTTGCCTTTTTTTGAAAGTCTGTCAATAACTGGACCTCCGGGATACCCAAGCCCGAGAAGTTTAGAAACCTTGTCATAAGCTTCTCCTGCAGCATCATCTCTTGTCCTGCCGAGTTCTTTATACTGGCTAAATCCCTCGACTCTGTAAAGAGATGTATGACCGCCTGAAACTATGAGTGCGATAAATGGAAATTCTGGCACCGGCTCTTCAAGGAATGAGGCAAAAATATGTCCTTCGAGATGATTTACTGAAAGCAAAGGGATTTTTGTTGTATAGCATATTGCTTTTGCGAAAGAACAACCGACAAGAAGCGAACCTATAAGTCCCGGACCATGACATACTGCGATACCATTTATATCCTTAAGTTCAATTCCAGCGGTCTTAAGAGCCTCTTCAACAACAGGTATTATCATTTCAACATGCTTGCGTGATGCGAGTTCAGGGACAATTCCGCCATATTTTTTATGTATCTCAGACTGACTTGAAACAATATTAGATATTATCTTTGTGCCGTTTTCAACTACCGAAGCAGAGGTATCATCACATGAAGTATCAATTCCAAGTATAAGCATGAAAAAAATCTCAAGGGTTATGTTCTAAAACTGTTGCATTCTTTGGAGGTGTAAAATTGAAAATTTTATCATCAATATTTTTATTTATTTTCATATTGCTGAGTGTAATTTCTGTTCTGTTTGAATATGTATCATAAATTGTAAAAGACTGTATTGGAAAGTCATTTTCTGATAATTTAAGTTCAATTGAGACAATCGCTCCCATACTTTTTTTTGGTTTTAAAAGCAACAGACCATTCTTTTCAGATATGTTAAATTCTTCTTCCATTTTTCCCAGACCACTCAATAATATAACAGGTGTTTGACCATATGTGCTGGTATCAAATTTTCCTTTTATAACCTGATTTTCGTTTTTTTGATAGATTAAGACAATGTCTTTATTAACTGTAATTTCGGCTGGATGTTCTCCTTTATAAATAACTTTTACTTTCTGTGGTTTTTTTATGAAAAATTGACCCTTGTAAGTATCGGTACGTTTAAGATCCTTTAAATGGCTTTTCTGAACAAAATTGCCGCTCATGTCAGTAATATCTTCATAAGTCTTTTGAATTCTCGCAATTTCATCGTTCAAAGATAAAGCATGTGATGTGCTGTTAAGATATAAAGTAAAGTACATCAAAAATATGCCAAGAATTAAAAGGCTGCCAAAACTATAATTTAATTTCCTGCGCTCCTTAAACATTTTTATCTTCTCCTATCAGGTAATTTTAAGGTATTACTTTGTTTAAGGGATACTCAACTATTCCAGTTGCGCCTGCCATTTTTAATTTAGGAATAATATCCCTTACGCTCTTTTCATTAATTATAACTTCAAGTGCAAACCAGCCTTCTTCTGATAATGAAGAAATTGTTGGTGAGTGCATTGCTGAAAGGAGACTCATTACACGTTTAAGTGATTTTGATTCCACATTCATCTTAAGCCCGACTTTTTCTTCGGCAGCGAGAGCTCCTTTTAATAACATCACTATATTTTCCATTTTCTGTCTTTTCCATTTATCCTGCCACGCTTTCTTGTTTGATATAAAACGTGTGCTCGATTCGAGTATTGTCTCAACTATTCTGAGATTATTTGCCCGCAAGGAAGTGCCGGTTTCGGTAAGTTCAACGATGGCGTCAGCAAGATGAGGTGGTTTTACTTCTGTAGCACCCCATGAAAAATCTACTTCAGCGGTTACTCCATTCTTTTTTAAGTACCTTTTTGTGAACCCAACAAGTTCTGTTGCTATCCTTTTTCCATTGAGGTCTTTTACTGTTTTAATTTTTGAATCATTTGGAACAGCTATAACCCATCTTACAGGTCTGAGTCCTTCTTTAGCATAAATAAGTTCAGCAACTTCATGAACATCGGCGTTCTGTTCCATTATCCAGTCTTTACCTGTAAGCCCACAGTCTATAATACCATTTTCGACATAACCAGCCATTTCCTGTGCTCTGATAAGCATTGCCTCGATTTCAGGATCATCAAAAGACGGATAATAAGAACGGCTCGATACAGAAATATGATAGCCAGCTTTTCTGAAAAGTTTTAATGTAGATTCCTGAAGACTGCCTTTCGGCAATCCGATACGAAGAATTTTGCTCATAATAATTTCCTTTCTTTCTTCTGTCTATAGGTAAAATGATATAATTTAATAATGAATTTTTATTTTAACACATAAATTATTCTCTTATGCAAATAAGTCTTTCATATTTCCAGGATATTCTAAGAAGAAAATCAGAAATTTCGAGGATATACAATCTGACAGGCTCGTCTTCTGCCCTCCTGCTTGCTATGTGCGATGAACCATTTTTTGCTGTTGATGGTGACGAGTCTCTTGCAGCAGAATTATGCGAGGATATAAATTTCTATCGTAGCGCATTAAAGAAAAATAAAGTATTTTACCTGCCTGAACCTGATGGCCCGGAAATTTCTGGTAAAAGAGCAGAAATAATCTTAACAATCAATGATAACGACTCCCTGACTTCTTCGAGCATCAATTTTAATTCATCCATTTGGTCAAAAAAAGAATTAGAAGAAAGGATATTATTTATTAAAAAAGGGCTCGAAATAAGAAGAGAGGAAATTGAAAATATACTTCAAAAGCTTGGCTATACTTCTGTGCCGCTTGTTTCTGAAAAAGGCGAATTCAGCAGGCGAGGCTGGATTATGGATATATTTCCTACAACTTTTGAAGATCCGATAAGAATAGAGTTTTTTGGTGATGAAATTGAGAATATAAAATATTTTGATGTAAATACCCAGCGTTCAAAAGATAGTATCAGCGAATTATACTTTTACCCTGCGATTGAGTCTTCAAATGGGAAAAGTCTTTTGGAGACTTTCTCCGATAAAATCTGGTTTGTTTTTGATTCAATTAAAGAAAAAGAAAATATGCCTGAAGGTTCGATAATCCTTTCAAGATTTTCCATCGCAGGAGATGGTATCGATTCGGGTGTCTTAAATATAAAAGGGTTAGGGATAACCTATCAGGAGCGAAAGAGTATAGATGAACTCCCGTGTAAATTAAAAAACTTAATGGATGACAATCGTATAATTCTTGTCTCATCTTCCAGTGGTCAGGCTGAAAGGCTAAGAGATATTCTCAGAGCAGGTGATATAATTGCGCCTTTAATTAATAAGGAAGAGATTTTCAGCTATAAGGGAAATATAATAGCGGTAATTGGCGGTCTCTCTTCAGGATTATATCTTCCCGGGCTCCTTATTCTTACCGAAAAAGAACTTTTTGGGGAAAGGCCGGCTTACAGACCTTTGCGCAAGTCAAAAGTCTCGGGACTTCTGACTTCCCTTGATGATTTGCGTCCGGGAGACTTTATTGTACATACAGAACACGGAATCGGAAAATTTATTGGACTAATCCAGCAAATTACTGAAGGTATCAAGGAAGATTTAATACTCATTGAATATGATGGAGGAAGATTATATGTTCCTCTACATGCAATAAATAAAATCAGAAAATACCATGCGGAAGAAGGTGTGATTCCAAGAATCGATAAACTCGGCGGAAAATCATGGATTAAAACCAGAGAAAGGGTGAAGAGAAAAATTCATGAAATGGCTGAGAAACTTCTTGCTCTTTACGCACAAAGAAAAATTCAAAAAGGTCATTCATTTAGTGCAAACACTGAACTACACAGAGAGTTCGATAGTTTTTTCCCATATGAAGAGACACCAGACCAATTAAATGCTGTTGAAGACATAAAAAAGGATATGGAGTCTGACAAACCAATGGATAGACTTATCTGTGGGGATGTTGGATATGGCAAGACAGAAGTTGCGGTTAGGGCTGCTTTCAAAGCTGTATATGACGGGATGCAGGTAGCTGTGCTCGTTCCGACAACTATACTCTGCGAACAGCATTACAGAACATTTAAGACAAGATTTTCAGGATTCCCTGTTAATATTGATTTTCTAAGCAGATTTAAATCAACATCGGATAAGAAAAAAACTATAAAAGCCATTAACAATGGAGATATTGATATTGTTATAGGAACCCATGCATTACTCGGTAAGAATATAAAATTTTATAATCTCGGACTTCTAATAATAGATGAAGAGCACAGATTTGGAGTTAGCCAGAAGGAAAAGATAAAAGAATTAAAGAAAGGTATTGATGTATTGACACTGACAGCAACTCCGATTCCAAGAACCTTATCCATGGCTCTCTCGGATATCAGGGACATGAGTATAATCGAAACTCCGCCGGAGGAAAGACTTGCAGTAAAAAGCATTGTATCGGTTTTTAATGAAAATATCATAAAGAACGCAATCACGCATGAATTGGATAGAAAAGGTCAGGTCTTTTTTGTACATAACAGGATCAAGGATATATATAGAATTGCAGATTATCTTGTGAATTTGATACCGGAAATCAAAATAGCGGTAGCTCACGGTCAGATGAATGAAAAAGATCTCGAAAAAGTTATGTTTAACTTCTATGAGAAAAAAGTTGATGTTCTTGTTTCAACAGCAATAATAGGTTCGGGGCTTGATATACCATCAGCCAATACTATAATAATAAACAGAGCGGATACAATGGGACTGGCGGATTTGTATCAATTGAGAGGACGCGTAGGAAGAGGCAATTTGCGCGCGTATGCCTATTTTCTGATTCCAGGTGAAGATATTATCACAATTGAAGCAAAAAAAAGACTTCAGGCAATACAGGAAATGAGTTATCTTGGAGCAGGATTCAGACTTGCATTAAAAGATCTTGAGATCAGAGGTTCTGGCAATCTTCTCGGAGCAGAACAGTCAGGGCATATTCATGCCGTAGGACTTGATCTTTATATGGAAATGCTTGAGAAAGCAGTTGCTGAATTAAAGGGAGTAAAAATTGAAGAAGAATTTGAGCCTTCCATTAACATGAAAGTCAATGCATTTATCCCTGAAAATTATGTTGAAGATATAACTATAAGATTGAGTTTATACAGGAAAATAGCAGCTTCAAAATCTCCTGATGCATTATATTCTATAGCTTCAGAAATAGAGGATCGTTTTGGAAAAATACCTTTTGAGGTCAGATGTTTGCTTGATATAATGAAACTTAAAATATTATCGAGAGAATTATTAATAAAGAAAATAAATGAATCAAAGGGTATAATAAGCATACACTTTTCAAACAATACAAAAGTTCAACCTGAAGATATATTTATGCTTAAGGAAAAAGTTGATAAAAGACTGAAATTTTTACCTGATGGTTTTGAAATTGCTACAGACGGAAGCTCCTGGGAAGAAAAGTATAATATTATCTCTGAACTTTTTAGATGTTTATCAGATTCTGTTAATGTTGAAAGTTGCCCCGAATAGTGCAGATGTCACTCTCTCATTATTAAAAATAAAAAGTGAAACTGTAAACTGTCAGATTATTTAATCCGTTCGAACAGCTTAAACAAGTCTAAAGAGCGAGTAATAATTTTATAGCGACATCTAAGATTTTTTGTCCTAAATAACTTGTTAGCTTTTCAATCTATAAAGAGTTATAAATTTGTATGCTCTTGCTCTTTGCTTATAGTTTGTAAGCTTGATTGCTTGTGAATATTTTTATTTTCTGTATAACTTATAAATAAAATATTTTGACTCGTTTTATTTTTTAATTAATAATTATGGAAATGAAAGAAGGGCAATTTGGGAAAATTGGAGAACATATGGTTGGCTTTGAACTTTCTAAAAGAGGGTAGATTGTCTTTTTCCCTCCATATTATGAAAGAATAGATATTGTGGCATTATAATTTATTTGCGAAAAATGTAATGCTTTTTGGGATACAACACATATGGTTACTTGCACAAACATAAAATGTGATCTTTACAATAAAGTTATTATTAAGAGCAAATTTTTAAAAAGTAAAAGATGTTTAAACTGTGGAAAATTATTTTTAAGAAAAGAGGTATCTTCCCAAATATCAAAATGTCCATCATGCAAAAATGGTGAAATTGAGGAAGTTGCTTCTAACAAACTTTGGGATGAAATAGAGAGAGTAAAACAATCTGGAAATATTAAGACATTAAAAGAATTATATGATAAATTGCAAGTCATTGATCGTTTCAGAATATTAGATAAGAAATTATCTAAGGACTAAACAAAATATTCTTCTAATATTATCCCGTTTAATTCCGTAATGATATGGTTTTTAATAACAGACTCAAAATTTTTATTTATTTCTATACCGATACCAATACGCCCTAGTTTTTTAGCAACAATTGCTGTTGTAAAACTTCCAGCAAATGGATCAAGAACCTTTTCCCCATCGTAAGAAAAAAACTTTATTGCCATTTCAGGTATATCTTTAGGAAATGGTGCAGAATTTCCAAGTCTGTTATTACCATTTTGATCAATTTTAATTACAGGTGGAAATTTTACAATATCCCTTCTCCATTTAAATAATGTAAATTCATCAATAATATTTTCTGTTTTTCTTTTAAAAATATCCTGCATCATATTTGATCTTAAAGAAAATCTTTTACCTCTATTATGAGGACTTCTTTCTAAGCATTTATCGTTTTTACATTCCCAGCTTTGCACCCCGATTTCTGATTGAGTATTACCATTAACATTTAGAGAACCACAAATAGGACAGGGTATCTTATTTATGTCTAATCTATGTTTATGAAAAATTAAGATATGTTCATAACAGTTTATAGGATATTGATAAAATGGATAATTTACCCCTCCGTTTTTATGTCTTTGGCTTTCAACTTCGCCTTTATCCCATATAATGTCATCTACAAATTCAAAACCTTCTTCTTCAAATATTTTTATGAAATAAGAACCTAATGGTAGTCTTCTTTTACCCCAAACTGACTTTGTCTTAAGATTGTCATTATCGAATACATCTCCAACATTAAATACCCAAACTCTATGGTTGTCCAAAACACGATATGATTCCCTAATAATCAATCTCATATCTTCGAGATAATTATTTAGATTTTCCCATTTCGAATATTCCCTCGCATTATAATAAGGCGGTGAAGTGACCATAAGGTGTATTGATTCTGATTTCATCTTTTTAAGAGCTTTATAGCAATCTCCCCATATTATTTTCAAGTTGTTACTATTGTTTAAAAATTTATCAAATTTAATATCATATTCATATTCAGATTGGTATCTTTTTTTAAGAATGGCACAATAAGAGTCAGAAAATATTCTTACTGCTTCTTCATTCTGAATATCTTTACTATATTTAGAAAGTAGTGTTTGTAATTCATGAAGTTCGTGTTGGGTAAGTAATTTATCTAAATACTCTTTATTATGTCTTAAAAGATATGGAATTGTTATTTGATAATTGTTTTTTATTTTTTGGGAAGGAGAAGTATTTTTTACTTGATTATTTATTGGATATGAAAATTGTATTTCAAGGTTCTCTGATATTTGTTGTGTTTCAAAATAATCAAGTAAATACTCATCAGCTTGATTATTTGATACCCACTCTAATACATCAGACTTATTATAACGATAAGAAGAGCCTACTTTTATACATGGCAACCCTTTTTTTTCAAACGCCACAAAGTTGTTCTTGAAATTTTTAATTCACTTAAAATTTCTTTTTCTGTAAGCATTCTAAACCTTTTGAAACAATTTGAAACAATTATAAAATTTATTTTTATTTTTTGTCAAAACAATTTAAAATTAATTAATGTATATTTTTGTATTATTGTTTTTCTGTTAAAATAAGGTCTAAAAGAAAGGGCAAAAAATATGAGAAAAAACAATTTATTTTTAATATTGGTTATATTTCTTCTTTCTTCATGTGCAGGCACTGTATCTGAGGAAGCAGCGCAAAAAGCAAATTACCATTACCAGATAGGAGTTTCGTATCTGAATGACAATAATATACAACCTGCTTTTGTTGAATTTCAGAAAGCGCTACAATTCAATAAATACAATAAGGATATTCACAATGCATTAGGCGTAATTTATCTTGTAAAACTTGAAAATTATCCAAAGGCAATTGAACACTTTCAAGAAGCTCTTGATATAGATAAAAGCTTCTCTGAAGCTTCAAATAATCTCGGCAATGCATATGCAAAACTCGGTAAATACAGCGAAGCAATAGATGCGTATAAAAAAGCAATATTAAATCCTCAATATAAAAATGCTGCTATGGCATTAAATAATCTCGGTATGGTATATTATAGACTTGGAAGATATGATGATGCCCTTGATTCTTTCAAGGAATCAATAAAAAGGTTTTCTACCTTTCACTTGCCTTATTATGGACTGGCTCTTGCCTATAATGCAAAAGCTCAGTATGGTGAAGCCTCAATAGCAATTACTAAAGCAATTGAGTTTGACCCTCTATATCAGGGCAACAAACAAAAGGCAACAGATGATCTTCTTGAGAGGAAAATAAGAGCGCAAGGGCTCGAAGAAAAAGATATTTCAGATTATCTTGAAATACTTAAATATTAATTACAAATCGGGGCGTAGCGCAGCCTGGTTTAGCGCACCTGCCTTGGGAGCAGGGGGTCGGAGGTTCAAATCCTCTCGCCCCGACCAAAATTCAATTTCTCGAATAACCTGAACAATCCTGAAATAGCATAAAAGTTAATATCAACTGGTTATCCAGAATAATGTAAACCGTTTAAACCCCAAAATTCTATTGAAATAATTCATATGTTGTAAAAAATTTTTCGATACTTTAGTGTGCCATTTTATATTCGTTATCTGTTAATAGTTATTTGTTCAGCTAACGTTCCTAGCATAAAAAATTCTCGACGAAGTCGGGATTTGGTTGAGTGCTATAAGTCACGAACCTTTTGGAGATAAGGTGGCTAATTACAAAATCTCTCCATAATCAACCTCGATTCCATCATCAATCTTTCTATAATAGACAATTTTATTCTCTATGTGCTCTGGTAATGCGGATTTCAGTTCATAGGTATGTGGCTTTATAGATACTGGAATGTCTCCAATGTAACCATCTATTCCTTTTGATTCTTCATCTGGCTCGGCGAGTCTATAATTTGTTCCTTTAATTTCTGCACCTTTCTTCAAGATTGCTTCTTGAAATCTTAGCCCAGCATAGGTTTTCACAATTACTAAATCTCTTACCCATTGTTCAACAGTTGCCCGATTAATTTTATTTAAGGCATTTTTAAGTTCTTTCAGTTTCAGTAATATCTTTTCTGTGGCATTCCTTATTGCATCGGGTTTTTCTTCAAGTACCACTCTTCCCACTCAGTTAATGTTTTCCCCTCAAATTCCTTAATAAGCTCGCTCATTTGACCCACTACTTTTGGTCTTGTTCCCTGTGCATACTGATTTGCTAAATTGATAAGCGGTGCCACATACTTAGGAAATTCTGGCGTTTCAATATCCAGATATTTTCTGATTTCCTCAATAGTGATTTTTACTTTCATAGTAAACCTATTTGATTAAGCTTAAAAATCTAACCTTATATTTATAATCAAAAGAAGTATCCACATCTACCAAATCATTTTTAATCAAATGGGCATTTATGAAAGTTTTGTTCCATAAATAAAGATAGCAAAGCAAGTGGTTTTTCTCATCGTATTTTACATTGTCAAACTTTAAAAATACCCCTTGCCCTTTCAGTTTCTCTTTCAAAAATTGAACTGCTTCACCATTCTTCTCTGGTTTTGGTTTTACCCCAATCAGTCTTATTTTTAACCCGTTATCTATGACTATGAATTCCGGAGATAATATTTCTTTTACTTTGTGATATTTTCCCTTTTCATAGTTGAGGTTATCTATTTTGGAACCAAATCTCAATCTCTTTGGGTCAATTTTCTTATCAAATTTTATAGGGTCTTTAAAAATATATGGCAATTTTTTTATCTCTTCTTTAAAATCTATTTTTAATTCTTCTTGCTTAATAATTTCAAAAGTTACATCCTGAAAGATACTGCCCTGTTTAATTCCAAGCTTCTCTTTTATAACTGGTAAGAAATCCCCGTTTATCTCGTAGCCAATAGAATTTCTATTAAGATTTTTTGCGGCTAAAGAGGTTGTGCCACTTCCAATAAATGGGTCAAGGACCGTATCACCAACAAAACTGAACATCTTGATAAGCCGTTTTGGCAACTCTTCAGGAAACATCGCAAGGTGTTTATCTTGTTTTTCTCCTGGGAAGTTCCAATGTCCTGTAAAATATTGATTCCATTCCTCATCTGTTAATTTTGATTGATCTTTAATTTCTTTGGTAACCTTGAGGGGATTCCCATATTTCTTAAAAATTAAGATGAATTCGTAATCCAATTTTAGAATCCCATTTCTCGGGTAAGGATAAGAACCCATAAAAATGTTGAGGTTAATTGGGATGATATTAAGTTTTAATCTCTTTAAACAATACTTTCCATGTGATTTTGATAATTACAATACATTTGGATAAAAAACAGGAGAATTTTTAAAAGGTGAACTAAAAACAGCTTAAGCCAAAAAATGCAATTACATGTTATAGAAGCTATTTGACCAAAAGTCTGGAAATCCTTTAAAATCATTTGTTAGCCGGTGTGGTGGAATTGGCAGACGCGCCGGACTCAAAATCCGGTGGGGGCAACTCCGTGTGGGTTCGACTCCCACCACCGGCACCAAAAATATGGAATTGAAATCTCCTTTATATAAACGTATATTTGATCTTAGCATTCTGATTTTAGCGCATGTGATTTTATTTCCTCTCTGGATTGTCCTCTGGATAATTATTCCGCTCTTGATTTTTCTTGAAGATGGCTTCCCTATTTTTTATGGACAGAAAAGGGCTGGGATGGGCAGAAAAGAATTTTTTGTATATAAGTTTCGGACAATGGTCAAGGAAGCTGATAAAATAGGACCTTCATGGACAATGGAAGATGATCCGAGACTTACAAAAGTTGGAAAAATTTTAAGGAAAACAGCACTTGATGAATTGCCGAGTCTATTGAGTATTTTCAGGGGTGATATGAGCTTTGTTGGGCCAAGAGCTCTTGCAATAGATGAACAAAAGATTCTCGAAACCAAAATTCCTGATTTTGCAAAAAGACTGCGTGTAAGACCAGGACTTACAGGACTGGCGCAGGTCTATAATCCAGAGGATGATCCGGTTTTGAAAATAAAATATGATCTTGAATATATAGAGAAAATGTCTTTATGGCTTGATATAAAATTAATGTTCCTGTCTGTCATTAATACAATTACTGGAAGATGGGATAAAAGAAAAGGCAAGGAATCAATGAAAGGCAAGTAGTTTAATACAGAATCATATATAATGAATGTTTAAAGAAAATGTTGTTGAACTTTTAAAAAAGGGAGTTTCAGAATTAAATTTTTCTCTGTCCGGGGAACAGATACAGAATTTTATTTTTTATCTTGGCGAACTTAAAAAATGGAATAAAACATATAATCTTACTGCAATATTAGACGACAGAGAGATAATTATTAAACATTTCCTTGATTCATTACTTTATCTTAAAGCACTCCCCCAAGAAGAAATTAAGGTTGCTGATATTGGTAGCGGTGCAGGGCTCCCCGGAATACCAATAAAGCTTTTAAGACCCGAAATAAAGATGTTTTTAATAGAACCCTCTGTTAAAAAAACAGTTTTTCTGAAACATGTTATATGGGAACTCAGACTTAAAGACATAAGTGTAATACAAAATCGAATCGAGAAAGTAAGAGTCAATTATGATATAGAACAGCATGTTGATGTTGCTGTTACAAGAGCTTTGTTCAGCACTGAAGATTTTTTAAAGAAGACCTCCCATATAATCAAAAAAAATGGCTTGCTGGTTCTAAACAAAGGGCCAAAATTTAAGGAAGAAATTAAAGAACTTAAGAATATAAAGAGTAAAATTATAACTGTTTCTTTACCTTTGACTGATATTAAAAGAAATATAATTGTTTTACAGCTTTCAAACCCTGATTAATTTTGCATAACCTTCTGCAATAATTGTGTTGTCGGTTTTTCTTATTTCTGAACGCGTCTCGATTATTTTCTTTTTGTTTTTTTCTATAAATGCCTCAACCAAAGCATGTTCATCGACCATTAAAGGATTACGGAATCTAATAGTGATCTCAGCAGTGACAGCAGGCATATTTTGCAATAAAGCTGTTTTGACCATTGCCTCATCAAGAATTGCAGATATGATACCGCCATGAATTATATCCTTATAACCCTGATGCGCTTTTTTTAAAACAAATTCACTTATAACTTTTCCGTTATGAAATGAAAATTCAAGCTGCAGCCCGAAAGGATTGTTTTTTCCGCAAATGAAACAATGATAGTCATCTTCAAGAATAATATTTTTCGAGGTCATTTTAGATTGACACAATTAATGCAGACATTGCTCAAAAATTTATTTATTCATTTTTTCGAGGAATTCTTTATTATTTTTCGTTCCCATAAGCTTCCCAAGTAAAAACTCCATGCTTTCAACAGTGCTTAGAGGCGTTAGAACTTTTCTGAGAATCCACATCTTATTAAGAACATCTTTATCAACAAGCAGTTCTTCTTTACGTGTTCCAGATGCATTAATATCAATGCTCGGGAATATTCTCTTGTCAACGAGCTTTCTGTCAAGATGCAATTCCATATTGCCCGTGCCTTTGAATTCTTCAAAGATAACGTCATCCATTCTGCTTCCAGTATCAACAAGCGCTGTAGCAAGAATTGTAAGGCTGCCTCCATCTTCGATATTTCTTGCTGTACCAAAAAACCTCTTGGGTCTCTGCAATGCATTGGAATCAAGACCTCCTGACAGTACTTTTCCGCTTGCTGGAATAACTGAGTTATATGCTCTCGCCAGTCTTGTTATACTGTCAAGAAGTATCACCACATTCCTTTTGCATTCTACAAGGCGTTTTGCTCTTTCAACAACCATTTCAGAGACCTGGCAATGACGCTGGGGTGGCTCATCAAATGTAGAACTGATAATTTCAGCAGTAGGCACCTGCCTCTTCCAGTCAGTAACTTCCTCGGGTCTTTCATCGATCAGGAGTATTATCAAATGAATATCGCGGTGATTTTTCTTTATCGCTTTTGCTATAGATTGCAGAAGCATTGTTTTACCTGTTCTTGGAGCAGCAACTATCATGCCTCTTTGTCCCATGCCTATTGGAGTAATTAAATCCATAACTCTTGTGCAGTAATCATTCGGATCATAATCAAGCTTTATTTTTTCGGTGGGATAATAAGGAATCAGATTGTCAAACAAGGGTCTCTTTATGTTTTCATCAGGAGATTCATGGTTTATTGCTTCAACTTTGAGTAAAGCAAAATAACGCTCGCTTTCTTTCGGCGGCCTTATCTGACCCGAGACAAGATCTCCTGTCCTGAGATTAAATCTTCTTATCTGTGATGGTGAAACATATATATCATCTGGTCCCGGTAAATAACTATAGTCAGGAGACCTCAGGAAACCAAACCCATCAGGCAGAATTTCAAGCACTCCTTCTGAAAACACATATCCTGTTTTTTCTGTTTGAGCTTGTAATATCGCAAATATAAGGTCCTGCTTGCGCATGCTGCTTGCGCCCTCGACATTTAGTTCACGGGCAACTTCTGTCAATTCGTCAATTGTTTTTTCCTTGAGTGCAGAAATAGGCATGTTTTCTGTCATAATGTTTTTCTTTGGATTATCCATAATTAATTAACTCCTATTGGATTTATATTCTGGTGGTTTTGTAACCCGGTAGGACTTTGCCTATCCAGGAAGGTTTATACATTTATTTAAAGTAGAATGTTCTTTTCATAAAATACTAAAATATTAAATAATTTGTCAATAGCCCGACAAGAAAGACCAGATTAATTTATAAATTATTTTCTTTATAAAAAGGTTAATTTAATTATATACTAAAAACAACACGTTAATAAAGCAATTTGTCATTTAACAATATTGCAAGGATAAAAATAATCTTCCCTGTTTTATGGTAATGACAATAGTTTAATAAAAAGAGGAAAGAATATGAGACACAGAGGGCACAGAGTTTTTCCCTGTGTTCTCTGCGATTAAGTTTTGGCAATAAGTGTTGTTTTGAAAGGAGGAAGTTTAGGATGGAAGAAATGTTAAGAACCGAAGACCTCTGGGTTTCAATAGGAGAGCGTCAGGTATTGAAAGGCGTTTATTTTTCGATGAACTACGGAGAAATAAATGTGCTTTTCGGTCCAAACGGTGCTGGCAAAACAACTTTGATGATGACATTAATGGGCTTCCCAAAATATAGGGTTGAACAGGGAAAAATATATTTTAAAGGTGAGGATATAACACATCTTGATTTATATGAGAGAGCAAGACTTGGGCTCGGAATATCTTTTCAAAGACCGCCTACGGTTAAAGGTGTAAGCCTCGAAAAATTAATAGGAATTATTAATACAAATGGTCGGAGCAAAGAATATCTTGATTCCATAATTGAGAAATTAAATCTTTCCCGACATATGCAAAGAGGTTTGAATGATGGCTTTTCCGGGGGTGAAATGAAGCGCTCTGAATTGCTTCAGTTAATGGTGCAGAGACCTGATCTTGTGCTGATAGATGAACCAGAGTCAGGTGTTGATATAGAAAATATAGCATTGGTTGGTGAAGCAATAAATTCATTGTTAGGCAAAGACAAAGTGAAAGATAAAAAACGCAGTGCAATAATTATTACTCATACGGGATATATTCTTGATTTCGTTAATGCTGATAAGGGATATATTGTTTTCGATGGAAAACTTCTTTGCAGAGGCAACCCGAGAGATATCCTGTCAGAAATAAAAAAGCACGGCTACAGGAGGTGTGCAGAATGCCGATAACAAAGGAATATTTAAAAGAAATAGAAGAAAAAGCATTAAAGGCAAAAGATAAAAAAGCACTTTATGGACCTGATATTAATCTTGAAAAATACACACAGTATATCGAAAGAGGGAAAATAGAGAGCCTTGAAAGTCTATCCAGGCAGGTTAAAGAAGCTGCTATTTTAACAGGCATAAATCTTGAAGAAAAAGAAAGATCCGGCTCTTATATGCAGATAGACCAGTCTGTAGTTTATGAGAGCCTGAATAAATCTTATGAAGGACAGCTCGAGATAATGAGCACCACTGATGCTCTTAATAAATATGATTGGATGGAAGAATATTTCTGGAAAGCTGTGCCTGTTGATATGGATAAATATACTTCTCAGGTAGCTTTAAATATGACACACGGATATTTTATAAGGGTTTTTGCAAATCAGAAACCGCAATATCCTGTTCAGTCCTGTTTGCTTGTTGCTGAAAACTATGTAAGTCAGAATGTCCACAATATAATAATCGTAGAAGAAGGAGCAGAGCTACAGGTAATAACTGGATGTTCTTTATCAAAAAATGACGCTGAGGGCATACATCTTGGAATCTCGGAATTTTATATAAAGAAAGGCGGCAAACTTTTTTTCACAATGATACATAACTGGGCAGACAATTTCCACGTCAGACCGAGAACAAAAATAATCATAGAAGAAGATGGCTCATTTATTAATAACTACGTGCTACTTAAGCCTGTAAAATCAATTCAGTCATTTCCTGTGGCTCATCTCAAAGGAGACCGTTCTTCTGCAAAATTCAATACTGTAATCTATGGGCTTAAGGATTCTTACATTGATCTTGGATCAAGAATAATTCTTGAGGGAGAGGACACCAGAGGTGAATCTATTGCCAGAACAATTGGAGCAGATGAAAGCGTTATTTATTCAAGAGGCGACCTGATTGCAAAAACAAAAGGTTATTGTTTAGCTCATCTTGATTGCAGGGGTATAATTTTTTCTAAAAAAGCAAAAATATTTGCTATACCTGAGCTCGTCTCAGAGGGTTCAATGAAATCAGAACTCTCGCATGAAGCATCTATAGGCCCTATTGCTGAAGAACAGGTAGAATATCTAATGTCCAGAGGAATATCAAAAGATGATGCAGTTTCAGTAATTACTTCTGGTTTCTTGAATCTGGATATTCCTTTTATCCCTGAGTTTCTCGATAAAAATATCAAAGAAGTGATAAAAGCTACAGCAAAGGATGCGTTATAATTTATCCTCAAAAATATAAATTAACCATGCATACAGTTTAATAGTGTGCATGGTTAAATAGTTAACATAGTGTATACTTTATATAAAGTTTACCAAATAATATATTTTTTGGTTTAATTGAATTTTCTTACATAAAATTTTCTCAGTTCATCTGCGATTAATAATGCTATGCTGAAGGGAATGAGAGTGAGCCATACTTTAAAATCTAAAGGCGAGGTTGCAAAAACTTTATTCCCAATTGGATGATAGACAATAAATATTTGTAGCAATATTTCAACCGCTATACCAGCAAATATAAGCCTATTTGAAAAGAATCCTATTTGGAATACAGACATCTTTGCAGAACGACAGGCAAATACATTTCCTATCTGGGTAATTATTATTGCAGTCAGACAGGCTGTTGTTGCCTGAAGATATAGAATATTATTCGGGCTAAGCATTATTCCCCATGTCCAGCCGCCGTTATATAAAACCCAGAAAAATCCAAACATACACGCAGCAGCTTCAATTGGTCCGAGAAATAAATAAGACCTGAGAATTAAAGGAAGATCTAAAAGTCTTTCCTTCATTCTTCTTGGCGGCTGCTTCATTACATATGGTGAAGGCTTTTCCGCACCCAATGCCAGAGCAGGAAGCATATCAGTGCCCAGATCAACTGCAAGTATCTGTATTATCGTCAAAGGCAAGGGTATTTTCAAAAGTATGTAAGCAAGATAAGGAACTGCCTCAGGTATGTTTGAAGCAAAAATATAAGTTATAAATTTTTTTATATTTTCAAAAACCGTTCTCCCTTCTTCAACCGCATTCACAATTGTTGCGAAATTGTCATCAAGCAGAACAATGTCTGAAGCTTCTTTTGCCACATCTGTGCCAGAAATTCCCATTGCCAATCCAATATCAGCTTTTTTTAAAGCAGGAGCATCATTTACTCCATCACCTGTCACAGCAACTATTTCACCTTCTTCTTTAAGCAAAGTAACAACCCTTAGTTTATGTTTTGGAGTCATTCTTGTGAATATAATTTCTTCAGCCCGAATTTTTTCTATTAGCTCTTTATCAGACATCCTATTAAATTCATAGCCTTCGATTATTATCGGATCACCTTTTATTAATCCAATTTCCCTTGAAATAGCCACTGCTGTTCTACTACTATCACCGGTTATCATTATTATTTTTATGCCTGCTTCTTTGCATTTTTTTATTGCATCAGCCACTTCTGGTCTTGGAGGGTCTTCAAGTCCTATCAAACCAGCAAATGTCATATTGTTTTCAATATCTTTAAGTTCCAGAGCATTATCTCCTGTTTCCTCTATTTCTTTATACGCAAAAGCAAGAACTCTTAAGCCCTTATCCATCATAATATGACAGGCATCTATTATAGATTTTTTCAGGCTTTCATTAATCGGGATTTTATTACCGTTGAAATAAAAGGTATTACATAAAGGCAAAAGACCTTCTGTTGCGCCTTTTGTAAAAGCTTTGATCTTCCCCTCTAAAAAATTAACCGTTGTCATCCTTTTTCTGTCAGGGTCAAACGGAAATTCTTTAAGGCGCTTTGCCTGTAAATCCCCGATTTTTTCTTTTGCGAGTTTTAATAGAGCAATTTCTGTGGGGTCTCCTTTATATTGTCCTTCCATAAAACGAGAATTATTGCAAAGATATGCATTTTTCAATAAATTATCTGCCACTCCATTTTTTATATCCTTAACATCAACAAGCTCTTTATTAAAATATATTTTTACAGCAGTCATCTTATTTTGTGTAAGCGTGCCTGTTTTGTCAGTGCATATAACTGTTACAGCGCCAAGTGTCTCAACAGATGAAAGAGTTTTTATCAAAGCTTTTCTTTTAGCCATTCTCTGACTTGACATAGCAAGAGACAGGGTCATTGTTGGAAGCAAACCTTCAGGAATAAGTGCAACTGTTATACCAATAGCGAAAATAAAATTGTGCCAGAAATCTCTTCCTATTAAAAATCCTAAAATAAAAAAAAATATGCCTACTGCTGCTGCGATAGTTGCCAGAATTCTTGTTGTCCTGATTATCTCCTTTTGAAGGGGGGTTAACCCTGAACTAACAGCGCTTGTAAGATGCGCAATGCGCCCAAATTCTGTGCTCATTCCTGTTGCAAAAACAACTGCTCTGCCCGACCCGCTTGTTACACTTGTGCCAGCAAAAACAATATTAGGGCTCCTTATAAATTCTCCATCAAATGGTTCATGACTTCTTAGCATTGGCTCTGATTCACCAGTCAAAGAAGCATTATTTACTTTGAGATCATTAGACTCTATCAGCCTCGCATCAGCAGGTACTTTATCTCCTTCTGAAAGTAAAATAATATCTCCTGGAACAACATCAGTTGCATAAATTTCTTTTTCTCTTTGCTCTCTGAATACCTTTACATAAAAAGGAAGAAGTTTTTTCAGGGCTTCAAGTGCTTTTTCAGCTTTATATTCCTGTATAAATGAAAAAATGGCATTTATGAATATTACAACTATTATGGCTATTCCAAGAGTAAGCATTCCTTCACCGGGATGCAAATATTCGGATAAGAAACATAATGCTGAAGCAAACCATAGAAGAAGTGCAAGAAAATGAGTAAACTGTGACAAAAACTTCAGATATAGAGGCTTTTTTTTAGTTTCTTTTATTTCATTTGTCCCATATTCAGAAAGACGGCTCAAAGCATCATGTTCTGAGAGACCATTTTCTGAAGTGAAAAGATTTTTTAAAACTTCTTCTTTAGAAAGATTATGTATCTTCATTAATATTTATTTTTTTGATTTCAAAATAATCAGGTCGCAGGGTGTTTCTTTAAGTACTTCCTCAACCGGATTGCCGCTGATAATACTCTTTAAAAGACTTCTTTCGCTTGCTCCCATTATAATTAAATCATTTCTTTTATGGGCAGCTTCTATAGTTATTGCTTTTGAAATTGTGCCATAACTGGTTCGTTTTTCATTAATAATTACATATTTGTTAAGGTATTCAGTAAAAGTCTCGATGTCTCCGGGAATATGCTTTTCTCTCACAGCAGGATTAAGGTAAATTCTCCCGTGAAAGAAATCTGTAAGCGGCTCCGGACAATGAAATATGGTTACTTTTGAATTAAAACCCGAAGCGAGTTTCCCAACGAAAAAAGCTCTTTCTTCAATGTCTTTCATCATGCCTCTTAAAGGTACAAGTATATTTGTCGGATGAATTCTGCCCATACGGACTATCCTTACCATAGCAACAGAACATGGCATTTTCAATATTAATTCTCTTGCGATAGTTTTAATAAAAAAACGTTTTGTTACATCTTCCCTTCGTGTGGCAGTGAAAACCAAATCTATATGTTCTTTCCTGACAATATCATATATATTCTTATATGGCTCTCCTTTTTCTGTGATGCTTTTGACTTCAATACCCCTGCTTTCTGCATCTATAAAAAGCCTTTCAAGTGCTGACTCTGCTCTTTTAAAAGTATTTTTTTCAATTCCTTCTTCTGCAACAAAAATAAGAAAAAGTTTTGCATCACATGATTGTGAAAGAGTCAGAGCATAACGGGCGGCAAGTTCTGAATTGGTGAATTCATTAACTGCTGCAAGAATTTTTCTGTACATAATTAAAATTATAGTAAGCGATTGTCTAAATCTCAAGACATAGAATTTTACTTGTTACGTAAAATTATTGACATTTCCTATTTTTCTTCTTCTTTTATTAGTGTGCTATTTGTTTTACACTGAAAAATTAGAAGGGAGGTGTGTATGCCTACCAAAAACCCGCGCATAAATGTCGTTTTAACTCCACGTATTTATGCCGATTTGCAGACTCTTTCAAAATCAAGAGGTCTTTCGATGTCTTCCGTTGTCGAGGATCTTATCGAGGATGTTCTGGAGATTCAGGAGAACATAGCTTTGGCTGCGCTTGTAGAAAAACTGAAACTTCGCGTTGGCGACTATCGTATTGTTTTTGAATTCGATCGTTCTATGGTCATAATTCCTGGCATTGGGCATCGGAAAGATATCTATAATCGGATGAAGAACCGTATCGGCATATAAAATATATTTCTAAGATATGATGAATTAATTCCTACCGTCCCGGTATTATGAAAACAAAATTGCGAAGATGAGCTATCACGGATAATTCATAAAATTCACTAAAAAGATAGCCAGCAATCCTGAAAACTTTGGTATTATTGAGTTTGTAAAAATAAAATATCAAACAAAAAATGTTTGGTTATATGACAGAGTGTACCACAAGACAGCTTACTTTTTTATTCCTGATTGTGTATTAAAAACTGCCATGTTTTTGTTTTTTATTCTCTTTGCTCCAATTAAAAAAAGCATAAAACCATGAGCATCAGATTTATAAATTAAGTGGGCTAATTATATCCTGATAGCATTTATAAATTCATCAGCAGCAGGTTGCACTTTCATTGTCTGTTGTTCATCTTTCCTAATAATGCTGACTTTAACTTCATTCATGTTTTTTGCATCAGAATAACGCGCGCAGATTCCTGCTGCTTTTTCAATATCTTCTTCTGTAGCAATACCTTCTATTAACACAACCGGGCTGCCGTGCTCCTTAATTTCTAAGATATAATCATCATCTGATGCAAGAGATTGAATTATTTCATTCTCTGTTTTGTCTCTTCCAACAACTATTTTGCAATGCGGAGATAATCGGAAATGTCTTCCTATTTTGAGCAGTTCAATTTCTTTCGGGGCAGGAGATAATTTATGTGCCAATAAATCTCTAAGTTTATTTGAATAAATCGGGTCTGTAAGAAGGCAGCCTCCGGCAGGGGAAGGATATTTATCAAGACCAAATTCTTTAGCCAGCTTCATTTGAGGTTTTCTTGAACGGCCGCTAAAACTATAGAGCAAATCCCGCTTAACTATCCCTTTTTCTTCAGGTATCGTTTTTCTTAACAGACCTGCACACAAAGGACGCAAAACATTTCCTGTTAAATCAGCCTCTTTGTCGATATGATAAAGCATGTCTTTTTTTTGACTCATAGGCCTCTGTCCAAGAACTTCTCCTGTAGCAATAAAATCAGCCCCTGTTTCCTGCATTATTTCTTTTGCCTTTTTTAACATTAAAATTCTGCAATCAATACAGGGGTTCATATTTTTGCCATAACCATGTTTTGGATGTTTGACGATTTCAAGAAATTCCTCTGCTATTCTGTATATGTCAAGATTAAAATCAAACCTTCGAGAAAGGGCATTAAGGTCATTTATGTCAGATAATGGATTGGAATCAGGTTCAAAAGGAGTTATGAAACGTATTGCAGTAACATTGATCCCCTGTTCCTTTAAAATCAGGATTGCAAGGGTGCTGTCAAGTCCTCCTGAGAATAGTGATATTGCTTCTGCCATTTTTTGAATTTAATGATTTAATTAATTGTTCGGGTTTTACAACAGCGGTGCCAACCTCTCCAACCACAATGCCTCCTGCATGATTTGCAATAATGGCTGATTCTTCAAGACTTGCTCCAGCAGCATGCGCAAGAGTAAAGGCAGCAATAACTGTATCGCCAGCTCCTGTAACATCAAAAACATTTTTTGCAACAGTGGGGATATGTACCACAGAGTCTTTTTTGAAAAGGCTCATGCCATGTTCGCCTCGTGTGATAAGCACTGAATCACATGATAACTTCTTCATCAATAATTTGCCCGCACTTAACAATGTTCTTTCATCAACTATATCAATGCCGGATGCTTGAGAAGCTTCATTTAAATTAGGGGTTATTAAGGAAACGTTTTTATAACAATGAAAATGACCGACTTTTGGATCAACAGCAACAAAGATATTTTCAGGTTTTGCATATTTCATTATCTCGCTTATGAGTTTGCTTGAAATTACACCTTTTTTATAATCGGATATTATTACCGCATCATAACCCGAGATTTCAAATCGTATATAATCAATTAATTTCTTGAGAATCTTGTTTTCAAGCCTGTTTTTATCCTCCCTGTCAAACCTGACAACCTGCTGGCTATGGGCTATAACACGTGTCTTCATTGTGGTCGGTCTCGATGTCCAGCAAACTCCATCATATACAATGCCTGCTGAATCAAGCATTTTTCTGAGTATTTCCCCGCCTCTGTCGTTATTTCCTGCAACACCTGCTATTGTTGCTTTCCCGCCCAATGAAATAATATTATTTGCTACATTGGAAGCTCCGCCGAGATGAAAGACTTCCTCGGTAACTTCAACAATAGGCACAGGCGCTTCAGGAGATATACGGTTAACCTTCCCCCATATATAACGGTCAAGGATAATATCACCGACTACAAGGATTTTTTTCTTTTTAAATTCTGAAAGCAGTTTTTTGTAATTCATTATCAAGTTGATATTATTACTATTGGATTTTATATTCAGACTCTCAATATTTTTGCAATGCTATAATCCAGTTTATCAAATTAGTTTATTAAAAAACAATCATATCTCGGGTTCAATACCTATAGATTTAAGCCACTGGATTATTTCTTGCTTAATAGTCTTTGCATTAAAGCCGTGCCATCTCTTCCTTTCCTTTGGATATTCAAGAAGAGCAACTTTAAATTTTCTGAATGCCCCTTTGCCTTCAAGAGATCTGGTTAGAATATTTCTTAGTTCTTCATCCTCCACTGTTTTTACAAATTCAATCATGGTGTTAAAAGCTGTACCGGAATTCCTCTCAGGTATTCTTATATACCTGTTTTCAACATCAAAAAGTATTTCCATTGCAAGCTCTATCTCATCTTCCATCCAGTCAGGCAATTCAGGAATTTCATCATATTCAATATATTCAATATCATCTTTTATTTCTTCATCATCATTCTCATATAGCCTTGCTTCTACTTCTTTTAATATTTGTTCAGAAAAACTAACAACATCACCTGTTATACAATCAAGAAAATAATCAAAAGAGTCCCTGTCAATATCTTCCATTGCTTTTTGTATTTCATCAAAGTTAACTTTAAGCTTTTTAAGGTTTTCTATATCAGGTATCCTCCATTTCTAAAAAGCTGCTATAAGTTTTAGAAACTCTTTATTCTTTCTACATATATTGAGCCAATCGCATTCAACACAATATTTTATGTACCAGTCTTTAAACATAGATGGTAATCTTGCACTGATTTTTTGCCATTTAAGGTTTGTATTCTGTTTTAACTCAAGTAATGCCATAGCAGTTTTATCCATGTTCATTATCTCAATATCAGCATTTTCACTATAAAGACATTTTTTGTTCTTAAGATACACGCACATTTTGCATATATCATCCGCCTGATAACCTGTATTTATTGTTTCTCCTTCATTTGCACGTTTTTTTATATCTCTAAGATTACTGATAAATTCTTCCGAAAAGCTCTCACCCGAGAAAAAATGAAGGCAGACAAGATGATGTCCTCTTAATTTTATCATCTCGAAACAAGAGGGTCTTTAATCCCTGCTTCATCAAATCCTTTTTGTCTGAAAATGCAGCTATCGCATTTCCCGCAGGGAATAAATTCAGAGGTTTGAATTTTGAATCTTGAATCCGAAGTTTTTTTTCTTATGGGTTGAGGGTCATAACAACTCCATGTCAATGAATAATCAAGCCCGAGTTTTATACCTTCTTTTATTATCTGTCCTTTTGACATTGAAATAAGCGGAGCATGAATTTTAAAATGAGCTCTGCCTTCAACTGATATTTTTGTTGCAAGATTGGCCATATTTTCAAAAGCCCTTAAATATTCAGGCCTGCAATCAGGGTATCCGCTGTAATCTATAGCATTAGCACCTATGAAAATATCCTGCGCCTCAAGAACTTCAGCCCATGCAAGAGCAAAAGAAAGAAATATTGTATTACGTGCAGGCACATATGTGACAGGTATTGTTACAGACCCTGCCGAATTAGAAAATGATTTCGATTTTGGAACCGCAATATCAGATGTTAAAGCAGAGCCGCCTATTTTGCTCAGATCGAATTTTATAAACAGATGTTCCACAACATTAAAAGCCGCTGCAATCATCTTTGCGGATTCAAGTTCTCTTTTGTGCCTCTGTTTATAATCAAAAGTTATTGCATAAACATCAAAACCATTGGATTTTGCTATTGCAAGAGAAGTTGACGAATCGATTCCCCCGCTTAAAAGTACTACTGCCTTCATATATTTTTAATATATATCGTCAGGTGTGCCTGATATTTTATCAGGTCCTGAACTTGAAAGTGTGTAATATTCCCCAAAGTTTTTATAAATATAGGGTTGATGCCACTGGTCTGATTTCCGGATGATTGAATTCAAATCAGCAGGGTACTCTCCGAAAGAAAATTTATGAGCCTCGATTTTTAACCTTAATTCATTTATATCCTTTGAAGTTATGAAATTTTTTAAAATATCTCCTGATTCCGTAAAAACCGGCAATAATGAGATGACAAATGCAATTATTATCACAATTAAAGGAAGAAAAGTATATGATAGTGGAGGTTTTGCTTCTGTTATTACAAGTTGCACAGCAATTAATGGTTTAGCCTCTTTTGAGGCAATAATACCTTTATCGAGCAGGGACACAAGAACTTTTGAGACAGAATAATCGTCTTTGCCTGAAATATCTATGATTGTGCTGACATCATTTTCCCCATCAATGAGCTCGAGAATTTCTCTCTCTTCTTCAGGTTGTTCTGCTTCAATTATCCCTGTTTTCATAAAAACAGTATCAAGTGTTATTTTGCCTTCTATTGTGGTCCATTCATCAACTATGCGCAGGCCTTCCATAAGAAGGTGCTGCGTATCAATTGACAGTGGAATTTCTTTGTCAACAGGCACTGCAGTTGGCGTGAATTCATATGTTCCGTCTTTCCAGTTGAAAATCTGAATGACTGTTTCTTTTATCTGATTTTCAAGGATTTCTTCTATGTCAGCCTTTTCAACAATACCTTTACGCACAATAAGATTCCCGAGCTTTGTATTGGTATTTTTCTGTTCCTGAAGAATTGACTGTAGAAGTTCCTCGCTAAGAACTCCTTTTTTTACAAGGATTTTGCCGAGCCTATTCGCTTCAGATCTTCTTTTCGATTCAGCGCCCGTTATATTACCGTCAATGAAAAGCAGCCTGATTTTATCGAGTCTTCCCTCAATAGTCAGGACTCCTGTTTTTCTCTGGAAGAAAATCAATTGTAATATATCTGCAAACCCGAAATCTTTAAGAGAGCCTTCTAAAGCCATCCTCTGGCAACCCTCCGTCTTGTAATGAAATTAGATACAATATAAATAATTATAAGAATTGCGAGTGAAAGCAAACTGAACCAGAGTGGCATGGAACCGTGAACCTCTGGAATAAATACTCGATTCATAAAAGGAAGAGCAAGGAAGAAAAGAAATATCCATAAAATCAGAAATCCTTGCACAATACTGCCGGCATATATTTGAGCTGAACCCGGCAATATAAAAGATAATAATTTGATAATATTTCTTCTCTTTGTCTGATAAGCATAAACAGCAAGAAGACGCGCTACTCTTTCTTTTGCATCAAGTTCATCTATTCTTACAATAGAACGATAACAATTTCTGCACATATGTCCCCATAAAATATGTTTTTCGCATGAAGGACAGATAATTTTTCCGCATCTTTTGCATGGATAAGCACGGTTTTTAAAATATCTGTCTATAAAAATAAAAAATGCAATCATACCGATAGCTATCAAAGGTATTAAAGAAGGTGGCACAATAGAAAAACCCATGGTAGAAACCTTTACTTTGATGTTTTTAGCTATCCCCCAGATTTCAGGGAATGAAAGTGTTTCATCAATTACAAATCTATTTGGATTCCTGCTGGCAATTGCTCTGTACATTGAAACAGCCTGCTGGTCCATTTTCTGAGCCTGTAGAAAATATTCTTCACCCTTTTCAAAATCAAGGGTTTCTCTATATACCTGACTTAGATTATAGAAGATGGCTGGCGTTTGTTTTATTTCTTTTGCTTTAAGGTATAGTTCTTTGGCTTTTTCAAAATTATTGATGGCAAAATAACAATTCGCAAGATTATTATAAACACGTGAATCGGATTTTATTTTGAGAACCGAATCATAGACTTCTATTGCCTCATTATATCTGCCTTCGCGTTTTAAAGCAAGTCCGTAAGAAAAAAGCGCAGAAGCATTGTTATTTCCTTTCAGAATTGATATAGCATAACTGTTTCCTCTTGATTCATTTACCTCCACGATTCCTTTTAATTCTGCTGAAGCAGGAGCAGTAAAGAAAAGCGAAATGATATGAAATATTACAGGAGAAATAATGAGAACAGACAGGTAAGAATAAAGTACAGACTTGCCCCACTTATCCCTGTAAAAACTTATAAGCATCAATAAACTCCCGAGGAGAAATAACGGTCCTAAAACCGAAAATATAAAAGTGAGCAACAGTGATAGTTTCACTCTGTTTTCTTTGATATCATGCTTAAACAATGATAAATCTATTGATATTCTTATTAATATAAGAAGAAAAATCGCGGCAAAAAATGAAATCATTATGCTTGAAGTTATTGTAGCTGTAAACATAAAAGACCACCAGAAATTATGTCTATATTTTTCAATACCCTGTCTGAGATAATCCACTGTCTGGAAAAACCCGTTCGAAGTGAAATTAAAACTTGCTCTTGAAAGCTCGAAATAAGCAGCAGGAAGATCCGGTGAAAACTTTAAGGCTTCTCTAAGAAAACTTTCTGCTTTTTCTTTATCATTCTTTGCCTTTTCAATCATAAGATATGCATAAAGGTCAGAGTTGATTATTCCCTTATTGAGTTGATTCTCGTATAAATCCCCTGCTTTAAGAATAGAGGGTAGAACCAATATAAGGATAATTAGAAAAATAGAGTATTTTTTCATGCTCTTTCACCAATTTTCCTCTCGGTACCTTTTAACAGTCTGTTTATGTTTTCTCTATGTCTCAGCAGAAGTAAAATCGTAATAATGAAAGCTATGATTATTTTATCTTTATATTGTATGTCAAAAAGATAAATATTTAATGGCAGAAGACAGAAAGATACTATTGCACCCAATGATGAGTAGCGGCTTGTAATGGCTGTAACCAGCCAGATAACAATTGTAATTACAGCTATCAGAGGAGAATATAAAATTAGAACTCCTATGCTTGTGGCAACTCCTTTGCCTCCTCTAAAGCCAAGGAAAATCGAGAAGTTATGTCCGAGTATCGCGCCAAGTGATACCAAGCCTGTATTAAATATATCAAGACCAAAATATCTTCCGAGAGCTACAGCCAGTGTTCCTTTCAAGACATCTCCTAAAAGGGTAAATAATGCCGGTCCTTTTCCGAGCGACCTCAGTACATTTGTAGCGCCTATATTTCTGCTTCCAGCTTTTCGTAAATCAACACCTTTTGCCTTAGCTATTATTATACCAAAAGGAACAGAACCTATAAAAAATGCGACAAGGAAAAGTATTAAAAGTTTTATCATAGATTTTTACCAAATGATATTGTATATTTAACACCTGAAATAATTGATAAAATCATAGCAGCCCAGATTAAAATAATGCCAATATCATACAGGTTAATGTCAAAAAGAGCTCTGTTAAGAACGAGGCATAAGATTGCAGCTATTTGAACACCTGTTTTTATTTTCCCACCAATCTCCGCAGGTATAACAATGTCCTTTGAAAGCGCTACCACCCTGAGAGCTGTTATTAAGAATTCTCTTACAATGATTACAATAGCTATCCATGCGGCGAGCCTTTCCATATCTACCAGAACGATCAGGGCAGAAATTACGAGGAATTTATCCGCAATAGGATCAAGAATTATTCCGAATTTTGTGATTTCACCGGAACGTCTTGCAAGGTATCCGTCAAGAAAATCAGTGAGTGAGGCAATACCAAAAATCAGAGCTCCAAATATCGGATGAAGTCGGACTGAAAATATAAATACCGGTATTAGTATTATTCTGCTAAGGGTTAAAAGTGTTGGAATATTTATTTTAAGGGTACTCATACTAAAAACCTTTGGCTTTAAGTATGAAATCGCAAACCTCTCTTACAGCTCCTTTTCCGCCTTTTTCCTTTGTTATCATTATTGAATGCATTTTAGCTTCTCTATGAGCATCAGCCACTGCAATCGGTAAACCACACATTTTAAGCAACTCTATGTCAACAACATCATCTCCCATGCAGGCAATCTCATTATTTTTAAGTTTATATTTATTTGCAAGCATCTTATAAGCACTCTCTTTTTCACGGCATCTCTGAAAAACATCTTTAATGCCGAGTTCCCTTGCCCTTATTTCCACTATTTTCGAATATCTTCCGGTAATTAAAGCAACTTTAATTCCTTTTCTCAAAAGCATTACAATACCGTGTCCGTCTCTAACATGAAATGATTTTATCTCATTGCCATTGTTATCAATTATTATGCTCCCATCTGTTAATACGCCGTCAACATCAAGAATGAGCAATTTTATATTTTTTGCTATATCGATAATTTGTTTTCTTGTCAGTTTGCTCATACCACTCCATTAAAAATAAACCCCCTGAATGCAATTCCTTCAATAAGGTTGTACCAGGGGGGCTTAATATATAAAGATTATTTAAAGTATATCAAAGAAAATAAGAAAAGTCATTGTAAATATTGTAAAACAAAAACAAAGAGAGCCCGTATAAACAGGCTCTCTTTATATAAAAACAGATAGAATTTTACTGCTGTAATGCGTTAATTAAATCATCGGTAGTTTCATAAACATCTGCCACAGGAATGCTAAGCCAGAAAGGTATTGCCGCATTTTCATCTATACCGCCTAAAGATTCAAGCAATGCCGGACCATCATTTGCATCTTTTACATAAATCATTTTGAATCCAAGGTCATGTCCATGTCTTGTAGCTGTTACAGAGCAAAATTCGGTCATATAACCTGTAATTATCACTGTGTCAATCTTAAGAATTCTTAACATGCTGGCAACAGGTATAGTAAATGAGCTATAAATTGACTTCTCAGCATAGAAATTTGCAAGCTTAAGAATACCCGGTGTAACATCAAGTTCAGACCACGGATTGTCATCACCCCATAGTGCCTGTACACCAAAATCACAGAGTCTGCCGCAATTTGTATAACCGCCGTTGCCATCTGAATAATAAACGTGTTTAATTAAGAAAACTTTAATGCCTTTGTCATGTGCTGCCCTGGCAAGTTTCTCGATATTTGCCAGAGCGGTTTGATACTTCTCACAATAAAGAGGACTTGCGGGATCAGAATAAACTTTCTGAGGATCAATTATAAACAAAGCTGTTTTTTTAGGGTTTATCTGATAATGTTTCCCGCCATTCAAGAGTCCTATCGGCCCTTCCGGAATAGGTTCATATTTTACCATTGGTCCGGGTGCTGCTGCACCTGAGCCACCAAGATTAATTGCTGCCTGAACCATAAATGGAACTGAAACAAATATTGCTATTAAAATAGCTACTAAAAAACTCGTTCTTTTCATTCCTTATTTCCTCCTCATAAAATTTCCAAGTTAATTTCTAATTTTGCCTTACACTGATAAAAAATCCTTCTTATAACCACCTCCTTTTAACTTTCAGAGGTATCAGACAGATACCTGATTTTTCAGTCTGCTTGGGTTGCTGAAGACTCCAGCTTAACCCTTCATTTTGATTCTCTACATGTAGAAGATTTTATGGAAATTTCCTGAAATTATATTAAGCAAATGCTATGCCATTAAAAATATAAATGAAAAATCTTTTATTATCGGGATATTACAGGAGTTATTTCGGAAGGATAATTTTAAAATTCTCATTATTGAGAAAAGATTATCAATAATGAGAATTTTTTATGTTTGTCCTTTTCTTAATTTTTCTATGGCAATAAGAAGTAATGAAATAGCTGCTGGTGTTATTCCCGGAATTCTGCTTGCCTGCCCGAGATTTTCCGGTCTGATTTCCTCAAGTTTTGCAAGAACTTCACGTGATAAACCGCTAATTTTCTTAAAATCAAAATCTTCAGGTATTTTTTTGTTTTCTATTTTTTTGAGTCTTTCAGCCATCTGCATCTGCTGATTGATATATCCCTGATATTTTACCTGTATCTCAACCTGTTTTTTAACCTCGTCTGATAAAGATTTATTTGATGGACAGAGTTTTTCGATAATTTCATAGTTATTTTCGGGTCGTTTCAGTAATTGTTCGAGACTTTCTGTTTTATTAATATCCAGCTTAATTCTTGTGTTTCTGATACGATTCAATTCTTCATTGATTAGTTCTTTTTTCTCTTTGAATTTTTTATATAGATCTTCATTAATGAGTCCAAGAGCATATCCTTTATCCATAAGACGCAAATCAGCATTATCATGTCTTAACAATAGTCTGTATTCTGCTCTTGAAGTAAACATTCTGTAAGGTTCTTTTGTCCCTTTTGTTATAAGGTCGTCGATAAGAACTCCTATATATGCTTCATGTCTTCCAAGAATAAATGGTTCTTTACCTTTTATTTTAAGCGCTGCATTTATGCCAGCTATAAGTCCCTGTGCAGCAGCTTCTTCATATCCAGAAGTACCGTTAATCTGTCCTGCAAGGAAAAGACCCTGAATTGTTTTTGTTTCAAGAGAGTGTTTTAATTGAGAAGGATAAACAAAGTCATATTCGATTGCATAGCCTGGTCTCATAATTTCAGCCTCTTCGAGTCCTGAAATTGTTCTTACGAATTTTACTTGAACATCGTATGGAAGACTTGTTGGAATTCCATTTGCATAATATTCTTTGGTTTCAAGACCCTCAGGCTCGAGAAACACCTGATGCCTTTCGCGTTCCGCAAACTTTACTACTTTATCTTCAATAGAAGGGCAGTATCTTGCGCCTGTGCCTTTGATCTTACCGCTGTATAACGGTGACCGGTCAAGATTGGAGAGAATAATTTTATGAGTTTCTTTGTTAGTATATGTAATATAACAGGGCAGTTGTGGATTTGTTATTTTTTCGGTACTGTGAGAAAAATGTGGTGGAGGGTCATCTCCGAATTGAGTTTCTGTTTTTGAAAAATCTATTGTTTTGGCATCCAGACGCGGGGGAGTTCCAGTCTTGAGTCTTCCCATTTTTAATCCAAGATTCCTCAGGCATTCAGAAAGTTTAATTGAAGGGAATTCACCCGCTCGTCCTGCAGAGAAATTCTCAAGTCCTATATGTATTAAACCTTTTAAAAATGTTCCTGTAGTTACTATTACAGCACGCGCTCCATAAAATATACCGAGAGAAGTAACAACTCCCTTAACTCTTCCATCTTCTATTATAATCTCATCAATCAATGCCTGTTTAACATCAAGATTTCTTTGAGATTCTATAGCCTTACGCATCTCAAGTTTATATAAGACCCTGTCAGCCTGTGCCCTTAATGACCATACAGCTGGTCCTTTTGATAAATTCAATAATCTGAATTGAATGCCTGCTTTATCAGTTACCTTTGCCATTTCTCCGCCGAGAGCATCTATTTCCCTTACAAGATGACCCTTTGCAAGACCACCTATAGCTGGATTACACGACATCTGTCCGATGGTGTCGAGATTGATTGTGAATAAACAGGTTGAAAGTCCGAGATGCGCAGGTGCAAGAGCTGCTTCACAGCCTGCATGACCTGCTCCAATAACAATTACATCATAATCTCGCTCTTTAAACATAAATCTACTATAATGTATTTATAAGAAGTTGTTCAATTTCTTGCGTAATAAATTTATTTTTATCAGAATTTGCTAATAGATTATTAAATTAATATAATTTAGTTATATTGACTATTACAGATGCAGGGCATTAAAAATCTTTATCAGGAATAGTGTTATAAATAAAACTTTCAAAGAATATCTATATGGGGAAATCATCAATTAAGAAAATAAGAGCTCAAAATAAAAAATTACAGGAATTATCATTTCTTGATACAGAACGTTTAATCAATGAACTCGAATCCAAGCAGGAAGAACTCGAAAAATATAACCTTGAACTTCTTAAGTTGAAAGAAGAGCTCGAGGATTCTAAAAACAAATACAGAGACCTTTATGATTTTGCTCCTTTAGGATATTTTACTTTTGATAAAAATGGATTGATACTTGATGTAAATCTTACGGGAGCAAATATGCTCGGGATGAAAAAAGAATATCTGATAAACAAACCCTTTTCAATGTTTATTGAACAGGATGATATGGAAATATTCAGGGCTCACTGCAAAGACATTATTCTGAAACAGTCTCCACAATCATGTGAACTAAGAATAATTCGCAAAGACGGTAAGTTGTTTTATTTCCAGCTACAGAGCATGCCGGTTAATGATTCCGATGGAAAATGCAGAAATTTCAGAACAGCCCTCACAGACGTAACAAAACTAATGGACACTGAGTATTCATTAATTGAAGCTCTTGAACTCTCCAGGAATAGACAGGCGGAAATAGCTGCCTTGCTTGAAAGTACCCGTTCTATTTTGAAATACCATGATTTCGAAAGTACGGCCCGCTCTATTTTTTATGCATGCAGAAATCTTACAGGAGCATCTTCCGGCTATATAGCTTTATTGAAAGAAAATACCCTCGAAATCGAAATTATATTTATTGATTCTGGCACGGAGACCTGTTCTGTAAAAACAGAAGTCGGAATGCCTGTAAGAGGCTTAAGAGGGGAAGTTTATAAAACCTGCAAGACAATATTCAATAATAATTTTGGCGAAAGCAAATGGGCACAGTTTTTGCCCAAAGGTCATATAAAAATCAATAACATTCTTTTTGCTCCAATGATTATTGAAAATAAAGTCATTGGATTGCTCGGATTAGCAAATAAACCTTCGGGATTTACTGAAGATGATTCAAGAATGGCGACAGCCTTCTCAGAGATAGCCGCAATAGCTCTTATAAATAAAAGAGCTGAAGAAAATGTTAAACGCAGCGAGGAATATTTCAGGCTTATTACTGAAAATTCTTCTGATATGATAACAATTCTTGAGGCTGATGGAACAATAAAATATGAAAGCCCTTCAATAGAAAGATTTCTCGGTTATAGTAAAACAGAACTTATTGGCAAAAAAGTCCTTGATTTTGTTCATCCTGAAGATATTAAAGTAGCTGTTAATACACTTTCGAATTCAATTAAGAATCCAGGGGTTTCTCTTTCTCTTGAGGTGAGATTCAAACATAAAAATGGCTCATGGCGGGTACTGGAAGTTACTGGAAAAAATCTCCTTGATAACCCTGCTGTTGCAGGAATCGTTGTGAATTCAAGGGACATTACCAATCGCAAGGTTGCAGAAGAAAATCTACTGAAATTGAATGAAGAATTAAAGCGTTCCAATTTCGATTTACAGCAGTTTGCCTATGCCACATCCCATGATCTTCAAGAACCCTTACGCGTTGTAGCAGGTTTTATAAAATTACTCGCAAAACGCTATAAAGACAAACTCGACACAAAAGCCGACGAGTTCATTAATTTAACTTTAGAAGGCATAAATAGAATGGATACATTGATAAAGGATCTTCTGGCATATTCGCAGATAGGCACAAAAGGAAAGACTTTCAAACCAACTGACTGCGCAAAAGTACTTGAAAATGCCCTTGCAAATCTAAAGACCGCTATCGAGGAAAATAACGCAAATATAACATATGATAACCTTCCGGTTGTTATGGCAGATGCCACCAAGCTCGTAAGTCTATTTCAGAATTTAATTGCAAATGCTATTAAATTTAAGAGCAATCAAAAGCCTCATATTCATATTTCTTCGAAAAAAAATAATGGCGAATGGTTGTTTTCTATTAAAGACAATGGCATCGGAATCGACCCTAAAGATGCAGAACGTATATTCATTATTTTTCAGAGATTGCATTCTAAATCAGAATATCCTGGCACAGGGATAGGTCTTGCTATATGCAAGCGCATAGTAGAACAACATGGCGGGAAAATCTGGGTCGAATCGGAAAAAGGCAAAGGTTCAACTTTTTATTTTACTATTCCATATATTGAAGACAAATCAATGAAAGGATGAAATTATGAACATTTTTAAAAATATCTGCTGGATAGTTTTAGGAGTTATTTTTTGTTCATATCTATTTGCTGAAGAAAATAAACTTGACGTGAATACAATTCTTATCAATATCGATCCCGATAAAGTTAATAAAGCTCAGGTTAAGGAATATTTCAAAGAGATTCATGGGAAAATAGCGAGGGGAGAGGGAAAAGTGATCAATATACTCCCCGGAAACAAGGAAAAATTTAGAATAAGAATTCTTACATCTGCGAGTAGTCCTGAAAAGGGATATAATGTTGCGCTTTTTACAACACAGGATGCAACTTCAGGAATTTCCGCAGGAGATATTATTATTTTTGAAGGCACGGTCGAGAGAATTAATGCATTTCAGGGAGCAAGTCTTGATATTCATGGAACCTGCTGGAAAAAATCAAACGTGAATTAACTTAAAAAAATGATGACTAAGAGTAAAGTAAAATGCTGGGAAGTTTTTAAATGCAATAAACTTGAATGTCCTGCATTCCATTCAAAAAATCTTAATTGCTGGCTCTTTACTGGAACGCATTGCAGGAACGAAATTCAAGGTAAATTCATTGACAAAGTTGAAATGTGCATAAACTGTGAGGTTTTTGTTAAAAATATGGATTCAGGCGCTATGGCAGAAACCTGCGGGATTTTTAATGAGCAGATCAAGGAATATCGCAGAATTGTTGATGAAAGAGATAGAGAACTCGAGAATATGAGCATGGAACTTGCTCTTGCCATGTCCGAAGTTTTTGAGGCGCTAAAAAAAATTTCCTCTGGTGACCCTTCTGTCAGAATTACCGAAAAATCGGATATTGATTTAATTTCGAGGCTCAAACACATGATTAATTTAACTGCCCGGGAAATCGGAGAAATCGTTGATCAATCACATGAATTCGCAATAAGTCTTGCAGAATATTTTGATGTTTTACACAAAGTCTCAAAAGGCGATCTAAGCGCAAGGGTAACAGGCATTTCGAGTATTGAACTTCTGGAGAGCCTGAAAGATGTAACAAACAAGACTATAATATCTATAGATCGTGAAATTTCAGAACGCAAATCAGCGGTAAGACAATTACAGAAAATAGAAGCTCTTAAATCTTCGATTCTCCGAACAATACCTCATGCAGTTGTTGGATTAACCAAACAGAAAATATTTTTTGCTAACGAAGGATTGAAAAAAGTTTTTGGCTGGAACCCTGAAGAAGTTATTGGACGGAGTCCTGAAATACTTTGCAGGAGCACAAAAGATTATCAGAAAATATGCAGACAGATTCATTCTGCTATTGATAAATCAAAATTTTTTACTGGAGAATTTTTGCTTCGCAGGAAAGACGGCAGAGATATTGTTTGCATGATCAGCGCTTCTCCCATTGAAAATAAAACAAAAAATAACAGGATTGTGCTTGTTTACGAAGATATTACCGAAAGAAAACAGGCAGAAAAAGAATTAAAGAATTCACGAGAACAATTGCGCTGTCTTTCTGCATATCTGCACTCAGCTATTGAACAGGAAAGAAAATTCATTGCAAGGGAAATGCATGATGAATTAGGTCAACTCTTTACTGTTCTAAATATTGATTTAGCATGGCTCGAAAGAAAAATAAGAACCAACCATAAACCAATCAGAATGAAAATTGAATCAATGAAAGAAATGGTTGAATCCGGGATTAAAACAATTCAAAAAGTTTCGACAGAATTAAGACCAGGGCTTCTTGACCATCTCGGGCTTACAGCAGCTATTGAATGGCATACTAAAGAAATTCTTAAGAATAAAAGTATCAAATATAATCTTGAATTAAATATTTCGGATGAGTTATTTATTGATAAGGATATTTCAACAGCAATTTATAGAATATACCAGGAAGCTCTGACAAATATAATCAGACACTCGGATGCAACTCTGGTGAATATTTCTTTGAAAAAAGATTTAGAAAATATAGTACTTGAAGTTACAGACAATGGAAGAGGCATCACAAGAGAACAAATTGAAAACGCAAAATCATATGGTTTGACAGGGATTAGAGAAAGAGTTTATTTACTTGGAGGAACATTGAAAATATCGGGGAAACCGGGCAAGGGAACCACTCTTAAGGTTAGAATACCTTTGACTAAAAAAATCGAGGGATATTCAGCCTGCAGAAAAAGAATAATAAATTATGTAAATAATAATATATAATAATAAAAAAGAGAGGAGGTTTTATTATGTCTTACACAGCAAAAGATTATTCAAAACTTATCGGGATGGAAGGGTTTAGTGAAATATTGTTAAAAAACCATTTTACCCTGTATCAGGGTTATGTAACTAACAGCAACAAGGTTCTTGATTTATTAGGGCAGATGCTCAAAGAGGATAAGGCTGGAACTCCTGAATATGCTGAACTTAAAAGAAGGCTCGGATGGGAGTTTAACGGAATGAGACTTCATGAATATTATTTTGAAAATCTTGGCGGGAAGTCACCCCTTGATAAATCTGGCAAACTCGCTAAAAAGCTTGAAGAGAATTTCGGAACATATGAAGCATGGGAAAAGGACTTCAAAGCAACAGGTGCGATGAGAGGAATCGGATGGGTGGTACTTTATCAGGATATGACAAACGGAAGATTAATCAATTTCTGGATTAATGAACATGATGTCTCACATCCTGCAGGATGCAATCCTTTGTTGATTATGGATGTTTTTGAGCATGCTTTTATGATTGATTATGGATTAAAAAGACCTGATTATATTGCAGCTTTTTTCAAAAATATTGACTGGTCAGCAGTAGAAGGAAGACTTAAATAAAAAGATTAGCCAGAGAAAAATCACCTTATCTAAGGCATTCAGCAAATCAAAAAATAGACTGGTTCCCCTGGTGTGACGAAGCTTTTGTTTCTGCAAAAGAACAGGGGAAACCAGTTTTTCTAAGCTCTGGTGCATCCTGGTGCCACTGGTGCCATGTTATGGCCAGAGAATGTTTTGAAAATGATGAAATTGCCTCTATTCTCAATTCTCTATTTATCTGCATTAAAATTGATAGGGATGAAAGACCGGATATAGACAGGCGTTATCAGAACGCGGTAATGGCAATGGGCGGCGGTGGCGGCTGGCCATTAAGTGTTTTCCTTACTTCTGAAAGAAAACCTTTTTTTGGAGGAACTTATTTCCCGCCCGAAGATAATATGGGCCGCCCCGGATTCAAAAAGATTCTTAAAACAATTTCTGAAATTTATAGAACGAAAAAACCTGAACTTATTCAAATAAGCAACAAATTAATGGATTCACTTAAAAATATTGGTAGTGAAAAAGATGAAATAAAAGAATCAACGCTTCAAGAAGCCATGCTTAAAATGTTGTCTTTTCTTGATATGAATCATGGTGGATTCGGTAAAGCGCCAAAATTCCCGATGACAGGTGCTTTAGAATTCCTGCTCAATAGATATTTTCTTTCGGGTTTTGAATCTGTTGGCTCGGCTGTTATGATGTCTCTTGAAAAGATGTCCAAAGGTGGCTACTATGACCAAGTCGGGGGTGGATTTCATAGATATTCGGTCGATGCAGAATGGATAATCCCGCACTTTGAGAAAATGGCTGAAGACAATGCATGGCTACTTAGAAATTATATACAGGCATATTCCCTGTCAGGAAATGATATTTTCAAGAAAACTGCCGAAGGTATTATATATTTCGTAAAAACAGTATTATCAGATCCCGAAGGAGGATTCTATTCGAGTCAGGATGCTGATATAACATCTGATGACGAGGGAGGTTATTTTACCTGGAGCACAAATGAATTAAAGGAATTACTTTCAGATGAAGAATATAAGATATTTTCCCTGCATATGTTATCTGATAAAGGGAGAATGCATCATGATAAATCAAAAATAGTTTTATTTAATGCAGTTGATATTGAAAAAGTGTCAATTATTACAGGTATCGGGGCAGAAGAGATCAAGGAACTTTTGTCTTCAGCAATGAAAAAACTTCTTGAAAGGAGAAGCAGAAGACCAGCTCCTTTTGTTGATAAAACATTTTATACATCTCTTAATGGGATAATGGCGTCTTCATTTATTAAGGCTTCATATATATTACAAGATGATAATTTAAAATATTTCGCAATTAAAAGTATTGAGAGAATAAAAAGCCTTTTTCTGAAAGATGACAGAGTCTATCACACAGAAAATATAGAAGGCATTATTGATGATTATATCTATCTTATCGAAGCATTAATTGATATTTACGAAGCAACAGCCGTAAAAGAACATCTTGAATGCGCAGAAAAACTCATGAATTTGTGTCTCGAAAAATTCTGGGATCATAAATCTGGTGGATTTTATGATACTGAAACAGATATTCTCGATATGAGGCTGAAAAATATTCTTGATATGCCTCATCCATCTGTAAATGCATCAGGAATACTGCTTCTTCTTAGACTATCTCTCATGACTAATAAAAATGAATATTTTAGATATGCTGAAGAAGGATTGAAATTTTTTGCATTACAGGCAGAAGAAGCTGGACTAAATGCTGCGTATTATTATTGTGCACTCGATGCATATTTTAATGCTTTGAAACTTGATATTCGAGCGGGCGATAATAGTAATCTTACAAAAGCTGCAAGGACTATTTTCTACCCTTATAAAAGCATTATATATGGAGAAGATGAAGGAAGCGTTATCCCATGCATACACAACATATGTTACGAGCCTATCAGAGAAACGAATGGCCTCGAAGATTTCATAAATAATCTACGAGGCCGATAGTTTTAATACCTTTTTTCGTATTTTTCGCCCTCACAGACTTCTTTTATCTGATCTTTTATCAGCCTGCCATCTTCCCAGACTCTTTCCTGAACTTTATGGCATTTTGTTTGCGCATTATAGTCAATTGGGTCTGCACGATAAACTCCTCTGCCATCTTCAGTCATATAAGCAACAGGTTTCCCTGTTGTTGCTGCTTCCTGTGAAGCTCTTACCGATACATCGGCAAAAGTTGCTCCTGCTGCACCGCCAAGCGCCGCACCTATAACACCGCCTCTCCACGGATTCTTGCGATCAAGCAATGCTCCAGCAACACCACCAAGCACAGCTCCTGCTCCTGCACCCTGCGCATGGTATTGGGTGCAGCCTGCAATCATTGCAAGGAAAGATAACACCAGAAGCAATGAAACAAGTTTCTTCATATTACTTCCTCCTTTTAATTAGTTTATCTAAAAATTTCTTATAATATATTTTAACCCAAACCAGACAATTATAAAACTATCATGAAAAATTATTCCTGATATATCTGGATTATTTAAATGTATTTTACGGGTCAATAATTATGCAGATATATTTCTATTATGGTAACATTAACATATGCAAATTCCTTATAAGAAAACTGATAACGGAATAATAATAAAGGTCAAAATAGAACCAAAATCTTCAAAAAAAGGTTTTGCTGGTTTTATAGGTGATACAGTTAAAATAAAACTCAATTCTCCGCCTGTTGAAGGCGCTGCAAATAAAGAGCTTATTGAATTTCTTTCAAAGGAATTAAATATCAGAAAAAGTTCTATAATAATTTTGACAGGCAAGACATCAAAAAACAAAGTTTTAGAAATAAGAGGAATTGATTCGCTATCAACGGAGGTTTTATGTTAGACCCTAAATTTGTCAGAGAAAATATTGAGCTTGTAAAAAAATCTCTTGAAAACAGAAATTACGATATTAGTCTCGAAGAATTCCTTAAGGCAGAAGAAGAAAAAAGGCTGTTGCAGCAAAAAGCAGATGAACTCAGAAACAAAAGGAATGTGGTATCAGAAGAAATAGGAAAACTCAGAAGTCAGAAAAAAGACGCTTCAGAACTGATAAAAGAAATGAAAGTTGTATCTGATACAATTAAGGGATTCGATGAAAAATTAAAATTACTCGAGGATAGCACAATAAATTTTCTTTTAAACGTCCCCAATATTCCCCATGAAACAGTTCCTGTTGGGAAAGACGAAACATGCAATGTCGAGATAAGAAGATGGGGTGAACCGAAAAATTTTGATTTTGAACCTTTGAATCACTGGGATATTGGCGAAATTCTGGGAATTATAGATTTCGAAAGAGCTTCAAAAATCGCAGGCGCAAGATTTTCCATTATGAAAGGCTCTGGAGCAAAACTTGAAAGAGCTCTAATGAACTTCATGCTTGACAATAATATTTCAAATGGCTACACAGAAGTTTTTCCTCCAATTATCGTAAACAGGGAAAGCATGCAGGGCACGGGTCAACTTCCAAAATTCGAGGCTGAGCTTTTCAGAATAGTTGATCCTGAATTTTATCTTATTCCAACAGCAGAAGTTCCTGTGACCAATATACACAGAAATGAAATATTGAATGAAAAAGACCTCCCAATCTACTACACAGCCTATACCCCTTGTTTCAGACGTGAAGCAGGTTCTTATGGAAAAGATGTAAGAGGATTAATAAGACAACATCAGTTTAACAAAGTTGAGATGGTAAAATTCGTAAAACCAGAGGATTCATTCAATGAACTTGAATCTTTAACCAATAATGCTGAAGAGATACTTCAGAAACTCGGACTGCCTTATAGAGTGGTTGTTCTATGTACCGGAGACCTCGGTTTTTCTGCTGCAAAGACTTATGATATTGAAGTCTGGCTGCCTGGCCAGCAAAAATATCGGGAGATTTCTTCCTGTTCTAATTTTACTGACTATCAGGCAAGAAGAGCCAATATAAGATTTAAACGCGAAGGGAAAAAGGGGACTGAATTTGTGCACACTCTTAATGGTTCTGGTCTTGCAATAGGAAGAACACTCGTTGCAATTCTTGAAAATTATCAACAAAAGGATGGCAGCGTTGTGATCCCTGAAGTTTTAAGGCCATATATGAAGTTAGAGGTTATAAAAAATACTATAAATCCTTGAAGACTTTTGCCAGACTTTCTCCTCCAACATGAATCTTGAATTCATTGAAATATCCAAAAGGAGTGCAGATAACTTTATAGTTAGAATTCTCTAATTTCAAAGCCGCATTTTTTATTATCTGTTCCGAGAATTCCGGAGATGCTTTACTTGAAGAAAGATGGTTAAAAGAATGAATTACGACATTTTTTGTCCCAAACTTTCCGGCAATCCATTTAATATTCTTTACAAGCTTCTCAAGAAGACTTTTATCTTTCTTTTCATCTTCAAGCTCAGCATGTAAAAAAACAACAACTGTCTTTTCGATATTCTCTTCTTTTTCTATATCCGGCACATACTGAAGACTTTTAGAAGCTGTTTTATACCACCACGAATGAGCATAGAAAAGTAACAATTTCATTGTTATTCAATCTTCATTTTTTTGATCGCATCAGCAACTTTTGCGACCATTGTCATTTGTTTAACATCATGAACCCTGATAATATTAGCTCCATTCATTATTGAGATTGCAACTGCTGCAGCAGTTCCTTCAACTCTTTCCAGTGGGGATGCATTATTCAGAATTTTACCTATGAAAGCTTTCCTTGATAACCCTATCAATACAGGTTTTCCAAAAGTCGAGAACTCTGACAATCTATGAATTATCTCGAGATTGTGCTCAAAGGTTTTACCAAAACCTATACCCGGGTCAATTATAATTTTATCTTTATCAATACCTGTATTCAGGGCAATATTAATACTATCTTCGATATACTGTTTTATTTCAGCAATAAGATTTTCATAAAAAGGTTCTTTTTGCATATTTCTCGGCGTACCTTTAATATGCATTATCACAACAGGCACTTTATATTTTGCAACTATTTTCGCCATTTCTGGATCGAATCTTAACCCGCTTATATCATTCACAATTGATGCTCCTGCGTTAAGAGCTTTTTCTGCCACTACAGATTTGTATGTGTCTATTGATATGGGAACTTTTATTTCTTTCGCGAGTGCTTCTATCACAGGAATCGTACGATTTAATTCTTCATCAAGACTTACAGGTTCAGCCCCAGGTCTCGTGGATTCCCCACCAATATCAATTATATCAGCCCCGTCTTCAACCATCTGTTTTGCCCGTTCAATAGCAAGGGATTTTTCAAAATACAGACCGCCATCCGAAAAAGAATCAGGAGTAACATTCAAAATTCCCATTATACAAGTTCTGCGTGAAAGATCTATCGAAAAATTTCTAAAAGAAAGCTTCATATTATTCCTTACTTTCTGGACTTACTTTTTTTGAAGGCAAGTAAAGCCAAAACAGTAGCACCAACTCCGGTGATTATACGGGCAGCAGCGCCTGAAACTTTAATGCTTGTTTTTAAAACTTTACCAATTTTTTCCTTTAACATAGCCATGTAATATTATGTTATTTTTATAATTCTTATTCAATTATTATCTCATATCAAGGGAGTTTTGGTGGTAGTGAAAATTTTTATGTAAAAATTTTGTAAAAGAAAGCTTGTGTTGTTTTAACCATGGTCAGGGCATAGAGAAAACTATATTCTGTATTAAATCGTCTGAACGAACAATGGGGGAAACAGCTCTTAAAAGAATTTACCCAAAATTGATAAAATTACATCTATAGATTGGATTGACAAAGTCTATATATCTTTTTATAATTTAGTGTATCACTTCAAAAAGGAGGTGAACAGATGATCGCTAAGATTATCGTTGGTCATTTCAAGACAGGCATTGGATGAAGTAAAAGCATAAACCGTAGTCTATGGTTCGCTTACACTGGGTGTT
>JACAFE010000007.1 GCA_013388435.1 Nitrospirota bacterium | reverse complement strand
TTTTCTCTTAGAGCAGAAATTAATTTATTTTTGTCTATATTTTGATACAACTTTTTTTTCTTGAGTAGATTTACTGCTTGATTAAAATAATTAAAATTACGTTCATTTTCTTTGTGAACTTCAATATATATTTTTTTATTGGATACTCCGACCTTAAGTGGCTGACGAATAATTGTGACTTTTGTCTGATTGGGAACCACCTTAAAAAGCTCCGGAATATCTTCAGGGTAAAGTCTGATACAACCATGACTTGCTTTTCTACCAACTGCATAAGGCTTGTCTGTACCATGAATCAAAATTGAAGGTCTTGAAAGCCTCATGGCATGTGTCCCCAATGGATTGTTTGGTCCAGGAGGTATTACAGCAGGCAATCCCGGTCTTTCTTTTCTTATTGATAAAGGTACTGTCCATTTTGGATTAACAAGTTTTTCGACTATTTTAAATTTACCTACTGGCGTATCTTTTCCTTCATCTCCTATACCAATTGCATAGGTCATTACTTTATCTTTTGTGAAATAAAATAGTCTCATCTCGGAAAGATTAATGACTATTCCTTCATAAGAAGGAACATCAGGCAAAACCCACTGTGTTGAGATTGTTATAGTTTTTCCGTTACCCGGAATAAACGGGTCAAGTTTTGGATTTGCATCAGTGATTTCATTATATCCAATACCAAAATTGCGAGCTATCTCAATCAATGATTCATTATTTTTTATCTGATATGTTTGAAGTTCTCCTATAACTGTAGACTCTTTCGAATAAGTATAAATCTCGGAAGCATTTGCGCAGGGAACTGGAATATTCAATAAAATAAGGAACAATAAAAATTTGAAAATCATTCCTCTGTTTTTTTCTCTTTCTCTATTGTTTCAACTATTCTCTGCAGTCTATTTTTAGGAGGACTTTCAAATATTTTTTTTAAATCCTCGTCAGTATAATTTTCCTTAAGGTATTTTATAATATCCATTCTGTTTCTCCAGCAACCGACAATGATACGACAAGGAAGATTTTCATTCATAGAGATACAGTATGAAAATTCAACAAGCATTCCTAACTGAGGGCAATATATTTCCAAAGAAAACATCCTTTTAAGAAAGATTTTACTAATAATTCATAAAAATGTTTCCACTCCCCTCTTTACTGAAGGGAGTGGTTCAAAGTAATAATATGTTCTAAAATTTTAAGGTCTTGGATATTTCTCAAGTTCTTTAAGAAGTCCCTGTATTTCATTATCAGGTAAAACATAATCGTCAAGTTTACCCGAAAGATAAGCATCATAAGCAGCAAGGTCAATAATACCATGTCCGCTCCAGTTCATAAGTATAACTTTTTCTTTTCCCTCTTCTTTTGCTTTCTTTGCTTCTTCAATTGTACATGCGATAGCATGATTTGTTTCAGGAGCAGGAATAAAACCTTCTGTACGGGCAAAAGTGACTCCTGCCGCAAAAGTTTCGAGCTGTGAATAAGCTCTCGGTTCTATTAATTTATCCATAACAAGTCTGCTTACTATTGGCGCCATACCATGATAACGGAGCCCTCCTGCATGGATTGGTGCAGGAACAAAATTATGGCCAAGAGTGTGCATTGCAAGCAATGGAGTCGTTTCAGCAGTATCTCCGAAATCATAATTATAGGTGCCTTTTGTCATTGAAGGACAGGAAGAAGGTTCAGCAGCGATTACATGAATATTTTTCCCGTGAATTTTGTCTCTTATGAAAGGCAAAGCTATCCCGGCAAAATTACTTCCGCCACCAGCGCAGCCAATAACTATATCAGGATATTCACCTATTGCTTCAAGTTGTTTTTGAGCTTCAAGCCCTATAATTGTCTGATGCAAAAGAACATGATTTAAAACACTTCCCAGGGAATATCTTGAATCTTTAGTTGTTACAGCATCTTCAATTGCTTCACTAATTGCAATACCAAGGCTGCCGGGATGTTCAGGGTTTTGAGCAAGAAATTTTCTTCCAGCATTGGTGTCAGGGCTTGGGCTTGGAACACATTTTGCACCCCATGTTTCCATCATAAGTTTTCTATATGGTTTTTGGTTAAAGCTAATCCTTACCATATAAACTTTTAATTCAAGTCCAAACTGATTGCATGCAAAAGCAAGAGCGCTTCCCCATTGTCCAGCTCCGGTTTCAGTAGCGATTCTTTTTATCCCAAAAATTTTATTGTAGTATGCCTGTGCTACAGCAGTATTTGGTTTATGACTGCCTGCGGGACTGACACCTTCATTTTTGAAATATATCCTTGCAGGTGTTCCTAAATATTTCTCAAGAAATGTAGCTCTGTAAAGTGGTGTAGGTCTCCAGATAAGATATTTTTCAAGCACTTCATCAGGAATGTTAATCCAGCGCTCAGTACTTACTTCCTGCTCGATAAGATTCATCGGAAATACAGGAGCAAGCATATCAGGAGTAATAGGTTGCCCTGTTGCAGGATTAAGCGGTGGTGGAACAGGTTTAGGCATATCAGCCTGAATGTTATACCATTGCTTTGGTATATCTTTTTCGTTTAAATCAATTCTTCTTTTCACTTTCGCCTCCTTATTTAATTAAAGCTAACAGCAGGTGATATTTTACTTAATTGAAGCAATATTTTTAAAGCCCCTGCCATTTTTTACAAAAACCTTGACAATCATAATGCTATAAAGTAAAGTATTTTCATGCGAAAACCTTTTATTGCTGCTAACTGGAAGATGAATAAAACACTCAGTGAAATGAAAGATTTTTTTACTGTTTTTATTCCTCTGACAGTGAATAAATCAAATGCAGATATTGTAATAGCTCCGCCTTTTACATTACTCAATCCTGCTTCTGAAATAATTAAAGGCACTAAGATTATACTTGCTGCCCAGGATGTTTTTTATGAAGAAAAAGGTGCTTATACAGGTGAAATATCACCATTAATGCTCGTAGATACCGGATGTCAATATGTAATAATAGGCCATTCCGAAAGAAGGCAATATTTTGGTGAAACAGATGAAATTGTAAACAAGAAAATAATAGCATCAAAAAAAGCAGGACTTGGAATTATTTTCTGTATTGGTGAGTCTTTACAGGAAAGAGAAGCCGGCAGAACATTTGAAGTTCTTCAGAAAGAAATTCAGAAAGGACTAAATGAAATAGAGCCATCTAAACTGGTCATAGCCTATGAACCAATATGGGCAATTGGAACTGGTAAAACAGCTACTACTGAACAAGCACAGGAAGCGCATTCTTTCATAAGAAAACAACTTATTAAACTATATGGAAATATAGCTTCTGAGTTATGTATAATATATGGCGGCAGTGTAACACCAGAGAATATTGATTCTTTGATGGCATGTGAAGATGTTGACGGAGTGTTAGTTGGAGGAGCAAGTCTTAAGCCTGAAAGTTTTGCAAGGATTGTAGATTTTAAGCAATCCTGACAAAAGTTTTAGTAATTATTTTATTCCCGGAGGATTTAATGACGATTTTATTAATAATTGTTCATGTATTTGTTTGCTTATTCCTAATTGCTGTTGTACTGCTTCAAAGCGGTAAGGGTGCAGAGATGGGAGCAGCTTTTGGTGGTTCAAGCCAGACCTTATTTGGAAGCCGAGGAGCTGCTACATTTCTTGGCAAGATGACAACTATAGTTGCCATAGTTTTTATGCTAACTTCACTCATATTGGCTATTGTTACATCAAAGGGAACTTCTGTTATTAAAAAGACAGCAGTTCCTCAACAGACAATTCCAGCTCCTGTTCCGGTTGCACCGGTTCAGGGAGGAAATGTTCAACAACCCATGCAGCCAACAAAGCAACAGCAACCAGCTCAAGCTCCTGTTGCAAAGCAGCCTGTTCAACCATCTCAACCTGCTCAAACAAAATAAAGGCTGTATATAAAATCTTATAGGTTTACAAATAACCTGCTTTCGATTACATTTTAAAGTTTGCTGCTTGTATGTGACGTTATTTGAGCGATTTCTACATTATTAAGGTTATTTGACAAAAGTAAAAATATTTTGTTATAAAAATAGTCTATTCCCGGGTAGCTCAGTCGGCAGAGCAGGTGGCTGTTAACCACCCTGTCGGGGGTTCGAGTCCCTCCCCGGGAGCCAATTTTGACAATACGAACTTGGGATTTTCGGAAAAAGAAGCAGAAGTCCCCTTTTCTTTTTTATCCCCACCCGACCCAACCCCTGAAGGAATATTTGATTTTTTGAAAGCGTCAAAATCTTCTGTATAATAAAGATTTATCTGAATCTGCTCTTTTGAATAAAGAATATTTTTGATGAATTTTTTGATTAAAAGATTCCTTTCAATTCCTTTTTGCTGGGCAAAGGATTTTAAAAATATTTTGAGGATATTTTGAAGCGTTTGAGAGGAA
>JACAFE010000046.1 GCA_013388435.1 Nitrospirota bacterium | reverse complement strand
GTTCAATCAATTGATTTAAATCCATATTTTGAGTTATTATTACACTCTATGGATACAAAAAAATATTTAGAAGAATCAAGTCGTTATATTATGAATACTTACAACAGGTATCCTGTTCTTCTTAGAAAAGGCAGGGGGATAAAAGTATGGAGTTCTGACGGAAAAGAATACCTTGATTTTGTCGGAGGAGTGGCTGTCAATATTCTCGGACATTGTCATCCGAGAGTTGTTGTTGCTATTCAGAAACAGGCACAAAGACTTATTCATGTCTCGAATTATTATCATATAGAACCACAAATAAAGCTTGCGCGGTTACTTGTAGAGAATTCATTCGCAGAAAAAGTATTTTTTTGCAATTCAGGTGCTGAAGCTATTGAAGCTGCGATCAAACTTGCCAGGAAATATGCAAAAGAAAACTTAAGTCCCGAACGTTATGAGATTATTACTGCTGAAAATTCATTCCATGGAAGAACATACGCAGCAGTTACCGCAACAGCACAGGAAAAGTTTCATACTGGTTTTGAACCACTCGTTCCGGGATTTGTTTATGTGCCCTTTAATGATATAAAAGCTCTGGAGAAAGCTATAAATGAAAGAACATGCGCGGTTTTACTCGAACCGATTCAGGGTGAGGGAGGTGTAAGAGTACCGGAGAGTAATTATCTCAAGCAGGTAAGGGAAATATGCAATGTAAACAATATATTGTTGATACTCGATGAAGTTCAGACGGGTATGGGCAGGACAGGAAAGTTTTTTGCGCATGAACATTTTAACATTACACCGGATATAATGACGGTTGCAAAAGGTCTTGGAGGAGGGGTACCGATAGGAGCCATGCTTGCAACTGATAAAGTAGCTTCTGCATTTGTGCCCGGAAATCATGCATCTACATTTGGCGGTAATCCATTGGTCTGCGCTGCCGGGGTTGCTACAATAGAAACATTGCTTGAAGATGGTTTTATTCTCGATCATTGTAAAAGAATGGGCAAGTACTTTATAGAGAAACTTCAGATCCTGAAGGAAAAATTTCCTTTGTTGATTAAAGAGATAAGAGGTCTCGGGTTGCTTATTGGCATGGAATTAAATGCGGATTGTGCTCGGATAGTTAAAACATGTTTGGATAAGGGTGTTTTGATTAACTATACTTCTGGCAATGTGCTGCGTTTTATCCCCCCTCTTATTGTTCAGAAAAAGGATATTGACCATTTAATTGGAGTTCTTGAAGAGATTTTCTTAAAGATGTAGCCTGTTTATCATTTCATGTTTTGTTAATAATGAGAGGTTATTTTTATGAAAAGAGATTTTTTAACTGTAATGGATTTATCTTTCAATGAATTAAATGGTTTGCTTAAGAGGTCGATTGATTTAAAAAAAGGCATTGATGCAAATAAATGTCCTCTAATCGGAAAGAGTATAGGTCTTCTTTTTGAAAAAGCATCGACAAGGACAAGAATATCTTTTGAAGTTGGAATATATCAACTGGGAGGGCAGGCAATATATATGAATCCCAGGGAGATACAGATAGGGAGAGGTGAAACTCTTCATGATACTGCAAAGGTAATGTCAAGGTATCTTCGCGGGGTTATAATTCGCACTTTCAGTCATAAAACCCTTGAAGAATTTGCAAGATATTCTTCCGTGCCTGTGATAAACGGGCTCAGTGATAAACACCATCCCTGTCAGGCTCTCGCTGATCTGATGACCATTCTTGAAAAGAAAGGAAAACTCGAAGGGATTAAACTTGCTTTTGTTGGAGATGGCAATAATGTCGCAAATTCACTCATTGAAGCTTCTTCAATTACAAAGATTAAGATGAAAATCGCATGTCCGAAAGGATATGAGCCTGTTCCGGATGTTTTAAAACGCGCAAAGGGATATGTAGAAGTTTTAAACGATCCTTTCAAAGCTGTTGAAAACGCCGATGTAGTGTATACGGATGTATGGGTAAGTATGGGACAGGAAAAGGAAGCTTTAAAGAAAAAAAAGAAATTTAAAAAATATCAGATTAATAAAGAAGTCCTCGGGCAAGCAAAAAAGGATGCTATAGTCCTGCATTGTATGCCAGCCCATAGAGGAGAGGAAATAACTGATGAAGTAATGGATGGACCTCAGAGCGTTGTTTTCGATCAGGCAGAAAATAGACTCCACACCCAAAAGGCTTTGCTTGAATTTTTACTGTCTTAAATATTATAAGCTCTTATGAAAAGAAAATATCTTTTTTTATCCATTATATTTTTATTTGTTTTGCCATGTTATGTTTTTGCAAAGCCTGTAAAAATACAGATAGTGCCCCGAAAAATTTTTCCGGGAGACGCATTTTTGATAAAGATAAAAAACCTCAGGAATAAGAATACACCTGTGGCTCTCATAAATAAAAAAGAATTTGCTTTTGTAGAATTCGGGAAAGGTTGTTATATAGCAATCGGAGCTATTGACATAAATGCCAGACCAGGAAAATATAAAATAAAAATCAAGTCCGGCAATAGTAGTTTCAAAAGTAATTTGTTAGTAAAAAGAAAAATATTTCCTTCAGTATCCTTGAATCTTCCGGATGAAAAAGTCTTTCCGTCTGACGATGATCTCAAGAGGATTCAGGATGAAAATATAAAAATGAATGAAGTATCCGGGTTGATTACCGAAAAGAAATGGGAGGGGAATTTTATTTTTCCACTTGAAAATGAAATATCTACTCTATTTGGAGTGAAGAGAATAATGAACGAACAATGGACGAGCATACATAAAGGGCTTGATTTTAAGGGTAAAGAGGGAGAAGAAGTTAAAGCATCAAATAACGGAAAGGTTGTTCTAACCGAAGAACTGTTTTATGGCGGTAATACAATTGTGATTGATCATGGTCTTGGAATTTATTCTATATATATGCATCTTTCGCGTATCAAGGTAAAATCAGGGGATGAAATTAAAAAAGGCGAAATAATCGGAAATGTAGGCTCAACCGGCAGGGCAACGGGACCACATTTACATTTCGGAATTAAGTTAAATGGTATTAATGTGAATCCAGATTCATTGATAAAACTAAATATTTAACCCGAAAACATAATCCATATAAAATTATTCTATAATTTTCGGTACCCTGTAGAATTTTTCAGTATGCGACGGGCAGTTTTTCAGGGCATCTTCAACAGATAAAGAAGAGACGGCTGTGTCTTCTCTCATAACGTTATTTAGTGAAATCACGTGTGAAGTGGGTTCTATTCCTTTGGTATCGAGTTTATTTAATTGTTCTACATAATCAAGGATGCTGCTTAACTGTGAGCCGAAAAGCTCCTTTTCTTCCTCTGTAAGATTAAGTCTTGCGAGCGTTGCGATATGTTCAATTTCTTTTTTTGTAATTTTCATGCTAAATTTTTTCAAGATTTGCGAAACGAACAGCAAGGCGCTTTATCCCTATATTTGGGAAATTTACCATAACCTTGGCGTCATCGCCGTCACCATAACAATCTCGTACCACACCGATCCCCCACGAAGGATGTTTTACCCTGCATCCTGCTGTGTATATAGTAAAGTTCTCTGCTATTTTGATTTTTTGTTTAATAGTGGAGAGTTGAAGTGGATGATTGAAAGAAATTTTTTCTATCCATTTGCAGCATTCCCTGGGAATATCTTTAATAAAACGAGAGGGTTCCTGTTCCTGTAACTTTGTGTAAAGCTTTCGTTTTCTGGCTCCTGTAAGCCATAGTACATCTTTTGCCCTTGTCATTCCAACATAGAGTAATCTTCTCTCCTCTGCTATTTCTTCTTCATTGTTGAGGGCTTTACAGTAAGGAAGGACTCCCTCTTCAAGCCCTGTTATGAAAACTACAGGGAATTCAAGTCCTTTAGCGTTATGCAGGGTCATTAGGGAAACACAGTCTGTGTTACATGGTTCATCCATATTTGTTATCAAAGATATTCTGTCAATAAAATCTTTAATATCTTTGTTGTCAGAGGAAGAGATAAGTTCCTCTATATTATTTTTTCTTTCTTCTTCGAGAATTTCTGAAATTCCTGTTGTTTCATAGATATGTTTGAGCATATCACCTGCAGATTTATATTTTGTTGCAGAAAATGTGTCTACCATATTCACAAACTCGGTTAGTTTTTCTTTAACAGCAGGGGCAAAACTTTCTCCCTTTAATGTTAATTTTAATGCGTCAAAAAGAGAAAGAGATTTTTTCCTTGCTTCATGTTCTATTTTAGATATTGTGGCAGAACCTATGCCGCGATGTGGTATATTTATTATTCTTCTAAAACTTACATTATCACCATGATTAAGTGCCAATCGCATGAATGCTATTATATCTTTTATTTCTTTCCTTTGATAAAAACTAATTCCACCAACAATTCTGTAAGGAATGCCGTTGTATCTTATTGCGTCTTCCAATACCTTTGCCTGTAAATTAACCCTATAGAAAACTGCAAAATCCCGATAAGAATAAGTCCCTTTAAGGTAATATTCTTTGATAGCTCTTGCAATATATTTTGCTTCATCAACGTAAGTATTGAACCAGCAGAAATGGACTTTTTCTCCTCTTCCTTTTTCGGTCCAGAGATTCTTAATCTTCCTTTTCGGATTCCGCGAAATTAAGGCTCCTGAAACATCGAGAATATGCTGGGTGCATCTGTAATTTTGCTCGAGTTTTATTATTTTTGTGCCGTTAAAATCTTTTTCAAAGTTGTAAATATTATTTATGTTTGCTCCTCTGAATTTATAAATACTCTGGTCATCATCTCCGACAACACATATGTTTTTGTGTCCTGATGCAAGCAGTTTTAAAAGGTGATACTGGGCAAAATTAGTGTCCTGAAATTCATCAACGAGGATATATTGAAATTTATTCTGATACATTTCAAGAAGATTATGGTGCTCTTTGAACAATTTTATGGTTAGCATTATAAGATCATCGAAATCGAGTGCATTACATCTTTTTAATTCATCCTGATACCTTACATAAACTTTTGCAATCTTTTCATCGAATCCGAATCCCTCTCCAGTTGAAAGGAAATCCTGAGGGCTTATTAAGGATGATTTAAGAAAGCTGATGCGTGAAACTATACCTTTATATAGGGCTTCGTATATCTTAAATTCTTTGAGGATATGTCTTACAAGATTATACTGATCATCTTCATCGTAAATAGTGAAATTGTTGTTATATCCCAATGCTTTTATTTCTCTTCTTAATATTCTGCTGCATTGAGAATGAAAGGTTCCGATCCATGCTCCATTAATATCTTTTTCAATCAGCCTGCTTATGCGCTCTTTCATCTCATCAGCAGCCTTATTTGTGAAAGTTACAGTGAAAATTGAATCATGAGGTAGTTTTTTTGCTTTTGTGAGATGAATAAATTTATGAGCTATTAATCTTGTTTTACCGCTTCCTGCACCTGCAAATACAAGCATTGGCCCTTCAGAATAATTAAGGGCTTCTTTTTGTTTGGGATTCAGATCATACATGGGCATCTCCTTTGACGTATAAATAATATAACAGATTTAAGACTAAAAAATCCAGAAATCATAAAGGGTTACAAAATTTTTTATACATCAAACCCTTCCTATTCGACAGTAACACTCTTGGCAAGGTTTCGTGGTTGATCAACATCGCATCCTCTAAGAACAGCAATATGATAAGCAAGAAGTTGCATCGGAACCGTAAAAATGATTGTTGCCAGGAATGTATTAGTCCCGGGAACTTTAATGCATCTGTCAGAAGAACTGCAGATGTCATTTGTTCCAGAATTTGTAAAAGCTATGATCTTCCCCCCTCTGCTTTTAACCTCCTGAATATTTGATAAGATTTTGCTCTGAAGTTCATCCTCTGGAGCGAGCACGACAACCGGAAGTTCTTCATCAATCAAAGCTATAGGCCCGTGTTTCATTTCACCTGCAGGATAACCTTCAGCATGTATATATGATATTTCTTTTAATTTTAAAGCTCCTTCAAGCGCAACAGGAAAACATATTCCTCTTCCGAGATACAGAAAATCTGTTGCTTTGAAAAATTCACGAGCTATATTTTTTATTTGTTCATCAGATTGAAGAGTTTCTTCGACCTTTCCCGGAAGAAGAAGGATTTCTCTTAGCATGTTCCGGGCTGTTTGTTTTGAAATCCTCTCTTTGATAATGCCAAGCGCGATTGTGAAAAGGTATAAACCTACAATCTGGGTAGTAAAAGCTTTTGTAGATGCAACCCCTATTTCAGGCCCTGAATGAGTATAGAAAACTCCGTCAGCTTCCCTTGAAGATGTACTGCCTACAACATTGCATATTGAAAGAACTGTTGCCCCCAGTCTTTTCGCCTCTCTTTGTGCAGCAAGTGTATCAGCGGTTTCTCCTGATTGAGTTATTACAATCATTAAATCACCCTTAGAGATAATCGGTTTCCTGTATCGGAATTCAGAAGCAATATCAACTTCAACAGGAATTCTTACGAGTTCTTCGAGCATATATTTACCGATAAGCGCGGCATGATATGAGGTGCCACAGGCAACTATGAAAATTTTCTGGATATTTTTTAATTGCTCTGGCCTGACAGAAAATTCTTCAAGGTTGATTTCGCCTGTTTCGATATTAAATCTTCCTCTTAATGTATCGGCAATAGCTCTCGGCTGTTCATATATTTCTTTGAGCATAAAATGCCTGAACCCTCCTTTTTCAGCCATTGAGGGACTCCATGAAATAGTCTGGATAGTTTTATCAATTATATTTCCTTCAAGATCAGTGAAAATACAGCCATCTTTTGAAAGAATAGCCATCTCGCAATCATTTAAAAAAACTACTCTGTTTGTATAATTTAAAAATGGAGGAATATCCGAGGCAATGAAGCATTCACCTTCGCTAATTCCTGCAACCAGTGGGCTGTCTTTTCTTACGCCAACTATTTTGTCTGGTTCTTTTTCATTTATAACCGCGATGGCATAAGCTCCTTTAACTTCTCTCAAAGCTGCTCTTACAGCGTCCTCAAGGGTAAGAGTCCTTGAATGATAATTTACAAGATGTGATAAAACTTCTGTATCGGTTTCGGATTTAAAAACATAACCCTTTCCGATTAATTGTTTTTTTAAGTCAAGATAGTTTTCGATAATCCCGTTATGAACAAGAACTATTCCATCAGACCTGTGAGGATGCGCATTTTCCTCAGAAGGCTTTCCGTGAGTAGCCCATCTTGTATGTCCGATTGCTGTGGAACTTTCAGGATTTTCTTCTTCAAGCATTGATGAAAGTTCTTTTATTTTTCCGGTTTTTCTTCTAACTTCTATCTTGTTATTTAAGAAAAAAGCTATACCGGCAGAATCATAACCTCTATACTCAAGACGTTTAAGTCCTTCGATAACTATTTTGACCGCATTTCTATTCCCGATATACCCTATTATCCCGCACATGTTATTTCTTGCTGTTTCTTTTTTCTTTTAATCTTCTTTTAAGAGCCCAGCCCTCTATATTTTTTTGCTCAACTCTACTCAGGGCAAGAGAATCAGGAGGAACATTGACTGTAATTGTAGAGCCTGCTCCAACAAAAGCTCCTTTCCCGATTTTAACTGGAGCAACAAGTTGTGTGTCACTTCCGATAAAAACATTATCTTCTATAGTTGTTATATATTTATTCTTACCATCATAATTGCAGGTTATTGTTCCAGCTCCGATATTCACATCATTGCCAATTTTTGCATCTCCCAGATAAGACAAATGAGAAGCTTTTGTGCCCTGGCCTATAATTGATTTTTTTACCTCTACGAAATTCCCGATTTTTGCGTTTTCACAAATAACCGAGCCCGGACGAATATGTGCAAAAGGTCCTATTATAGCATTGCTTTTGATAATAGAACTCTCGATAAGAGTTGAATCTTTTATTATTGCTTTGTCTTTAATTTCACTATCAACTATTCTTACATTCGGATATATAGTGCATCCTTCCCCGATTGTGGTGAATCCTTCTATGATTACATTGGGATATATAGTAGTACCATGTCCTATCTGTGCACTTGGTGAGATAAAAGTAGAACCAAAGTCAATGAAGGTAACTCCTGATTCAAGAAATTTCTTTATGATGCGGTATCTCATGGTATTTGCTGCAAGATTAAGTTCTTCACGGGTATTAACTCCTGTTAATTCTTCTTCTAAACCAATGCAGATTGCATCTGTTTTAAATCCTTTGCTTTTTGCTATACCTATAATATCTGTTAGATAATATTCGCCTTTTGATGTGTTTAAAGGTATTTTTTTCAGTAGATTCAATGCATTATTTTCAATTGCATATATCCCGCTATTTACCTCTTTAATTTTTTTCTGTTCTTCTGAAGCGTCTCTTTGCTCTACTATTGAAATAACCCTGCCTTTTTCATCCCTTAAAATTCTGCCATAGGATGAAGGTTCTTTTGATTCAAAAGATAAAACAGATACCTGATTTTTCCTTTTTTTATGAAGTGCTAAAAAATTTAAGATGGTGCTTTTTGTAATCAGAGGGGTATCACCATTCACAATAAGTACTGTTCCTGTAAAACCTTTAAGTTGAGGCAAAGCCTTTAATGCAGCATCCCCTGTGCCCTTAGGTACTGTCTGTTTTACAAATATTATTATGTCATTCTGCCAGGAAACTGCTTCTTTTAACTCTTTAATATTTTTACCTGCTACTACGATTAATTTCTCCGGTTTTATAGATTTAATTGTATCAATTATATATTGAATCATTGGTTTGCCGAGTATTTTATGCAGAACCTTCGGGATATTGGATTTCATTCTTGTTCCAAGGCCTGCGGCGAGAACAACAGCGGAAATCCTCATTCTTTTGCCTCTATTAATTTTGAAGGAGTAGCGATTCCACCCGAAAGAATGACTTTAATGCCTTCGTCAATAGGAATGTCTGTATAAAACATATTTTCTTCTCTGAAAAGCACAATTTCTCCAAGATAAAGGTTGTTTGTTGGGATATATACTGCATTCAATTTTGATTCATTCCCATTTCTGTCTTTTTTAATAACACTGCCCTTTGTGAGAAATCCAAAAGAAAAAACACCGGGTCTGGGATATTCTACAAGCACGAATTTTTTAAATGATACTTCCTTGCTATCAGGTGAAAAAGCATCGACAAGTTGTTTGACAGCAGTATAAATTCCCTTGAATACAGGAATCCTGAGCATAATTTTTTCAGCATATCCTATTATTCTCTGTCCAATGACATTTGTTGAAATTATTCCTATGATGAAAATAATAACAATAGCTGAAATGAATCCAAGACCACGTACGTGGTAACCGAGAATATTATAATAAAAAGGTTCGAGTAAGCCATCAACGAGCTTGAAGAACCAGCTAATTACAATTATGGTTACTATCGCTGGTATTGATATTATTAGACCTGCAAAAAATCTGCGTTTAAAGGTTGAGCGTATGGAAGTATGCATATTACTTCCCAACTTTGCTAATTACCTCGTCAGGAGCATCAAAATTTGTATAAACATTCTGAATATCATCATGGTCTTCAAGAGCTTCAATCAGACGAATCATTTGTTCGGCATTTTTACCATCAAGCGTGGCATAGTTCTTTGGAAGCATTGTTATTTCAGCAAATGATACCGGGATGCCAGCTTTTTCTATGCTTGATTTTACAATATTCATATTTTCAGGGCTTGTTATAATTTCAAAGCTTTCTTCTTTAGGGTCGTTTTTCATATCTTCAGCGCCTGCATCAAGTACAATTGACATAAGCGAATCCTCGTCTATTTTTGTTTTATCCACGAGAATATATCCCTTTTTCTGAAACATCCATGCAACACAGCCGGATTCGCCGAGATTCCCGCCATTTTTTGTCATTATATGTCTGATTTCAGAGCTTGTTCTGTTTTTATTGTCAGTTAATATTTCCATAAGAATTGCAGCGCCACCAGGACCATAACCTTCATAAACCAATTCTTCATAGTTAACGCCGGGAAGCTCACCAGTGCCTTTCATAATCGCCCGTTTAATGTTATCAGCAGGCATATTGACTTCCTTGGCTTTTTCGATTGCGGTTCTCAGTCTCGGATTTCCAGAGACATCCCCTCCGCCGATTCTTGCTGCAACAGTAAGTTCTTTAACAATCTTTGTGAAAATTTTTCCGCGTTTTGCGTCAGTACTTGCTTTTTTATGTTTTATCTGAGCCCATTTAGAGTGTCCAGACACACCATCCCTCCGGTTAGTTTATTGAAGAAGATAAGTTTATGATAATTCTACAGGAATAAGACTGTCAAGACTCAATCCCATATTCCTTAATCTTTGTTAACAAAGTTTTATAGCTTACCTGAAGTATTTCAGCAGCTTTTGTTTTATTTCCCTTTGTTTGTTTAAGAACATCCATTATCCGTTGCATTTCCACTTTTCTTGTGGCTTCTTTCGATACATATTCGAGAGTCCCGCTGATTGCGCCGGGTTTTTCGTCTGTAAAAGCCTTAGAATATTTGTCAAGAATGAAATGTTCGGGAGAAATAATATCTCCTTCACATAAGATTACAGCTCTTTCTATAGCATTCTCGAGCTCTCTTACATTGCCTTTCCAGTAATAATTTGAAAGAAGTTCAAGAGCTTCTTTTGATATTTCTTTAATAGGTGTTTTGATTTCCTGACAGTACTTGTTAATAAAGAAATCTACGAGCAGTGGGATATCTTCTTTTCTTTCACGAAGCGGTGGTATTTGTATCGGAAATACATTCAGTCTGTAAAAGAGATCTTCACGAAACTTTTTTTCCTCAACAGCTTTTTCAAGGTCCCTATTGCTTGCAGCAACTATCCTGACATCAACTCTTACTGATTTTACAGCTCCGACTCTTTCAATCTCACCTGTTTCAATTGCTCTGAGCAATTTTGATTGTAAAGTCAGGTCCATGTCTCCAACCTCATCAAGAAAAATAGTTCCATGATCAGCGAGTTCAAACTTGCCGAGTTTTTTTGTGTCAGCACTTGTAAAAGAGCCTTTTTCGTGTCCAAATAATTCTGATTCAAGTAAGTCCCTTGGTATAGCGGCACAATTGATAGGCACGAACGGATATTCTTTTCTCGGACTGAGATTGTGTATTGCCCTTGCAAAAAGTTCTTTGCCTGTTCCGCTTTCTCCGATGAGAAGTACTGTTGTTTTTGTTTGTGCGACTTTTTGAACAATCTGTGCCACATCTATAATGCTTTTACTTTTTCCGATTATACGGGGAATTCCGAGTTTTGTGGCGAATTCTTCTTTCAAAAGGAGATTTTCCTTGACAAGCTTCTGGGTTTCAATCGCTCTCTTTATCAACATAAGAAGATGGTCTGTATCAAAGGGCTTTGTTATGAAATCAAATGCACCCAGTTTCATTGCTTCGACAGCAGTTTCAACAGAACCATATGCTGTCATTATAATTACTGGAACCATGGGATTTTCTTCTTTCGAAGCTTTGAGAACCTCTATCCCATCTTTTATCGGGACCTTGAGATCTGTAAGGACAAGGTCAATTCTGTTTTCTTTGAGAAATTTAATCCCTTTTTCACCTTCTTCTGCAATAAGTACGCGATAACCCTCTGATTCAAGAGTTTCTCTAAGCATTTCTGCCATTGATTCTTTATCTTCTATAACAAGAATTGTTTCCATCAGTTTACCTTTGAATTGGTTAAAGCTTCTTTACATGAGCATTTTCTAATTGGTGGTAAAAGCAAGATGGTTTTCTTCAAGAGATTTTTTAAGATAGCATTGCTTTTATTCATATTTTCAATAACTTCAGTTGTTGTAAGCTTTTTGCCTGTAATTCCTGCTGCATAGTTGGTGACAATAGCGAGGGAAGCATAACAGATTTCTGCTTCCCTCGCAAGACATGCTTCAGGCATCCCTGTCATTCCAACAATATCAGCTCTTATCTGAGAATAAAATTCAATTTCTGCCCTTGTTTCAAGTCTCGGGCCATTTGTGCAGAGATAGGTTCCGGATTTTCTCAGGTTAATTCCGAGAATATTCCCGGCTTCAATAATAGAATTTCTTAATTCAGGACAATAAGGCTCAGTAAAATCAATATGAACTACACCCTCTTCACCATTGAAAAAAGTAGCTTCTCTGCCATTTGTCATATCTATTATTTGATCTGGAACAACTATCGTTCCAGGGGACATCAAAGCATCTATGCTACCGGTTGCTCCTGTAGCGATTATTCTTTCAACTCCGAGCTTTTTAAACCCCCAGATATTTGCTCTGTAATTTATTTTATGAGGTGGAATTGAATGGTTTGCTCCATGTCTCGGAAGAAAAGCCAGATTTATGCCTTTTAGATCAGCAATGGTATAAGAATCAGAAGGAGCTCCGTAAGGAGTAGAAATATCTGTTTTTTCTTTAACTATCACCCCTTCGATATTATACAGACCGCTACCACCAATTATACCAATCATGATCTTCATTTAAACATTTTACCACAATATTAATCATGAAAATATATTTTAATCCGAAAAATGTTGTGTTGTAATTTAACCACACTTAATATTAATACTTAACACAAAAAACTAATTTATAAGTTGAAGTAATACTTTACTTATCGCCGTAAAGACGCTGTTTTGAGACAATATGTTCAAAATATAATAATATTTTCTATCTGGCATTTTATTTGCTTTTATATAATAACGATGCGTTTACAGAGAACTTTAAGAGAAGAAATTATTTTAGAAGGTATTGGCTTGCATACAGGAAGTTTTTCAAGGGTATGTATAAAGCCAGCGCCCCGTGACAGCGGTATTGTTTTTGTTCGTACTGACAGGAATGTTTCTATCATGGCAAATGTTAATTCAGTATCCGACACAGCTTTTGCAACTACTCTTGGTTATAATGGCACGAAAGTCAGGACTGTTGAGCATGTGCTTGCAGCTCTTTCTGGACTTGGTATAGACAATGCTGTTATTGAGGTCAATGGCAAGGAAATGCCAATTCTTGACGGAAGTTCTCTTGAAATTTCAGATCTGATAATAAAGAGCGGGATAGCAAAACAGAGCAAAAAAAGACCTTATATAAAAATCACCTCGCCGGTTACTTTATCTGAAGGAAACTCTGAAATAGCTGTTGTTCCCTATAACGGAAGACGCATTACTTATAGAATACACTTTAATCACCATTTCCTTGGAGAGCAGGCTATGAGCATTGAGCTTACAGAGGAGAATTTTATGATGGAGATCGCTCCTGCAAGAACATTCGGATTTCTAAAGGACGTTGAATATCTTAAAGCAAATGGTTTTGCGCGTGGCGGTTCATTCGAGAATGCAATAATTCTCGGCGATCAGGGGGTTCTTAATTCAACAGGATTGAGATACAGGGATGAATTTGTAAGACATAAAATACTTGATTTGATCGGTGACTTTTCATTATGCGGTTTTCCTATATACGGTCATATCATTGCGAATAAGTCAGGGCATACCACAAATATAAAGTTTATTAAAAAGCTTCTTATGAATACTGACCATTGGGAGCTTGTCTCTGAAAACACACAACAACCCGCTGTAATATATTCCTAAAAAATCATTTAAATTCAAAGAGTTGCAAATTTTACTTGAATTTTATCCCCATAATAGAGTTACATATTTATGTAAGAAGACCGCAAAAGAAAGGCTGGAGAGGTTCATCCCCAGCCCCAAATAATAAGTCTGTACATGTAAAAGGTAACTTATTTTTTCTTTGCGGTCTTCTTTGCCGGTTTCTTTGCTGCTTTCTTTGTTGCTGCCATTATATTCACCCCCTTTCTTTCCGCACATTATAAAAGTATGCGGAAATAAACCTCACCTATAGTCTACCTATAAGTGTAATCCGTTTGCCCGATAGAATCTTTTTCAGGCTTGAATCACCTTTTTTCTTTTTAACCTTATATTCATCCTCGTCCATAAGAATGTAATCTATCTCATGGTTAAATCTTCTTTCTATATCTTTTAGATCCTTTGCCAGCGAAGAAGATGAAGCACCGAGAACAAATAAATTAACCGGTGTTTCGTCATCTCCTTCGGCATAAGGTCCAAAAATAAAAGCAGCTTTGGCGCCTGATGCTCTAAGAACAGCCTTCAGTGCGCCGGGTAAGCCGAGAGATTTTGTAATAAGATTTTTTAGTTCAGAAAAGAGAGGAGATTCTTTGTTTGCCTGAAAGTATTTCAGATTGACAATCTTTTCACTTGTCACAATTCCCATCTTCTCAAGATTGTCAAGCTCTCGTTTAATGCCTGAAGGATTTTTACGGAGGAGTTTGGCTATTTCCCTGATGTAGAACTGTTCATCGGGGCTATTAAGCAACAAAGAAAGAACATCTGCTCTTATTGATGATGAAAATAAATTTTTTAACATTTTATATACCTGTATATGTTTATACAACAAAAAATTCTATTTGTCAACAAGAAAATTATATTTGAGAACAGATGGTGCAAATTTGTAAACGATTATATATTTGGTACATCTGTTTACAATTAATCAACTATTGTTGTTTTTTAAACATATTTGGTATCTTTTCTGAGGGAAATCCCTCCTGTTATTGATACTGGTACGCCGATATTTCTCCGGCATTTCATGCATTACCACTTAAGACTGCCTTTAAAGACAGCTTTCCTGCCAAGTTCTTCTTCAATCCTAAGAAGCTGGTTATATTTTGCAAGTCTTTCAGATCTTGCAGGTGCTCCTGTCTTGATTTGTCCTGCGTTTGTCGCAACGCATATATCTGCCATTAAAGAATCTTCTGTTTCTCCTGATCTGTGAGAAAATACGCATGTATAACCGGCTTTTCTTGCCATATCTACGGTTTGCAGGGTTTCGGTAAGAGTTCCAATTTGATTTAGTTTTATAAGAATTGAATTGGCAATATGTTGTTTGATTCCCTGTTCAAATATCTCAGGATTTGTTACAAAAATATCATCACCAACAAGCTGAACTTTTTTGCCGAGTCTTTTTGTGAGTAATTTCCAGCCTTCCCAGTCATCTTCTGATAAACCATCTTCAATAGAAATTATCGGATATTTACCCAAAAGATTTTCATAAAAATCTATCATTTCCCCGGATGAAAGTTTGCTATTATCAGCTTTAAGTATGTATTTGCCATCTTCGTAAAATTCGCTCGCGGCAGCATCAAGAGCGATTGAAATATGTTTTCCGGGTTTATATCCGGCTTTTTCGATCGCGCTGATAATTATCTGGATAGCTTCTTCATTCGAGGACAGATTCGGAGCAAAGCCTCCCTCATCTCCTACAGAAGTATTTAATCCTCTGGATTTCAAAACAGACTTGAGAGTATGATATGTCTCAGCAGCCATTCTTAAGGCTTCTCTGAAAGTTTTTGCACCTTTCGGAACTATCATGAATTCCTGAATATCAACATTATTATCTGCATGTTTGCCGCCATTGAGAATATTAAGAAATGGCACCGGAAGCCTGACAGCTTTAACCCCTCCGACATATCTGTATAAAGATACCTTCTTATTAATTGCTGCAGCTTTTGCGGTAGCGAGGGAAACACCAAGAATAGCATTAGCTCCGAGAAAAGCCTTGTTTTTGGTGCCATCGAGCTTAATCATTAGTCTGTCTATCTGGCTTTGTTTTTCCGGTGGCATCCCTATGATTGCAGGAGCAATAATTTCATTAACATTCTTTATGGCATTCAGCACGCCTTTGCCGAGGTAACGTCTTTTGTCTCCGTCTCTTAATTCTATAGCTTCCTTGCTACCTGTTGATGCCCCTGATGGCACTGATGCTCTTCCAGTTATACCATTGTCGAGAATAACATCCACTTCAACAGTAGGATTTCCTCTTGAATCAAGAATTTCTCTCGCAAATACTTTTTTGATTGTAGCCATTTAATTTTCCTCCAATCGTTTTTATAAAACATTTTATTTTAAATTAGTTTACTTTACAATAAAAAAATATATAAACCAAAAAATACAATTTACATAATACAGATGTTGCGAAACAATTTATTTCTATAACAACCCCTTTGTTCCCCCTTTGTTAAGGGGGATTAAGGGGGTTGTTTACTGGCAATAACTCAATTTATGAAACAAAATAAACTACCTTAGTATAAGAATGAACATGGCTTTATTTTATATTTTGATATTGTCGCCTATTTTATCTCTGAGGCTTACGCTCCGACTTCAGCCTCAGTATAAAAAGACCCGTGATTTTGTTTTATAAATTGAGCTATTGCCATTTGATTATGTTATTAGTTGTTTACTATAAGCTATTCGCTCTTTTCTCTACGCTCTTGGCTCTTTGCCTTCAGCTTTTTTGTTTACGCTTTACGCTGTTCAGTTTTAATGAACGCTATAAACGCTATAACGCAATAACGCTATAAACGCTATGAACGCAATTAACGCTATAACGCTATAACGCAATGAACGCTATAAACGCTACAACGCTATAAACGCTACAACGCTATAAACGCAAAAAACGCAATAAACGCTCTCCGCTCTTTGCCTTCAGTCTTTTTACGAGCAATGAGCAATATCTGTATTTTTTGGGTTAATCAAAAAATATTGCTGTATTTTAAAAGGAAGATTTTTTTGGATAACTATATTGCATCTCAAGATTTATTGTATAATTCATAAATTAACATTTTAAGGAACTTTAACCTATGAAAATTTATAACACCCTTACGGGTAAGAAAGAAGAATTTGTGCCGCTTATACCTGACAAAGTAAGAATTTATGCCTGCGGAGTGACTGTATATGATTACTGTCATATAGGACATGCACGGAGCGCTATTGTTTTTGATGTTATAAGACGTTATCTGAAATATAAAGGCTATGAAGTTACATATGTGAGAAATTTTACTGATATAGACGACAAAATTATTAAGAGAGCAAATGAAGAAGGCATTTCATGGGATTTAGTAGCTCAGAAATATACAGATGAATATTACACAGATATGGATAGACTTGGTGTTGCAAGGGCTGATATAGAGCCGAAAGCAACAGAATATATCAGTGAGATGATAGAAATAATAAGAGGATTGATTGATAAAGGCTTTGCATATGAAGTTAATGGCAGTGTTTATTTTTCTGTTGAAAGTTTCAAAGATTATGGAAAACTTTCTAAAAGAGATATGGAAGATAAGATGGCTGGAGCAAGAGTTGAGGTGGATGAAAATAAGAAAAATCCTATGGATTTTGCTCTCTGGAAAAAATCAAAGGAAGGAGAACCATTCTGGGAAAGTCCGTGGGGAAGGGGGAGGCCGGGATGGCATATCGAATGTTCTGCGATGTCTTTGAAACATCTTGGTAAGAGTTTTGATATCCATGGAGGAGGCGCAGATCTGTTATTTCCGCACCATGAAAATGAAATAGCGCAATCAGAAGCATATACTGGAAAACCATTTGCAAAGTATTGGGTTCATAATGGTTTCATAACAATTAATAAAGAAAAAATGTCAAAATCACTCGGAAATTTTTTTACAATAAAAGAAGTTCTTAATGCCTTTGACCCAGAAGTTCTCAGGTTTTTTCTTTTATCAACACATTATAGAAGTCCGATTGAATTTTCAGATGAACAGCTAAAAGAAGCTGAAAGCACTTTAGATAGATTCTATACCACTTTAACGAGAATTGATGATGCAATGGAAAAACAACATGTAGAAACCAAAGAATTTACAAAAGCCGGGCATGAATTTTCTGATTTTGTGTTTTCTTTCAAAGAAAAATTTATATCAGCAATGGATGATGATTTCAATACCGCTTTAGCTCTCGGTCATATCTTCGAGCTTATAAAGGAAGTTAATAGATTCCTTGATAAGAAACCAAAAGGTTCAAAAGATATTGAGCTTCTTTTAGTAACCAAACAACTTTTGTCTGAAACAGGTAATGTTCTGAATATATTTAACAGAACAGCATATGAGTGGAATGTTTCTTTAATGAAATTAAAAGGCATAGCTTTAACAGAAGAGGAAATTGAATCAAAGATAAAACAACGTAATGAGGCGAGACAGAGAAAACAATGGCAACTCGCAGATTTGATAAGAAAAGAACTCGAAGAAAAGGGGATTATTCTTGAAGATAAGAAAGATAGGACAAGCTGGAAAATTAAAATTTGCTAATGGATGGATTTATGGCATTAACCCTGTTTTCGAGGCTCTAAGATCAGGAAGAACCATAAAAGAATTATATATATCATCCGGGAGACGTCAGATACCCAAGTGGCTTATTAAAGAAGCTGAAAACAGGGATATCCCAATAAAGACAGCAGCCCAGGATTTTTTTGATAGGAACTTTGGAAAATCCAATCAGGGGGTTGCTGCAAAAGTTCTTGCCAGAGATTATATGCCTCTAAATGAATTGATTCGAAATCCATTCATAAAAGGAGAAACTCCTTTATTTGTTTTGCTTGATTGTGTTGAAGACCCGAGGAATTTTGGAGCTATTCTTAGAACTGCTGATGCTGCAGGCGTCCATGGTGTTGTTATTCAATCTTATAGATCTGTTTCTCTGAGCGCTGATATGTCAAAAGTCTCAGCCGGAGCAGTTGAATATGTTCCGGTTTCAATAGTGCCAAATATAAAAAATGCTATCATTGAAATGAAAAAAAATGATATATTAATAATTGGCGCTGAAAATAATACTGAAAAATCTATCTGGGATATTAAGTTAAATATACCTCTGGCTCTTGTTCTGGGTTCTGAAGGTAAAGGGCTCAGGCAGACTGTTAAAGAAATGTGCGATGAATTAGTTGAAATTCCAATGTGCGGAAAAGTTAATTCATTAAATGTTTCAGTAGCCGCAGGAATTATATTGTTTGAGATATTAAGACAAAGAAGTATTAATTCTTAGAAAATAAGAGCTTTTCAAAAAAAAACATCTATATTCTTGCATAATTAAGGTTGACCATTTTATAATAAATGTTGTTAAATTGAGATTCTAATTAAAAGGGATTATTGTTGTCTTTTTCAGATTTATAAATATTTTTAAAATTTGGTGAAGCCACCGTAGCTCAGCAGGCAGAGCAGCTGATTTGTAATCAGCGGGTCGGGGGTTCGATTCCCTTCGGTGGCTCCATGGAGAGGTTCCCGAGCGGCCAAAGGGAGCAGACTGTAAATCTGCCGGCGAAGCCTTCGGAGGTTCGAATCCTCCCCTCTCCACCATGCAAATTTAAAAGTAAAATTCTTAAGTTATGGTTATCAGTGAATAGTGAATTGATAAAGTTAAAAATTCTAATTATGTTAAAATTTAACTTTTCACTAATGACTATTCACTAAAAACTTTATGTGTGCGGGAGTAGCTCAGTGGTAGAGCGTCAGCCTTCCAAGCTGAGGGTCGCGGGTTCGAATCCCGTTTCCCGCTCCATTAACAATATTAAACGGGCTGAAAAGTTTGAACGGCTTGAACGGTTAATTTGCCCATGTAGCTCAGTTGGCAGAGCACATCCTTGGTAAGGATGAGGTCACCGGTTCAATCCCGGTCATGGGCTCCAGTGTGAGTATAGAGCAATTTACAAATTTGGAAATATATTATTTGATACCTAATTGTTTTCAGCAAATTGCTGGAAGCTAACAAAGGAGGGAATATGGCAAAGGCGAAATTTGAGAGGGTAAAGCCTCATGCTAACATAGGTACGATAGGGCACGTAGATCATGGGAAGACGACATTGACATCAGCGATAACGAAGG
>JACAFE010000050.1 GCA_013388435.1 Nitrospirota bacterium | reverse complement strand
TTATAGCGTTTATTGCGTTCATTGCGTTATTGCGTTATAGCGTTCATTGCGTTCATTGCGTTATAGCGTTTATTGCGTTTATTGCGTTCATTGCGTTATAGCGTTTATAGCGTTTATTGCGTTCATTGCGTTATTGCGTTTATCAAATAGCATAGAGCGAATAGCTTATAATACGTGGCGAACAACTAATAACATAATGAAATGGCAATAAATCAATTTATGAAACAAAATCACGGGTTGATTTTTCAATAAAAAGCAAACCTTATGCTTCAGACTTTTTTCAATTTTGCAATATCTGCATTATTTCAATTGAATTGTTTTTAAAATCTGTGAGGGATGTTTTTTAGAATAATGTCTTCTGATTCTATTATTCCCTCATGGATATAAAGAATTTTAAATTTATTCTTAGTTATTTTTTTGCAAATTATCGTAAAAGGCACACGAGGGCTTCCTGTTGCTTTATGAAATATGAATTGGTAGTCAGTTAATATAGGAAATATAAGTTTGTATTTCTTAATATGCTCATCTACTTCATCTTTAGTGTTTCCAACAGCTATACCAAAAACTTTAACATTATCTTTTAGCTTTTTATTGCTTTCAATGTAATTATAAATGGAATTTAAAATTGGATAGTTTTTTGGACAACTCATGCAATATGTGCTGAATAGTTCAATAATAAAAATAGAACCATGAAAATCTTTAAAAGAAAATTTATTTTTTTTATCTATCCCGAGGTATTGAGTATGTTCAGATGGCAGAATATCAATAAAAGAAAGCACAGGCAGAAACTGATTCTTTTTTATATGGGCTGAATTAGCCGAGACTTCCTGTATAGTAATCGAAAGAATTAGAATAAAAACAAAGGCGTAGGAAAAAATATATTTTCTTAAAAATAAATTTTTATTAAACATTTATTGATCTTATTTCTCAAGTTTTTCCAGTTCTTTTATAAGCATCTCAAGATTAGGTCTTGAATTAATATCATGAACATCTATATATCGTATAATTCCCTTTTTGTCTATAACAAATAATGCTCTTTCCGAAACACCGTCTGTACGCAGAATCCCATATTTTTTTGCTACAGCACCATGTGGATAAAAGTCAGAAAGTACAGGAAACCATAAGTCTCCCATTTCTTTTGTCCAGGCATATAGAGTTGGTATATTATCTACAGTTATACCGAGTAATATCGCATTATTTTTTTCAAATAAACTTTTTGCAATATTATATCCAGGCCATTGGTCTGAACAAACAGGTGTCCATGCTGCAGGGACAAAAGAGATGACAACATTTTTCTTTCCACGAAACTGGCTCAGGGAAACTTTTTCTCCCGAAATAGATGGAAGACTGAAATCAGGTGCTTTCATGCCCTTTTTTAAATGTGTTTTTGTTAAAATCGGTTTTAAAACGCCTGGATTGAAAATTTTCCCTTTAAATTGTTCTGAAGCGGCAAGAGCGCCTAAAACAGTGAATGAAAGAAATAATAATATGATAAGAAAATAAATAATAAAAGATGCTCTGTTTTTCATAAACTAACCTCCTGATTAAAGTCCGGCTTTATTTACAATCATATTCAAAAAGTCTGATGGTTCTTGAATGCTACCCACTTTTGAGTAAAGTATTTTTGTAGAACCATCAGAATTTATTTTTACGACAAAAAAGTAAGGTGTTCTAACTTCACCGATTGCTTTGTGTATTTTAAAGTCATCATCTATGACAAGAGGAAATTTTATATCATATTGACTCTTAAATAGATTTACTTCAAATTGGGTATTGCCTGCACCGATTCCTAAAATTTTGATATGATTTTTATAATTATTGATTTCCTGTATTTTATTAAATAGTTCATTTACTGCCGGAGCTTCTTTCTGGCAGTATGGACAATACATGCTGAAGATTTCTACGATTACAATATCAGCTTTTATCTGTCCTAACTTGAAAGATTTTTTTTCTTTTATGCCGAGATAGTCTATATCATCTTTATTTTCAGGTGGTTTAATTGAAATATCAGGAAACTGCTCTCCTTCGGCAGGGGTTTTTTGTATAGCAAAAGAATAAGAAACGAAAATCAATACAAATATGGATATTAAAAAGTATAAGGTTTTATTCATAAATATATTCCTCCTTAAATAATTTTTATACTATTTTCTATAATTATATTGTCTTTCAATACAAATATAAAGTCAAGGATTATTATTAACCCGAAAGATGCAGATAACAATAATGGATTTAGTTAAACCAAATGGTTTTAAAAACGTGTTTTTATATGTATATTTTATTTTTAAGATATTGAATTGAAATTCTTTTTATTGTGGTGTATTCTATTATCATTCAAATATTGGGAGGTTATTTTATGGCAAAAAAGGTAAACAAAAAATATGTTTATTTCTTTGGCGCTGGAAAAGCTGACGGAAATGGAAAGATGAAGGATTTGCTTGGTGGTAAAGGTGCGGGTCTCGCGGAAATGACAAATTTAAAAATCCCTGTGCCTGCAGGTTTTACTATAACAACCGAGGCATGTAATGAGTATTTTAAGGCTGGAAAAAAATACCCTCCCGGGATGTGGGAACAGGTTCTTGAAAATTTAAAAAAGGTTGAAAAAGCAATGGGGATGAAATTTGGAGATCCTGTTAATCCTTTACTGGTTTCTGTCCGTTCAGGAGCAAAATTTTCTATGCCTGGAATGATGGATACAGTCCTGAATCTTGGACTTAATGAAACAACAATGAATGCACTTATAAAAAAGACCGGTAATGAAAGGTTTGTGTATGATGCATACAGAAGATTAATAACAATGTTTGGGAGCATTGTTATGGGAATTGACAGACAAAAATTTGAGAGTGCTCTTGAAATGATGAAAGAGAGAAAAGGTGTAAAGCTTGATACTGAACTTGATGCAGAAGATCTGAAACAACTCGCAGAAGAATTCAAGGTTATATATAAGAAATCAACTGGTGAAGATTTCCCGACAGACCCGCTTGAACAGTTAAAAAAGGCTATAAATGCTGTTTTTGGTTCATGGTTTGGCGAAAGAGCAATTAAATATAGAAAGCTTAATGATATACCGGATAATCTCGGTACTGCCTGTAACATTCAATCAATGGTTTTTGGAAATTTAGGTGAAAACTCAGGCACAGGGGTTGGTTTTACAAGGGATCCATCAACAGGTAAAAATCAGTTTTTTGCTGAATGTCTTATAAATGCTCAGGGAGAAGATGTTGTTGCAGGTATTAGAACACCTCTTAAAATTGAGGAATTAAAGAAAAGACTTCCTGAAGCATATAAAGAACTAAATGCTATCTATAAAAAACTCGAAAAACATTACCGTGATATGCTTGACATAGAGTTTACTGTTCAGGAAGGCAAGCTCTACATGCTCCAGACAAGAGTTGGTAAAAGGACTGCTGCTGCTGCTTTGAAGATTGCAATAGATATGGTTAAAGAAAAATTAATTGACAAAAAAACCGCTGTTTTAAGGATAGACCCTGAACAGCTTGATCAATTGCTCCATCCAATGATAGACCCAAAGGCAGAAGTTAAAGTGTTAGCTAAAGGTCTCCCCGCTTCTCCTGGCGCTGCCGTAGGTAAGGTTGTATTTACTGCTGAAGATGCAGAAAAAGCTGCTGAAATAGGGGAAAAGGTAATTCTTGTAAGAGCAGAAACATCTCCTGAAGATATAGGAGGCATGAATGCTGCGCAGGGAATTCTTACAGCCAGAGGGGGAATGACATCGCATGCAGCAGTTGTTGCAAGAGGAATGGGTAAATGCTGTGTAGCAGGTTGTGGTGCTATTAATATTAATGAAGTTCAGAAATATTTTACTGTTAATGAAACTATTGTAAGAGAAGGAGATTATATTACACTGAACGGCACAACAGGAGATGTTATTCTTGGAGAAGTTCCACTTGTTACTCCCGAACTAACCGGTGAATTTGGCATATTTATGAAATGGGTGGATGAATTCAGAAAACTTGGAGTCAGAACAAATGCTGATACCCCGCATGACTCGGAAGTTGCAAGAAAATTCGGCGCAGAAGGCATTGGTTTATGCAGAACAGAACATATGTTTTTTGCCCCGGAAAGAATAAGTGCTGTAAGAGAAATGATTCTTGCTGATGATACTGAAGGAAGGAAAAAAGCTCTGGCCAAGATACTTCCATTCCAGAAAAGTGATTTCATTGAAATATTTAAAGTAATGAAAGGACTCCCTGTAACAATAAGGCTTCTTGACCCGCCTTTACATGAATTTCTCCCACATACTGACGAAGAACTAAAAGCATTAGCTTCTTCTATGGAAGTACCTTTTGAAAAACTGAGAACGAGAAATAAAGCATTACAGGAGTTCAATCCCATGCTTGGACACAGAGGATGCAGGCTTGGAATAACATATCCTGAGATATACGAAATGCAGGTTAGAGCTATTATGGAGGCTGCCTGTGAGCTTGCAAAAAATAAAATTAAAGTGATTCCCGAGATAATGATACCTCTAATAGCTCATGTTAAGGAACTGAAAATGATGAGGGAGCTTACAATAAGAACAGCTGAAGAGGTTCAAAAAGAGTATGGCACAAAAGTAACCTATACAGTTGGCACTATGATAGAACTTCCGAGAGCTGCTATAACAGCTGATGAGATTGCTCAGGAAGCTGATTTCTTCTCATTTGGTACAAATGATCTTACTCAAACAACATTCGGTCTTTCAAGAGATGACGCCGGAAGATTTTTACCTTATTATATTGAAAAAGGCATACTTGAAAATGACCCATTTATAACTCTTGATCAATCCGGAACAGGATTGCTTATGAAAATAGGTATAGATAAAGGAAGAAGTGTTAAGAAAAAACTTAAATTGGGAATATGCGGAGAACATGGCGGAGATCCAAAATCTGTGGAATTCTGTCACAAAGCTGGACTTGATTATGTTAGCTGCTCTCCATTTAGGGTTCCTATAGCACGTCTTGCAGCAGCTCAGGCTGCTTTGAAAGAAAAAATGAAGAAAGATTTAAGCAAATCAACTGTATAAATATCAACAAACAAAAGAGGGGCAGGCGTTCAGTCTGTCCCTCTTTTGTTTGTAAAATATTGTTAAACTTTACAGATATAACGATTATATGGTATTTTAAATATTACAAAATTATCGAAAGGTGGTGAATAGATGGCTATTGACAAAACACAAAAGCAGTCTATCATAAATGAATACAAGATTCATGACCATGATACCGGCTCGCCCGAAGTTCAGATAGCACTGCTAAGCTCAAGGATAAATTATCTTACTGAGCATTTTAAAACACATAAAAAAGATCATCACTCCAGAAGAGGACTTCTTAAGCTCGTCAGCCAGCGGAGGAAATTGCTTGATTACCTTAAACAATCTGATAAACAAAGATATGAAAAGGTAATTGAACGTCTGGAAATCAGGAAATAATGAAAAGAGTTGAAATTGAAGTTCGCGGCAGGAAATTAATCTTAGAAACTGGCAAAATTGCTAAACAGGCTGACGGAGCAGTTGTTGCACAATATGGAGATACGGTGGTTCTTGCCACTGCTGTTGCTGATAAAAATCCCAAAGAAGGTCTGGATTTTTTCCCCCTTACTGTAGATTATCAGGAAAAAGCATATTCTGCAGGTAAAATACCCGGAGGATTTTTCAAGCGTGAAGGCAGACCTTCGGAAAAAGAAATTCTTACTTCAAGATTAATTGATAGACCTATAAGACCTCTGTTTCCAAAAGGTTTTTATTTCGAAACACAGGGAATTGTTAACGTTCTCTCCTATGGAGATGAAAATATTGCTGATATTCTTGGAATTATAAGTATGTCGGCAGCGCTTGTTATTTCTGATATTCCTTTTAGTGGTCCTGTGGCTGCAGTACGAATTGCAAGAATAGCAGGGTCTTTTGTAATAAATCCTGATGCAAGGGAAATAGAAGAATGCGATCTTAATCTTGTTGTTGCTGGAACAGAAGATGCTGTTATTATGGTTGAAGGAGAAGCTCAGGAAATACTCGAAGAAGATTTACTCGAGGCTCTTGATATTGCTCATCAGGAAATAAAAATATTGTGTTCTATCCAGAATGAATTACGTTCTGCTGCCGGAAAAGAAAAAAGAACTTTTGAGTCTCCGGTTATTGATGAAGAACTTAAACAATCTGTGACAGAACTCGCTCTCGATAGGATAAAAAATGCAATTACTATACCTGATAAGCTAAGGAGACAGGCTGCACTCGATCAAATACTAAAGGAAATTATCGAGAATCTTAATATAGGTGAAGAAGATAGAACCTTTGAAATTGCTTCAATATTTAATGATCTCGAAAAAAATCTTGTCAGGGGTATGATTCTCAATGAGAATAGAAGGGCTGATGGAAGGAAAACTGACGAAATAAGGAATATAAGTTCAGAAATTGGCATATTGCCAAGAACACATGGTTCAGCTCTTTTTATAAGAGGTGAAACACAGTGTCTTGCAGTCGTAACACTTGGAACTTCTGAAGACGAGCAGAAAGTAGATTCACTCGATGGTGAAACATATAAGACTTTCATGCTTCACTATAATTTTCCTCCTTTTAGTGTCGGCGAAGTAAAACCTTTAAAATCACCAGGGAGAAGGGAAATAGGACATGGAAATCTTGCAGAAAGAGCTATCAAAGCAGTAATCCCCCCCAAATCCCAATTCCCTTACACCATCCGTATAGTATCTGACATACTTGAGTCTAATGGTTCATCTTCTATGGCTACTGTTTGTGGAGGCTCACTTGCATTAATGGATGCAGGTGTGCCTATAAAATCTCATGTTGCAGGCATAGCAATGGGACTTATTAAAGAACAGGATAGAGTAGTTATTCTTACTGATATACTCGGTCTTGAAGATCATCTTGGTGATATGGACTTTAAAGTCACAGGCACAGATAAGGGTATAACAGCATTCCAGCTTGATACAAAAATAAGTGGCATATCCCGTGAAATAATGAAAGAAGCTCTTGAGCAGGCTCGAAAAGGAAGAATTTATATTCTTTCTAAGATGAATGAAACTATAAGCAGGCCGAGGGAGAGCCTTGCTCCATATGCACCACGTATTTATACAATGCAAATAAAGCAGGATAAAATAAGAGATGTAATTGGTTCGGGAGGTAAAGTAATACGTGGAATAGTCGAGCAGACAGGAGTTAAGATAGATATAGAAGATAGTGGCCTTATTAATATAGCCTCGCCTGATGGAGAATCTGCCCAGAAAGCGATAGAAATGATTAATAGTATAACTGCTGAAGCTGAACTCGGCAAGTTATATATGGGTAAAGTAAAAAGAATAGTTGATTTTGGAGCTTTTGTTGAAATACTACCCGGAACTGAAGGGCTTCTTCACATCTCGCAAATTTCTGATAAAAGAATCGCTAAAGTTACTGATGAGATACACGAAGGTGACGAAATACTTGTAAAAGTCATTGAAATAGATAAAATGGGGAGAATTCGTCTTTCAAGAAAAGATGCTATGCGTGAACAGAAAAGATAGATTTTTTCAGGATAAAACAGTGAAGGGGATATATTAATTTTATCCCCTTTTTGTTTCTCTATTTTATGATATAAAGTTACTTTGAAATTTAACATTAAAACACTGTTAAATTCTCTATCATTATAATAAGCCAATAGAATTGTAAAGCCGACAAACCAAAAAATTGTGGAATAAGTAAATTTTTAAACAGAGTCCTTATTATTTAGTTTAAAATAAATATGGAGTGTTAAAATAATACATGTTCAAAAAAGAGTTTTTGCAAAACGGTGTACCTGTTGTTATGGAAACGCTTAAAAATATGCGTTCTGTTGTTGTTGGTATCTGGGTTAAAGTTGGTTCAAGATTTGAGCCTCCTGAAAAGAATGGAGTTTCGCATTTTCTTGAGCATATGTTTTTTAAAGGCACAAAAAAACGTACTGCCAAGGATATATCTTTTGAAATAGATTCTCTTGGCGGAGAGTTAAATGCATTCACCTCAAGAGAAAACACAACTTTCTATGTAAAAGTTCTCGATGAATTCCTTGAGCAGGGCCTTGAACTTCTGTCGGATATATTTCTTAATTCAACTTTTCCTGAAGATGATATTGAAAAAGAAAAGAAAATAATTAAAGAAGAAATAAAGATGATAGAGGATACACCTGATGATTATGTCCATGATCTTTCAAACAGGACTATATGGGGAGGTACTGGATTAGGGCAATCTGTTCTCGGAAAAAGAGAAACTATAGCCTCATTTACTAAAGAGGATCTTTTATCTCACATCAGAAAATATTACGGCACTAAAGACATTATTATTTCCTGTGCTGGAAATTTTGAATATGATCACATGATCTCAATTTTAAACAAAGATCTCGGAAACCTTAGAAGGGGCTCAGAACCAGAAAAAGGTGATGTTCCTGAATTCAATAGTAAAGTAGAAGTTTTTCACAAGGACCTGTCAGAAGCGCATTTATGCCTTAATATAAAAGGATTGAATACCGCCAATAAAGACAGATATAGCCTGTATATTATAAATACAATATTGGGTGCAGGAGTTAGTTCACGCCTCTTTCAGGAAATTCGCGAAAAAAGAGGTCTTGCATATTCGATTTATTCTTTTGTAGCATCTTATTTAGATACAGGTTTATGGGGAATATATGCCGGGGTAAGCAGAAAAAAGGTGAAAGAAGTAATTGATATTGTAATGAAAGAACTTTTTACGCTAAAGGATACTATTCAGGAGGCAGAACTACAGAGGGCTAAGAATCAACTTAAAGGCAATATAATACTCGGACTTGAATCAACTGGAAGCAGGATGAATAATATAGCAAGACAGGAAATATATCATGGAAAATATTTTTCACCTAAAGAAATAATGAATGAAATAGACTCTGTTAAAATAGAACAGGTTAAAGATTTATGCGAGAGACTTATCAGGAAAGATTGTCTGGCTCTGACAGTTTATGGCCCGGTTCATAGTGAAGAATTGAAGGGGATATTTAATTAGAGTTTGTATTATTAATTAGTATTACAAACCTTAAATGATAAGGAGGTTTTCATGCCAGCATACGAATTTAATTGCAAGTCATGTGGAAAAGATTTTACGGTATTCCTCTCTATCAAGGAGTTTGAAAAGAATCCAAGTATAATTTGTGAGTATTGCAAAAGTAGCAATGTAACAAGAAAGCTAAGCGGATTTTTCGCTAAAACAAGCAAAAAATCCTGAAAATAATTGTAATGTTAGTTTAGATTTACTTGAAGAATTTCACTTACTTTATTCAATAAATCATTTATATTAAAGGGTTTGGTTATATAACAATCCGCACCTGAGGCTTTAGCTTTTTCTTTGTCTGTTTCCTGTCCTTTTGCAGTTAACATTATAATATATGGAATTTTATCTGTAGGATTATTTTTAATCTTCTGGCAAACTTCAAAACCATTCATTTTGGGCATCATGACGTCAAGAAAAATTAATTCGGGTTGTTTTTCTTTTATAATATCGAGAGCAACAAGTCCGTTCTCTGCAATGAGAATTTCAATGTCTTTTTCTGCAAAAGGTTCGAGGATTTGCTCAAGGAGATTTCTAATAATAGGGTCATCATCTACTATCAATATTTTTTTCATTTGTATTCCTTTTCTATATTATTGTATGTTATTTTGCTTATATCTGAAACATCATTTATATTTTTCAAAGGAAGAGTAAAATAAAAAGTGCTTCCTTTGCCAAGCTCGCTTTCAACCCATATTGTTCCACCATAATGCTCAATTATCTGCCTGCAAATAGAAAGCCCGAGTCCTGTGCCTGTTGGTTTATCTGTAAGTGTATCACCTGCCTGTCTGAATTTTTCAAATACATGGTCTTTTTCTGTTTCAGAAATACCAGTGCCTGTATCAGAAATACTTACTAAAATACTGTCCTCTAATTTTTGTGCTCTGCATGTTACCGAACCTGAGTCAGTAAATTTAACTGCATTAGAAAGAAGATTAATAATAACCTGAATTATTCTGTCCTTGTCACATATAATTTCAGGCAGATTTTCATCAATGTCTTTTATTAAAGGAAGTTTCTTTTGTTCAAAAAGCGCAGATGTCGCAATAATAGCCTGTTCGATTGCATCCGCAGGACGAACATTTTCAAGTTTCCAGTCAATCCTTCCAGCCTCGAGTTTGGATATGTCAAGGACATCATTTATTAAAGCTGTAAGGCGTTCTCCCTCTGAAAGTATAATGTTTATATTGTCACGAATGCGCAAAATAGATTTAAGAACCCTTTTGTTATCAGTAGTCACATTTGGAAATATATCATCCTCAAGTCTCTTTTTGATAATTTCAGTAAAACCTTTTACCGCAGTCAAAGGTGTTCTTAATTCATGTGAAACTGTGGATATGAAATCAGTTTTCATGCGATCAACCTCTTTTTCTGAAGTAATATCCCTGATAAGAATTACAGCGCCGATCCCTTTTTCATCGGATTGTATTGTGTCTTTATGGATACCTGTGGCAACAGCTTTGCCTATTCTTTTTTGAGCGAGTTCTATTTCAGTAGTAAAAATTTCTTCAGAATTAGTTATGCTTTTTTCGACAATTTCTGCAAATTTATCACCAAAAATACTTCTGCAATCTCTACCAATAAAATCCGATTCCCTCATGTTAAACATGTGGGACAAAGCAGGGTTAACGTGTGTAATTACACCATCGGTATCTGTAACAAGAAGACCATCTGCCATATTATCTATTACTGCAGTGAGATAAGCAAGGGTATTCTGAAGTTCTACAATTGCGTCATTTATAGCCTGTTCGTAACGGTCAAAAACTTCGTGAAGGTCGGTTGCCATTGATTTCATAGTGTTAGCAAGCAGGCCTATTTCGTCATCAGATTTTATATCAACTGGTGAGGAAAAATCATGCAAAGTGAGCTTTTTTGCATAATCGGTCAGGGCATTTAATGGCTGTGAAACCTTATTAACAAGCATATACGCTATTATTATACTGAAAATGAATATAAGCGAGATTAGTAACAATTGGCGGAGCATAGCTGATTTTATCTGAGCTATGATATTACTTTTATCCATGCCGACATGAACATAACCAGCGATCCCCTCGAGGATAGGGGATGTAATATCAATAAATATACCCATATTTTCAAAAACAATTTCTTTTACATAAGTATCTTTTGGTTTGTCATTCTTAATTTTTGAGATTTCTTCGGGTATGGTTGGTACAAAGGTATGCGAAATTATTTCACCGTTTGCATCAACAACGAATATATATGACACACCGCTTATTTCAAGGAATCGGTCTATCATTGCCTGAATAGTCGAAGCATCTCTATTTAAGAGGGTTTCGATGCTCGAGCTTGCAATACTTTTTGCGATAGCGGTTCCTTTGCTTTTATATTCTTGAAGAAGATCGTTATAAAGATTCCAGCCAGTAGAGATTGCAATAGTGAAAGCTATTATCATAAATAGGATTACAATCATTATCAGGGTTTTCTTAAAAAGTTTTGACATTATTTAATTTTCCATCTATCCCAGTTTTCTAAAGGAATAAATCTTCCGTCCTTAACAGTTGTATAATAAACTTTATCAATGCCCTGATGTTTTTCAGGGGAAAAACTGACTTTAACATCAATTCCTATGTCAAGATTCTTTATGCTTTCAACAACTTGTTTAATGTTTGATTTTGTAATCTGTTTTCCCATTCTTTTTAAAATTTCGACTAAAAGCCTGGCATTTAAAAACCCTTCAAAACTGACAAAGCTATATCTTAGGGGTTTATAATTCTTATCAATCAGATTATCAGGAGGAATAGGATCATATGCATCTATCATGTCTCTATATTGACGAACAGCGCTAAGCGAGATATCTTCATAGCTTGGAACAACCTGAGAATTTATAAGATTTCTTGTATAATTTTTGCCGGTTTCCTGTTCAGTTTTCATAAGAAGATCAATTAAAAATTCACTCCCAACAAATGAAACATTTGCTATTGGCACATCCCAGCCAGCATCACGTGCATCTCTTATAAAAGCTGCGCATGCAGCATATGCACCGACTGAAATAATAGCGTCAGGATTGCTTTTCCTTAATATATGAACCTGATTTTTCATGCTTTCATTGAATTTTGTGCCTCTTCTGTAAGTTGCTTCTCCGACTATGTCGAGGCCATATTTCGCAAGAGTCGATTTTACACCATTCCATCCACTTCTTCCATAAGCATCAGCTTGATAGAAAACAGCAATTCGTTTTCTGCCTATTTTGACAAAATTATTAACAAGACCTTCGGTCTCCTGAAAATAAGATGCCCTGAAATTGAAGACATATTTATCATATGGTGGTTGTCTGTGAGGTTCTGCACCTGTGAAGGGGAAAAATAAATATATGTTTCTATCGCTATAACTCTTAAGCAGAGGCAGGACTCTTGTTACAGTTGGAGTTCCGAGATAATCAAATAAAAGAAATACATTGTCTTTTTCGATAAGCTTTATGGTATTTTCAATGGCAGGAGTTGGGTTGTAACCATCATCATAAGGAATAATAATTATTTTCTTGCCATTTATTCCACCATTATCATTAATGTAATTTATATATGCCATTGATCCGCGATAAAGTTCACTTCCAAGTCCTCCTGTAGGACCTTTGAATGCAGCGGACATTCCTATATAGATTTCATTTGAATTTGCTTCAACATTTGAAATAAAGAGAAGAATACTGATTAAAGCGACAAATAATTTAAAACTGAACCTGACAACGCTTAACACCTTCACCTTCATCTTTTATCCATAATAAAGTTTTATTATTTCGCCTGCACCAGTTTTTGACATCATTTTCAAATGTTGAGCAATCAGCAATAACTTCAAGAATATCATTCTTTTTAAGTTTTAAAGCTTTTATTGTCATCTGGATAGTGGGTTGCGGACACTTTAATCCCCTGGCATCAAGCAAAACAACCGGCAATCATTAACCTCCTGTTTTATATAAATCCAATATCTATCTGTTGAATTAAAAAGACGGAAAATTATTTGATATTAAAAATTATAAGTTTATATATTTTAGAATTAGATCTTTTGATATTTTAAATAAAATTTGGTTAAATAATCAAATATAATTAAACTTTTCATGGTTTGGGAATCTCGTCTTCTTCATCATCATTTGATTTACTTTCTATTCTGTATTCTTCAAGAATCCATTTGCCGAGATCGATCATTTTGCATTTTTCAGAGCAAAATGGTCTCCATGGATTTTCTTCCCATGTTGTTTTTGTTTTACATACCGGACAAATAATTTTCATAAATTAAATCCATTCTTTAAGGTAAAATTGCATATTTTATTCCAATTCCTCTGGATAATTTTGCAAAAGCTTTACTGATGTTTTTAAGAGTATATTTTCCAGAAATTAAAGGAGTTACATTTATCCTACTATTGGAGAACAATTCATAAGCTTTTTTAACGTCAGATGGATTAAAGTGAAAAACTCCTTTTAAGGTTATTTCATCATAATGTAATCTTGATGCATCATAGCATACCTGTGTTCCAGATTTACAACCTCCGAATAGAATTATTGTTCCGCCTCTACGCACAGCATTTATTGATGATTCCCAGACTTCTTTTCTACCTGTGCATTCAAAAATAAAATCATATTTTGCATTATGTGATGGTGTTATTAAAGATTCTGATTTATAAATAAAGTCAGCACCCAATTCTTTTGCAACACTTAATTTTTCTAAATGCTTATCAATAAGCGTTACAATTGCGCCTTTTGATTTTAATATTAAAAGATGAAGAAGTCCTATAGGACCTCCACCAATTATTAATGCCCTGTTATTTTTTTTAATGTTTAATGTTGATATTCCATGAACAACGCATGATAAAGGTTCAAGAAAAGCAGCTTCTTCAAAAGATAGTTTTTCAGGCTTGATAAAAATATTCTGTTTAACTATATGAGGTGGTAAAACAATATATTCAGCAAAAGCGCCAAGAACCTTTGTTTTCATGATATTTTCACATAGATTGAAAAAGCCTTTCTTACAATATAAACATGAAAGACATGGCGCGCTGTGCACAGCCATAATCTTATCACCTTCTTTAAACTTTTTTACCCCTTTGCCGATTTTAGCAACTACTCCAGAGAATTCATGGCCGAAAACACCAGGCATGGGTATTAAAAGATGTCCTCTCTTAAATGCTTTAAGATCTGTTCCACATGTCAGGGCTGCCTTGATTTTTACAAGAATTTCACCTTTTGAAGGTGCTGGTGTGGGTATTTCCTGTATTTCGATATTATTGGGTTCTTTAAGAATACATGCAAGCATTATGTGATATTAAACCTTCCTCCAATAACCTGTCCCGAAAGAGCTGCCAGAATAAATAAAGGAATGTACTTAATTTCAATATGAGAGAAAATTCTTATTAAAAATATTAAAGGGATAGGGATATGAATATATAAAAACCAGCGGAAAGAATATTTCCTTGATTTTGAACGGGCATAACCAAATGGCATATTAATAAAAAGAGTAAATATAAACAATATTAGTATGGCTGTCAATTTATCTGAAAGTATCATTTTTGACAATAACTGAAAAAAGCCAATGAAGTCAATTCAAGAATAATTATATTTCTGGTATGATAAATAAATGGAAAATATGACAGAGAAAAAGGTCAAAGAAATACTCGAGGGTTTATCATGTATTCTATCCGCTCACGATAGTTGTGCAGAACTTGTAGAAGTAGATGATAAAAAAGTTGTAATTAACTGTATAGGTCCGTGTATTAATTGTGATAATCGCTGCATCGAGAGTGCAATTAAAGAACAATTGCCTGATATTGAAGTAATAATAAGGTAGGATTAAAAAATATTTATTTCAATGTAACGATTGTTTTTGCTTTTCCGCCTTCATCCTGTGAGGCGCTTCTGAATTTTTTTACAAGAGGATGTTTTGTAAGATGTTCGTGTATTGCTTTCATGAGAATGCCTTTCCCGATTCCATGAATTACTGTTATTTCAGGCATATCTGTTAGAGACGCATGATTGAGAGTTTTTTCAATTTCAGAAATAGCTTTATCAACCCTTTTTCCAACAACATTAATAATAAAAGGTACATCTTCAGTTGAAGAAACATGCACTGAAGATTGAGTTTCTTTCATTTCAATATCTTTTTTAGCACTGATTTCAGATATAGGAACTTCTATCTCTATATTCCCGGATAATATTTTAAGTCGTCTTGATTTTGGGTTTATATCAGTTATTAGTGCATCCTGTTTCAGTGATTTGACATAAACCATATCACCTTTTTTAAGTTCTTCTATTGCCGGAGATTTTTCAGCTTCAGAATATTCAGCTAATTTATCTTCAATTAATTTTTGTTTTTCTTCTATTTCTTTTATGATTTTACGTGCTTCTGATTTACCTTTTTTCTTTAATTCGTCAAGAAAAGTGTTCATCTGTCTTTTGGTGTCAAATATTATTTCATAGGATTTTTTATAAGCCTCTGCGAGTATTTCTTTGTTTCTTATCTCAATGTCTTTTATTTGTTTATCAATATTTTTTCTGAGACTTTCGAGCTGCTTCTTTTCTTCCTCAATTTCAATGAGCAGATTTTCGTACATATTTCTTTTTTCATTTAATTCTGAAACAAGTCTGTCAAATTCAGTTTTAATGTTTCCAAGCATATCTTTTGCTTTTGCGATTATGGGATCAGGCAATCCATATCTTTTTGCTATTTCAATAGCATGGGATTGCCCCGGTTCTCCGATACGCAATTTATATAAAGGTGTAAAAGTTCTGATGTCAAATTCCATTGAAGCATTAAGCATTCCTTCAGTCGTGTGGACAAAACCCTTTATTTCGGCAAGATGTGTTGTTGCAAAAACAAGAGAATTTTTCTCTCTTAGTTCTTTTAAGATAGCGCATGAAATTGCAGCGCCTTCTTCTGGATCTGTTCCTGTTCCAAGTTCATCTATCAAAACAATTGTTTCAGAATTAGTATCTTTGAGAATACTGGAAAGATTTGAAATATGCGCTGAAAAGGTCGAAAGATTGTTTTCTATTGATTGTTCATCTCCTATATCTACGAGTAAATTCTCGATCAAAGGAATATTTGATGTGGAGCTTGCAGGTATTGGCATTCCTGAAATAGCCATAAGTACAATTAATCCAATTGTTTTTATCGCAATAGTTTTACCTCCTGCATTAGCTCCTGTTATTACCATTATTGTATTTTCGCCACCAAGTTGTGCGTTTAGTGGAACAATTGTTCTATTAGCTCCCTGTTTTTGATAAGAAATCTGAAGTAAAGGATGGCGCGCGTCTATTAAATTAATAATTCTTGATGTATTTATAATCGGATTCTGCATATTCAATAAATCAGAGAACTTTGCGATACAGTTTAGAGTGTCAAGATAAACAATGGTGTTGAATTCTTCTTCAATTTTGTTGATTTCTTTTCTTATCATGGAGGAAATATTCCTGAGGATTCTTATTTCTTCGGCTTTCTGTTCTGCGATAAAATTTTCGATCTCATTTGAAAGATGAATAACTGCAAGGGGTTCAATAAAAGCTGTTTCCCCTGACTTGGATACATCATGAACAACTCCTGGCACCATTCCTTTTGAATCCATTCTCACGGGTATTACCCATCTGCCTGATCTTACAGTAATGAAATCATCCTGAAGCAACGAAGAGATTTTTTCGTCTCTTACTATCTCCTCGAGCCTTTTACGTATTTTCAGTTCAAGTTTTCTAATTTTTGCTCTTAATTCAGAAAGTAAAGGTGATGCGCTATCCAATATATTGCCTTCGCTATCAATAGATTTTATGAGAATCTTTAATATATCAGGGAAACCGGTAATATTTAATGTGATAGCTCGAAGATTTGGCAAATCAAATCTGTCTCTAATCTGAAAAAAAATAGAATAACCTATATCAAATACAGGAATAAATAAGGCAAGTTCCTGAGCTTCAAGAACAGAACCTTCAGGTTTTACTTTTAAAAGAAATTGTGTTATATCGTGGAAAGAAGATAATGCGATTGGCTTGCCTTCATGAGCCATTTTTCGTATTTCTGATATTTCATGCTGCTTTTTTTCTATTTGATTTTTATCAGAAAGAGGTCTGATAGACAATATGGATTTTTTTGATGCTTCGCTATTTGCATAATTGGAAATTAAATTTAGGACTTTATTAAATTCAAGTATTTCAAGAGAATTATTCGGTATCATGGTTCATAGTATTTCCTTTTCTTTTTCATATAATCCTGTTCAACATATCCACCGTAATCATGAGGATATTTATATCCTTTACCATGACCGAGTTTCTTTGCTCCGGGATAATGGCTGTCTTTTAGATGATCGGGAACTTCCATTGTTTCTTCGGTTTCTATATCTTTCCATGCGGATTCTATAGCTTTATAACAGGCGTTGCTTTTGGGAGCTTTTGCTACATAAATCACTGCCTGTGCTAATGGAATACGGGCTTCGGGCATTCCGACAAATTCTACGGCGCGTAGTGCTGATATTGCAACAACCAGTGCCATTGGATCTGCATTCCCTATATCCTCTGAAGCACATATCACAATTCTTCTTGCAATAAATCTCGGATCCTCGCCTGCGTATAGCATTTTTGCAAGATAATAAATTGCAGCATCAGGATCTGAGCCTCTCATGCTTTTTATGAAAGCCGAGATAGTGTCATAATGCTGGTCGCCTTTTTTGTCATATACAACCACTTTTTTCTGAATGGATTCCTCTGCAATTTCAAGAGAAATATTTATCCTGCCATCTTTATCCTGAGGTGTAGTAAGAACAGCTATCTCAAGAGCTGATAAGGCTTTTCTTGCGTCGCCATCGGACATTCTGGCAATATGCTTAATTGCAGATTCCTGTATATTAATAGAAAGATGCCCGAATCCTCTTTCTCTGTCATTAAGCGCAAGTTTTAAAATTTCGGTGAGATTGTTTTCTGATAATGGTTTTAATTCAAATATCTGGCTTCTTGAAAGTAATGCAGAATTAACATAAAAAAAGGGATTTTCTACAGTAGCTGCAATAAGTATTATGTTTCCTTCCTCTACATCCGGTAGTAAAGCATCCTGCTGTAGTTTGTTGAAACGATGTATCTCGTCAAGGAATAAAATAGTCTTGAGCCCCTTTGCTTTTCTGTTTTTTGCCTGCTGAATTGCTTTTCTTATTTCATCAAGTCCAATAGTTGCTGCGTTTAGCCATTCAAAATGTGAATTCGTCTTTTGAGCTATAACCCTTGCAAGCGCGGTCTTGCCAGTTCCAGGTGGTCCATATAATATAATTGAACTTATTCTATCAGCCTCTATAGAACGTCTTAAAAGTTTACCATGACCAAGAATATGTTCCTGTCCTATATATTCATCAAGGGAACGGGGACACATTCTATAAGCAAGAGGAGGGCTTATATTGGATTCTTCTTTTTCTTTAAATAACTCCATTAAATGTAAAAAAGTAGCTCGAGAATTGTATTTATTTTATGATTTTTTTAATACCACTGCTTATATTTTCTGCTTTTTTACCGATTTGTTTGACACCTTTTGTTCCTGCAATAATAATTGATTCACCAATGTCAGCAACAGGAACTCCCAGCTTTTGTGCCATTCCATAAGCTATTTTATCTACAAAGCTTTCACGAATGTTAAATTCAGGATCAGAAAGATTGCCTTCGAGCATGAAATCAAAAGAAATTCTGCCTTTGTTATCTTTAAGAAAGCTGACGACTGCATCAGCTGGAAGGCTAAGGAAAAATCCGGATATCCCTTTGCCTTTTTCCAATTCAAGATTTTTTAAAACAATATTGCCAGGAGCATATAAATTGCCTGAATTGATCTTTAAATCCATTTTAATATCAATATTCCCTTTTTTAATATTAACACTGTTTTTCTTCTGGTAGTAAGGTTTAAAAGGAGTAATATCAAGATTTTGTGCTGAAACTTTTGAATCCATATCGAGTGTTTTAAGGTTTATATTCCCTTCGCTTTTGATGACACCCGCATTTAATTTTCCGGTAATTTTTGCTGAAAAATGATAGGATGAAAAATTATCCTGAATTGGGAAAAGCAAGTTTTCAGATTCAAGTTCAATATTTCTTAATTGTGTTAAAACAGGTTCTCCGTCAACTTTTTCATCGAGATAATCTATGGAACCATTAATTATGTGTATTTTTTGTATAAGTAAAGGTGGTGAATCATTTTTTTCTTCTTTGCTTTTCCTTGAATGAAATGGAAGTTTGAGATTTCCTTTTTCGTCTGTTTCGAGCTTGATATATGGATTAACCAAGGTAAGATCCGAGACATTATATTCTTTTTTCAATATGCTCATTAAATCAGCTTTCATTTTCATGCTGTCAGCGCTAAAAACAGTTTGTCCTTCAGGATTTTTATAATTGACATCTATGGCTTCAACTTCATTCCATTTTAACTTAAGCTCTTTAACAGAAAAATCTTTTCCGAGATAACTCTCGAGTTTCTGTTTTACAATTTTATTTGAATTCTTTATTAAAACTGGAATGATTATTGCCCCGGCAATAATAGCGATTAATAAAAGAAGCAGAAATATTTTTAATCCTTTACGCATATATAAACAATACCATAAATTGTGCTTTTTTTTAAATGCCTGCGTATAATATAATATAATTTTCTATAAACAGTTACTAATAAGCTTATATAATCCGTGAGCATTTTAATTAATTTGCCGAAGTGGCGGAACTGGCAGACGCGCTAGGTTCAGGGTCTAGTGGTCGCAAGGCCGTGCGGGTTCAAATCCCGCCTTCGGCACCATATATTCAATAGATATGAAAAAGCTTACTCATATAGATGAAAAGGGAAGGGCAAAGATGGTTGATGTTTCTCAAAAACCATCTACGGAGAGAAAAGCGATTGCTTCCGGTATGATATTTCTGAAGCCCGAGACTCTTAGACTTATACTCGATGGTAAAATGCCAAAAGGAGATGTTTTTTCAGTTGCACGTGTTGCAGGAATTATGGCAGCAAAAAAAACCTGCGAGCTTATTCCACTATGCCATCCTTTGAATATTACTTCTATAAATATTGATTTTTCTCCTGATGAAAAAAGTAACAGTATAAAAATTATATCAGAGGTCAAAATTACAGGACAGACAGGTGTCGAGATGGAGGCTCTTACAGCAGTTTCTGTTGCGGCTCTTACAATTTATGATATGTGCAAAGCTGTTGATAAAGATATAATAATTTCTGAAATCATGCTCATTGAAAAATATGGTGGAAAAAGCGGAACATATAAAAGAGTAAGAGCAGATTGATTCACTTTTTTATATTTTGTAACCCTTTTTTTGCTTTGATATTATCAGGGTTAAGTCTAAGTGCATGTTCATAAGCTATGCGTGCTTTTTGCAGGATTCCTTGCTTTGCATATAATAAACCAAGATTTGCGTAATAGTCTGAATTATTAGGTTCAAGATCAATAGCTTTTAATAAAGCCTGTTCAGCATCTTTAATAGTTTCTAAATTATAAGAAAGAGCAAGCGCGAGATGGCTCCAGTATTTTGCATTTGAAGGAACTTCATAAACAGCTTTTTTGAAATATTCTGCTGCGGTTTTATAGTCAGATTTCTTAAAATTAATTACAGCCTGTCTGAAATATTTATCTGCTTTTTCCATTGAAAAAGCAGATGATTTATTATAGGTATCTCCTCTGGTTAAGGTTTCATAAGCCACGTTTATAGCATTAAATATAGCTTCTAATTTATCTTTTAAAGAAGGATCTGTTGAGCCATATTGTCTATCAGGATGGTATTCCTTGGTAAGTCGATAATAATTCTTTTTAATGGTTTCAATATCTGTTCCACTTTTAATCTCAAGGATTTCTTCTGGACTTGCAAATGAAATCTTTGAGTACATAATATCAACTTTATTAATAAATGTGCTTTCATCTTCAAAAACAGGTTGAAGAATTTCTTCAACCGAAATTTCTTTAAATACTTCTGGTTTCTCTTCAATGTTTTTTTCTTCGAGTACTTTTATTGATAGCAATACATATAGTATTTTCATTGCTTCAAATGAACTAATCCAGGCATTATTGATTAACTCTTTGATAGTTTTTGTTCCATCAATTATTGAAAGCATTTTTCTGTCCTGCGGGCTTAACTCAATATCCTGAAATATTGATAAAGGGTCATTGCTTAAAGTAAGAACAGTCTCGAGAGAAGGCATTTCTCTTTTTATTCTTGTCCAGTTGTCAATTCTTTTAACACCTTCATAAATCAAATTACCCATGCTCATTTTAAGGGTTATTACTTCATCTTTAGGTATTTCTTCAATAAATTCATACTCTCCGTCTTCAATAAGGAAAAGACTGTAAATTATTTCTTTTACCTGATATTTGACTCCGTTGAATAAATCCTTTGGTGTAATGTAACCAAGTTCAACAAGGATTGCTCCCTGTCTTTTACCTGTTTTTTTAAGTAATTCAACAGATTTGTCATATTGTTCAAGGGTTATTTTGCCTGATTTAAGAAGCATTTCTCCAAGTCGGTCATCTTCATAAGTGGAAGAAGCAAATACTGCGTCTCCTTTTACAAAAAAGATTTTTTTTGTAAAAACAGGATTTTTTATAATTAAAGTACCTGTTTTCCTGTGTCTGTTAAGACTTATTAAAATTTTAGGAAGCCCTATATCTTTAATATTCCCGGTCAAAGGTATTTCATTCATTTGTATCTCCTTACCTCAAAACGGTAAATATCTACAGATTCATTATGATTTATTCCTGCTTTCATCTTAGCTATATTGATTTGTTCTTCAATTGTATTTACGCCCTCCAGATCGGGTAGTAACAAACCCTTTTTTATACCACTTATAACAATTATACCGTATTTTTTAGGGTCTAATTCATTTAAATGGTTAACTTTTTCTGGTGCTGAAAGTATATCTACAGAATAAGTTATTTCATTGATCTCGGATTCTCTAACAGGAGGAAAACGCGGATCTCTGGTGGCAGCAGCTATTGCATTCATAATTATTTCTTTTGCAACAGATTCATATGCAGGCATAAATGTTCCAATGCAACCTCTTAACTGTCCTTTTTTCTTTAAAGACACAAAGACTCCAGCCTGACCTTTCATCTCATGGGGCGTATCTTCAGGTGGGTCGATTATTTTACCTGTTTTTATATATTCTTCAATGCTTTTCTTTGCGAGTATTACTACAGGATGCATTTATTTCTTTCTTAATAAAGTATAATCAGCAACAGTAAAAAGGGCTTCCTTTACTTGAGAGTCAGGGAAAATATGTAATTCATTTTTCGCATTTTCTACTATATCCCGTGCTTTTTTCAATGATAATTCAATTGAATCATATTTTTTGAAAAGTTTGAGTATTTTTTTAAGACCACTTTTTCTGAAATTGCCTTTAATGATTTCCTTTATCTCTTCTAATTCACTACTTGAAGAACTTCTGAGAAGATAAATTAAAGGAAGGGTTATTTTGCCTTCTTTGAGATCTTTGCCAAGCTGTTTACCAAGTTCTTCTTGATCTGCCATATAATCAAGTATATCATCTGCCATTTGAAATGCAATACCTGTTTTCATACCAAAACTCGCAAGAGCTTCTTCCTTTTCTTCAGGAAGTGAACCAAGTATAGCACCAATTCTACAGGCTGACGAGATAAGAGCAGCGGTTTTTCCAGAAATTATATTTATATATTCATCTTCTGTTATTTCAGGGTCAGCAGTTTTTGACATCTGAAGTATTTCTGCTTCAGTCATTCTTGTAGTTGCCTCTGATAGTGATTCCATTATTTTTTGATTTTTATGAAGGACAGCGATTCTCAGTGCATTGGAGTAAAGAAAATCTCCAACAAGAATTACAATCTGATTGCCCCATATTGAGTGTGCGGGTTTGCGTCCTCTTCTTATTTCAGCGCCGTCTATTACATCATCGTGGAGTAGAGATGCAGTATGGATGGATTCAATAATTCCTGCAAGCGTATATCGTGAGTCACTTTTACATTCAGCTAATTCTGAGCTTAATAAAAGAATAAGAGGTCTTAGTCTTTTTCCTCCGCCATCAAGAATATGTTTGCCGATCAGAGGTATTGCTAATACATTACTATTGAAAAGTTCACGGAGACTATTTTCGACCTTTATAAGATCTTCTTCGTATTTTATAAAAATATCATCAAGATTCATTATTAATGGTAGAAAAGCTAATCATTTAAAGTCAAGTTAAGATGAATTTAGCCTGATTTTGTTTAAGTCTATATTTTTTTTCATCAAGTATTTAATGTCCTGTGCTCTAAAAGCACCTTTTTCAGTAATAATCGCTGTAATGTATTTATACGGGGTAACATCAAAAGCAATATTCCTTACATTAACACCATTCGGAGCTATCTGGCATTTTCCTGAAATATGTGTAACCTCTTCAGGCGCTCTTTCTTCTATGGGTATTTCGTTGCCTGATTTAAGTGAAAAATCAATACTGCTTAAAGGTGCAGCAACATAAAAGGGTATCTTATTTTCTTTACAAAGAACAGCAACTGTATATGTTCCAATTTTATTTGCAACATCTCCGTTTCTTACAGTTCTGTCCGTGCCTACAATTGCAAGATTAATTTCACCCTTTTTCATCAATGCTCCTGCGGTATTATCAGTAATTAGGGTTACAGGTATTCCTTCCTGCATTAGTTCCCATGATGTTAATCTTGCTCCCTGAAGAACAGGCCGTGTTTCATCGGCAAATACATGAATTCTTTTACCCTGTTGTTTTGCTATTAACATCGGAGCTGTTGCTGTTCCATATCCACCAGTAGCAAGAGCACCCGCATTACAATGCGTAAGAATTGTATCACCATCTTTAATAAATTCTGCACCCCATTTTCCGATTGCTTTGTTGACTTCAATATCTTCATTCAGAATATTTTTAGCTTCTTCAATCAACATTTCTTTAACAGTTGCTGGGTTGCTGTCTTTCATTCTCCTGATTGAATTTTTCATTCTGTTTACTGCCCATTTAATATTTACAGCAGTAGGACGGGTCATAAGCATTTCAGAAAAGACAGGTTCAAGACCTTTTTCAATATCCCTGACATTTTTTGCATTAATATCCTGAGCAGCCATTGCAATACCCATTGCAGCAGCGATCCCTATTGCAGGAGCTCCTCTTATCCATAATTTTCTGATACCTTCAGCAACTTTGTGATAATCTGTGCATTCAATGTAAGAAACTTCAAGAGGTAATTTGCTCTGGTCGAGCATTACGACCTTACCATTGATCCATTCAATAGCTTTAACCATATATTGACTCCAGAGGGATAATAATAGATACAAGAAATACTGCGGTCAAAATTATAAGAACCACTACTGTGCTCCAGGAAATTATATTATAAGATTTTGGATTAACAAAGTCTCCCATAAGTTTTTTATTATTAACGAGTGAAATGGCATATATCAGGACAAAAGGTAGCAGTACCCCATTAAGAACAGATGATAATACCATCAGAAAAACCAGGGGAGCGCCTGGGATTAAGATCAATAAAGAACCAATAACTATCATAAAAGTATATATACTCATGAATTGAGGAGCTTCTTTAAATGTTTTGTTTACTCCTCGTTCCCAGCCCATTGCCTCACATATATAATATGAAGTAGCAAGAGGCACTATAATTGTTCCGAGAATCGAGGCATTTGCAAGGCATATCGCAAAAATTAAAAATGCATATTTTCCTGCAAGGGGTTTAAGAGCAAGAGCTGCTTCTGAAGCCTCATTAATTCTTATTCCCTGTGCAAATAATGTTGTAGCGCATGTTACTATAATAAAAAAAGAAACAATATCAGTAATACTGCATCCTATAAAGACATCAAGTTTTGATGCCTTATATTCATTTTTTTGAATTCCCTTCTCTGCGATTGATGATTGTAAGTAAAATTGCATCCAGGGAGTAATGGTAGTTCCGATAATTGCAATGCTTAGCATTATATATTCTGTCTCCCATTTTATTTCCGGGATAAAAGTATTATAGAATACTTTTGACCATGCTGGTTTTGACATAAAACCTGAAAACACGTACCCGAAATAAAGAAGACAGGCAAAGAGTAAAATCTTTTCAACAAAACGATAACTTCCTTTAACTACGAGAAACCATACAGCTAATGCTCCAACAGGTATGACAATATATCTGCTGAACCCTATAATTTCCATACTCGCAGCCCATCCCGCAAAATTGGCAATAGTAGTACCAAAATTAGCTATGAATAGAATTGTCATCATATAAAATGTAGATTTAACCCCATAATTTTCACGAATTAAATCCGATAATCCTTTGCCTGTAACAACTCCCATTCTTGCTACCATTTCCTGAATAACAACAAGAGCAATCGTAGTGGGAATTAATGTCCAGAGCAGGGCGTAGCCAAAGTGTGCTCCAGCAACAGAGTATGTAGTTATTCCGCTTGCATCATTGTCAATGTTTGCTGTAATTATGCCGGGACCCATAATTGAAAGAAAAACTGCGATTCTTTTCAGGAGGCTCATACTTTTCTCCTCTTGCGTTTTGCTGCTGGTGGCAATATTCTGTCTATAATATCGTCTATTGTTACGATTCCGAGCATGTAATTTTCAGAATCAATAACAGGGATGGCGACAAGATTATATTTAGAGACAATCTCAGCAACTTCTTGTTCATCAGTTTCAGGTGTAACAGTCTTTATTTTTCTTTTCATAATGTCAGAAAGTTTTGCATCAAAAGGAGCCAGTAATAAATCCCTTAAAGATATTACCCCGACAAGTTTTTCGTTTTCGTCAATAACATAAATATAATAAACTGTCTCAACTTCTTCAGCATCTTTTTTGAATTTCTCTATGGCTTCCTGTACAGTTGTTTCAGGCAAGTAGGATATATATACGTTTGTCATTATACCGCCTGCAGTATCCTCTTCATGACTGAGAAGTTCCTGAATATCCTGAGCTTCTTCTTTTTCAATCTGTTCAAGGATTTCCTTGGCTTTATCAACAGGTAAATCGCTTAATACATCTGCTGCCTCATCAGGCTGCATTTCTTCGATGATATCCGCTGCTTTTTCAGTTTCCATGCCACTTATAATTTCAACCTGCACATCGGGTTGTAATTCGGATAAAGCTTCAGCAGCAGTTTCGACATCAAGTTCTTTAAAAAATGTAGCACCTTCCCTGTGTGAAACCTGGCTTATTATTTCAGCGATGTCAGCCGGGTGCAATTCTGAAACCATCTGTCTTGGAACTGTCAGAGATATATTGGTTAATTTTGGCTCAAGGGGTTGAATGTAATTCCAGCTTATAAGATTATAGGGAAGATGTTTTCTGAAGATTCGCATTAAATCTTCACCACCTCTTTCAATTCCAAGTCTGCGCATTATACCTCTCATGCCTACATCAACTGCAACAAGAATTGCCTCTGATTCATATCCTTCGAGTTTAACATCATTTACTCTTACTACTTTTGCTCCATTAGCATCAACAATCTGTTTATCAAAAATATCCCTTACAATTAAGAGGTCATTTTCATCAAACTCATATTCATTAAGGCTTTCTGAATAGATTTTTGAAGAAATTATTTTTTTGTTAAAAATATTGAGATCTGTCCATGAAATTAGGTAAATATTCTTCTTTTTATCAAGAATTAAATTTGAAACCTTTGGGAATGGTTCACCTTTTACAACAATAATATCCTTAACTTTGCCGAGTTCCTCGCCTTTTGGATCTAAAACAGGTTTTTTAATAATCTCACTGACAAAGAGTTCACCAAAAAAAGGCACAAAAACCTCCAAATATTAAGACATTTACATTTTTAAAAGTTAAGGATTTTTATAAAGTATAGCTCATAAAAAATTATTTGAGCAACAAGAAAAGTAATTTGTTTAATATACTTAAGAATGCCTGGATATTACCTAATGTATAAAGAAAAAATAGAATTATTGTTTTTCGAGGACAAAGAGCAACTGATTTTCGACTACAAAACTATTGAGTTTTACGCAGATTTCGACTATCTGCGCATCAAATGGAGCAACTATTACATTTTCCATTTTCATTGCTTCAAGATTGGCTATTTCTTCACCTTTGTGAACAATATCTCCTACTTTTAGAGTACCTCTTTCAGGGTTGCCTATTCTCCAGATATTTCCGTTTATAGGTGCTCCAATTTCATTTGCAGTTTTAGCCATTCTTATTTCGACTTTCTTTGCGCGTGGAGTTTCTACTGTATATACTCTTGTTTTGTTATTTACACGCATTACAACGTGAACTATACCTTCATGCTCAGAACCTATTGAAACGAGTTCAATGGAATATGGTTTGCCCCATAACTCAAAATCAACTTTATCACCTGAATTTTTTAAACCATGCCTCCAGACATATGTAGGCAAAACTAAAGGTGCATCCCCGTATTTTTCTCTGAATTCAATCATGGAAATAGCGTCTTTTGGGTGCATGAGATAAAGAATAAATTCTTCTTCTGTGGGTTTTCTCCCAATACTATCTGATAGTTCCTGTCTTAATTTATCAAGATCATCATCTGGAATTGACTCGAGAGGGGAGAGTTCCATTCTTTCTTTTATCCTGGTTTCCCATTCATCTCCAAAAGTACTCTGATAGACCCAGTCAGGTGGCCATCCCATAGGAAGTTTGCCATAGTGTCCCAGGATAAGATTTCTAAAATCACCAGGAGCATTTCTGAAAAGAGTCAGGATTTCTTCTTTTTCGTTCTCACTCATTGAATTTATATCGAGTTTTTTCTCGTCAATAAATTTTGTGAGAAGTTCTATTAAATGTCTCACTCCTGCATCGCCTTTTGCTTTTGCGTATTTATTAACTATTCCGCTGCATGTTACCCATGTAATCTGTGAGCCTGGAGTTACATCAAAATAATGGATGATTTTGTTGTAAAGAGACATAACTTTTAAAATAGCAGGCATGTAATGAAGAAATCCGCCTTTTTCAGCCTGTTCAAAAGAACTCGGAAAAGCTCCGCCCGGCATTTTATGGTATGTCACAGTATGATCAAAACCTTTAAATGGTGATTCTGCCCAGTCATAATAATTTATCCATTCGCGAACTTTCTGAACTGCTGATTCTGCTTCTTTTCTGTCAAGATTTACAGGTATCCCCATTTCTTCAAAATAAGCCTGGACAGCAAGTATAGGAGAATGCCCGTAGAATCTTACCAGTGAATCTTCTTCAACATCAAAAATTTTGGCTCCAGCCTGCGCAGCAGCATAAAGCGCTGGCATTGCAAGTCCATCAGTTATATGTCTGTGATATTGAATTACAAGGTCAGGATACTTTTGTTTTATAGTATCGATTAAACTGCTTATTCTTTTGATGCTCCCAACACCAGCCATATCCTTAACACAGAAAATTATCTCATCAGTCCCTCCGCAAAGGTCAATTATATCACGTACAACACTAAGATAATACTCATTAGTGGTCCAGTCAGCATGGGTAAATGATATAGAAGGTTCAAAAAGTTTTCCCCTTTTCATAACAACTTCAGCAACAGCACGCATATTTCTTACGTCATTTATAAAAGAAAAACACCTCCAGACATCTATGTCAACTCTTGATACAACATATTCAATAACATTTTTTGGATATGGCCTGTAGCCAAATAAATTGGTTTCTCTAATTAAGGTCTGTAAAAGAACATTCGGCATCTGCTGCCTGAGTATTTCTATTTCCTCAAACGGGCTCTCACGCCTGTTCATTACTCCAACATGCCATCGGGCTCCACCATGACATTCAGCACTAAAAAGACCCATCCTGTTGTAAAATGGAGCAAGTGTTGCAAGATCATAAATGCGGTGACGATTCTTAAAATCTGACTGACCAGCGTCACGCATCCCAACAGATGTAAAACAAACACCTTTAAGATTGCGCACTGCCTTTACAATCTCTTTTGGAGACATTCCGGGTTTTACAAAAATATAATCTCTTGCTTTTGGATTTACATCCATGGTTGCGGCCCTAAAGCAGATATTTCAGCTACATATCTTGCTATTTTTAATACTTCATCCTGACTGTCTTTTTCTTTGAACATTGAAATAAGTTCATCCATATGCTCTTCGATGAATCTTGTTGAGAACTCTCCAGCAATAAAAGAAGGATGTCTTATTATGCTGAGAAGCAATGGAGCAAGAGTTTTAACACCTTCAACCCGTAAATTTCTGCTGAGAGCTCTATCCATAACTCTAATAGCATCCAATCTGTCAGCGCCCGCTGATATAAGAAGCATAAATAATGAATCATAATAAGGCGGGATGTCAGCACCTTCATAAACGCCTGTTGCAATTCTAACACCCGGTCCCTGAGGTATCTGCAATCTTGTTATTGTTCCAAAAGAAGGGCTAAAAGTTTTCGGGTCTTCTGCATTTAATCTTACTTCCAGAGCCCATCTGTTTGGATGAATATCCGATTGTTTGAACGGAAGTTTTTTACCCATTGCAGCATCTATCATAATACCAACTATGTCAACGCCTGTAATTAGTTCTGTGATTCCGTGTTCAACCTGAAGTCTTGTATTGACTTCAAGAAAATAAAATTTCTTGGTATTTGAATCAAATATAAATTCAACAGTGCCAGCCGAGTTATAACCAATTTCCCTCATCAGACGTGTTGCGGTAAAGCATATTTCCTTACGAAGGTCTTCATTAATTGAAGGTGAAGGAGCTTCTTCAATTATCTTCTGATTTCTTCTTTGTATTGTACATTCTCTTTCAAAAAGATGAACAACATTGCCATGTTCGTCAGCAACAACCTGAACTTCTATATGCCTTCCACGTTCTATATATTTTTCAACAAGTACCCTGTCATCTCCAAATGATTTCATCGCTTCAGAGCGAGCTTGGGAAAATGCATGCTGTAAATCATTTTTGCTTTCAACCTTTACCATGCCCTTACCGCCGCCACCTGCAACTGCCTTAATCATTATTGGGAAAGTAACTTTTTCTTCCTTCATCCATTTTTTAATTTGCTCTATATTTGTAACATCCATTATTCCAGGTATTGTTGGAACATTTGCCTTCTGAGCAAGTTTTTTTGCTTCAATCTTATCGCCCAATGATTCAATTACTTCAGGTTTTGGTCCAATCCATATTAAACCAGCATCCATAACCATACGTGCGAATTTATGATTTTCTGCGAGAAATCCCCAACCAGGATGAATTGCATCAGATTGGCTCTGTATTGCAGCAGCAATCATTTTCTCCATATTCAAATATGACTCAGCTGGAGGAGCTTCTCCAATATGTACTGCATAATCAGCCATAAAAACATGATGCGCAAGCCGATCAGGAGTGCTGTAAACAGCGGTAGTGGGTATTTTCCTGTCCCTGCAGGTATGCATAATCCTTACCGCGGTGACTCCTCTGTTAGCTATTAATATTTTGTTAATTTTTTTAGTCATAAAATGAATTCCTTCAATTGTGTTCAATATAATAACACAAAATATTTTTAATTTAAAAACATTTTAACATATTAATTTTTGCAACGTCTTACACAAAATAGTTTTTCAGAGTTATAATATCAAAACAAAATAATATCGGAGGATTTGTATGGCGATGACTATTACTGAAAAAATACTTGCTGCACATTCTGGCAAAAAAGAAGTTTTATCCGGAGAATTGATAAATGCAAAAGTTGATCTTATCCTCGCAAATGACATAACCGCGCCTATCGCTATTTCCGAATTCAAAAAAACAGGAGCTAAAGAAGTTTTTGATAGAAATAGAATTGCGCTTATCCCGGATCATTTTGCTCCACAAAAAGATATAAAAGCAGCTGAACAATGTAAATTGCTGAGAGAATTTTCCAGAGAACAGGATTTGAGTCTATATTTTGAAGTTGGCAGAATGGGCGTTGAGCATGCTTTATTGCCTGAAGAAGGACTCGTGCTCCCCGGAGACTGTATCATAGGAGCAGACAGTCATACATGTACATATGGAGCACTCGGTGCTTTCTCTACAGGAGTTGGTTCTACAGATGTTGCTGCTGCAATGGCAACAGGTGAATGCTGGTTCAAGGTTCCTGAATCAATGAAATTCATTTATTATGGCAAACTCAACAAATGGGTTGGTGGAAAAGATTTGATCCTCCACACAATCGGGGATATCGGGGTTGATGGAGCTCTTTATAAAGCAATGGAATTTGATGGCGAAACCATAAAAAATTTGCCAATGCATGGAAGATTGACAATGTGCAATATGGCTATAGAAGCAGGCGCAAAAAATGGAATTATTATACCCGATAAAATTACAAGAGCTTATATTAAAAACAGGGCAAAAAGGGAATTTATTTTCTATAAATCTGATAAGAATGCCATATATATAGAAACTCGTGAATATGATTGTTCAAAAATACCTCCGACTGTTGCCTGTCCCCATCTTCCATCAAATACAAAACCTGCCACAGAACTTTCGGATATAAGAATTGATCAGGTGGTTATTGGTTCATGCACTAATGGTAGATATGAAGACCTGCTTGAAGCTGCTATGGTAATTAAAGGTAAAAAAGTAAATCCCAATGTAAGAATGATTGTAATTCCTGCAACCCAGAAAATATATCAAAAAGCTATGAAAAAAGGTCTTCTTGATATTTTTATTGAATCAGAAGCTGTTGTTTCAACCCCAACATGTGGTCCATGTCTTGGAGGATACATGGGGATTCTTGCAAAAGGTGAGCGTGCAATTGCTACTACAAACAGAAACTTTGTCGGCAGGATGGGACATCCTGAGAGCGAAGTCTATCTTTCAAACCCTGCTGTAGCTGCTGCTTCAGCAGTACTTGGAAGAATTGGAATACCCGAGGAGATTGGATTATGAGTTCTCCTGAAGAAAAAATAAAATCATTGGGGATTGAACTCCCTGATGCACCCGAGCCATTGGGTTCATACATTCCTCTGATAAGAACAGGCAACCTTGTTTTTCTGAGCGGGATATTGCCATTGAAAAACGGAAAATTAACAAGAGTGGGTAAGGTTGGGAGCGAAATAAAAACAGAGGAAGCTATGGAGGATGCAAAAATAATTGTAATTAATGCACTATCAATCCTTAAGTCACATATAGGAAATCTTAATAATGTTAAAAAATGTGTTAAAATGATTGGTTATGTAGCTTCTTCTGATGATTTTATGGAACAACCAAAAGTTTTAAATGCTGCTTCGAATCTCTTGTATGAAATTTTTGGTGAAAATGGCAAACATGCAAGAGCTGCTATCGGAGTCAATGTGCTTCCCCTTAACTCACCTCTTGAGATTGAATTTATTTTTGAGGTTTTATAAACCCGAAATAGATTTTTATATTTTTATTTTATATTCTTTTATTTTTGAGCGAAGAGTATTTCTGTTAATCCCGAGTGTTTTGGCTGTTTTAAGCTGATTTCCATCTGTTTCTTTCAATACTATGGTTATCAATGATTTTTCCACTTCTTTCATTACAGTCTCATATAAATTGCAATTTTCAAGTTTGGTCATTTCCATAAGGTATTTTTTAAGCTTTTCCTCGAGGAATTCTTTTATTGAAAAGGAATTAATATTATCCAATATTAAGTCTTTTTTGCTAATTACCGAGGAATCTGATAAAATTACTGCTCTTTTAATAGTGGTCTCGAGTTCGCGAGTATTTCCAGGCCAATCATATTTTAAAATGAAATCTCTTGCGTCCTTTAAGAATTCTTTTGTGCCTGTTTCAAACTTTTCACATGCTTCATCAAGAAAGAATTTGCTAATATTAATTAAATCTTCTTTTCTTTCTCTAAGAGGAGGTATTCTTAAAATTGAGGAACTTAATATTTTATAAAGTTCCTGATTAAAATTTCCTTTTTCCACCTCTTTTTCTAAATCCTTTCCAGTAGAACATATTATTCTTACATCTTTTTTATTTTCATCTTCAATCATTGAATCCTTTATCAATTTAATAAATTCTGTCTGAACTTCGGGATACATATCAGCAATTTCAAGAAAAAAAATAGAACCGCTTATAGCTTTTTCAAAGATGTTTTCCTGATTTTCGAGTTTTTGTATTTTTTTGTCTTCTTTAGAAATTAAAAAAGCCTGTTTTTCATGCGACATAGATGAGAGATCAACAATAATAAATGGTCCGTCTTTTCTTTGACTTAAATTATGTAATGTTCTTGCTGTGACTTGCCTGCCGGTTCCGGGTTCTCCTTTTATAAGAATATTATTGTCATTATTAGCAAATTTTCTTAACTCTCTTATGAATTTTAATATTTTTGAGCTTTTCCCCATAAATTCAGGACGTTGAGGAATTAATAATCTATTCAAAAAAATACCCCCAATTACATTTATTAATTTTTAAATGTATGTGTGAATTTTATAGAGAATGATCTTTTAAATCATTTCCCGTTATTTTTAACTGCATAAAAATTTAGCATAATATATTAATTTTTGCAAGAACTTACATTGACAGGAAAAACATAAAACTGTTAAAATTAGTCTCTATTTTATAAAAGGGAGGAGGGGTCTATGGATGCCCTATATAAGGGTTCGTGAAAGCGAATCTTTCGAAAATGCGCTGAAAAAATTTAAAAAACAGTGCGAAAAAGAAGGAATTCTTTCCGAAATTAAGAAAAGAGAACATTACGAAAAACCAAGCGTAAAGCGGAAAAAAAAGGCATTGGCTGCTCGCAAAAAGGCAATTAAAAAAGTAAAAATGGCGTACAGATAATGTCCCTTCTTAAAAAGCTTGATGAAGATCTAAAAACTGCGATGAAAGCTTCGGACAATCTGAAGGTTTCTGTTTTAAGAATGGCAAAAGCTGCCATTAAAAATAAACAGATTGAAATCGGTCATGAATTGTCTGATGGTGAAGTATTTTCTGTTTTTTCAACTCTTGCTAAACAGAGAAGAGAATCTATTGAATTATTTGAAAAGGGTGGCAGAAATGACCTTGCTGAAAAAGAAAAAAAGGAATTATCAATACTCCAGTCTTATCTGCCCGAGCAGCTTTCTTTAGCTGAAATAGAACGTATTATTTCTAAAGCAATTTTGGATTCAGGAGCATCCGGCTTAAAAGACATGGGAATGGTTATGCGTCTCATAATGCCTGCTTTAAAAGGCGTTGCCGATGGTAAAGTGGTTAATGAAAAAGTAAAAGAACTTTTACAAAAAGGTAGCTCTTCTTAATGAAACTGAAAGATATTTATTTAAAAGGTATTGAAGCGGGAATTGAAAATGACCTCAGGGGTAAAGTAGCTGTTTTTGAGGAATTGGAAAGAAGAAAAAAGGAGTTCAATGATCTTAAGCCTGAGGACAAAGAATTCTTTGATATACAGTCTCTTGAAAATCCTTATTCTGATTCGCGTATATTATTTGGTAATGGTGATGAAGAAATTAAAAGCATTCTTGTGGGAATTGATATTGATGTTGGCGAGATATTACTTGCTGATAACCTTAGAGCAAAAGGTATAAATATTGACCTTTTATTTTCGCACCATCCATCGGGAAGAGCCTTTGCAACCCTTTATTCTGTAATGTATTTACAGTCCGATATTTTGAATATATTCGGCGTACCAATTAATACTGCCGAAGGATTGATGGACAAAAGAATAAAAGAAGTGGAAAGGAAAATCATGCCTGCAAACCATTCAAGAGCAGTTGATGCAGCAAGACTTCTCGGTATTCCTTTTATTTGCATGCATACTCCTGCTGACAATATGGTTGCAAATTTCTTGCAGAAGCTTTTCGAGAAACAAAAGCCAGTTTTTGTATCTGATATTATTGACATTCTTATGTCAATTCCAGAGTACCGTTCGGCTAAATTAAACAATTCAGGTCCAAAAATAATTCTTGGTGATAAAAAAAGAAAAGCTGGAAAAATATTTGTGGATATGACAGGTGGAACAGAAGGAGCAAAAGATATTTTTCAAAGCTTAACAAACAGCGGGGTTAGCACAATTGTCGGGATGCACATGAGCGAAGAACATCTTAAGGAAGCTGAAAAATCCCATTTAAATGTAGTTATCGCCGGTCATATTTCAAGCGATACACTCGGATTAAATTTACTTCTGGATAGAATTACCGGAGGTGAAAATATTTTCAATATCATCGAATGCTCCGGTTTTAAAAGATTCAGTCACTAATGCAAAAGCGGGCTGAATGAAGGCTGAAAGACTTCTTGAAGAAATCAAATCAAAGATAGATATTGTAGAGTTCATATCCGACTTTGTTAATTTAAAAAAAGCCGGGCAGAATTATAAAGGGCTATGCCCTTTCCATTCCGAAAAAACACCGTCTTTTATAGTCAGTCCTGTTAAACAAATTTTTCATTGTTTTGGTTGCGGTTCTGGAGGGGATATAGTATCTTTTATAATGAAGCAGGAAAATCTGTCGTTTTATGAAGCACTGCAGTATCTTGCAAAAAAAGCAGGTATAAAACTCACTGAAATGGAGTATGCAAAGGATTCCGCATACAAAAAAAGCAATCAAATTTATAAAATAAATGAGATTGTTTCTCGCTTTTTTACAAAAAATCTTTTTGATTCGGAAAATGCTCTAAAATATATTACAAATAGGGGTATAACAAAAGATTCAATCTCAAAATTCAATATAGGATATGCACCTGATTCAAGAAATAGTCTTTTTATATTTCTTAAAAAACAGAACATCACAGAAAATCAAATGCTTGAAGCTGGTCTTATTGTTAGAGATAATCAGGGATTTAGAGATATTTTTCGCAAAAGGATTATCTTCCCTATTTTAAATATGAAAAATGACATAGTAGCTTTTGGCGGCAGGGTAATGGATAATACAATGCCAAAATACCTGAATTCTCCTGAAACACCAGCATTTAAAAAAAGTGATAATCTTTTTGCTGTTAATATCGCTAAAGATTATATAAGAAAAAATGACTGTGCAATTATAGTTGAAGGATATATGGATACTATTATATGTCATCAATTTGGAATTAATAATGTCGTGGCTCCTTTAGGTACTGCTTTGACTTATGGACATTTACAGAAGCTTAAAGTACTTACGAGAAATGTTCTTCTTGTATTTGATGGCGATGAAGCCGGAATTTCTGCTGCGAGAAGGGCGCTGAACACTGTTTTTGAGAATGATTTTAGAGCAAAAGTAATTATCTTGACTTCAGGTGATGATCCTGATAGCTTCCTGAGAAAAAATGGTGAACAAAAATTCAGGGAAAGTATTGATAATGCTTTATCAGCGATAGAATTTCTCTTTAAAACATCAAAGAATACAAGAACAGAAAAAGTCCGTGAAATAATCCCTATGATAGCAAATATAAAAGATCATATACTCGCAGATGAATTACTTAGTGAACTTGCTGATAGATCCGGGATACATGAAAATCTGCTGAGAAGCGAAACCGAAAAAATAAGAAACAAAAAAATAAATCAAATTTATACAAAAACTTCAAGTTATGCACAAAAAACTATTTATGCAGAAGAAGAATTACTCTTAAGTGCTATATTATCTGCTCCGGATAAAATTCCTTATATTCTATCAAGATTAGAAATTAATGATCTCAAGGATGAAATAATAAAATCTTTATTTTCAAAGATTAAAAAATATGGAAGCGGATTCAATACTGACAGATTACTTTCTGAAGCAAATGATGATGAGAAAGTTCTAATTTCAGAACTATTAATCAATCCTGGTTTTGATATCCAGCTCATAGATGAAAACATAAAGGACTGTCTTCTAAGAATAGAGCAGCGAAAATTCGATGAACGAAGAATTAATGAGCTGACAAGAAAACCCGATGATGTTAAACTCCACAATCTTATGTTGAAAGAGAAACGAAAACTTATTAGAGGGAATGCGAAATGAAGAAATATTCTGATTATTTTGATTATTTCGAAAATTATGATTACGAGGAAAACCGGGATAATATTTATACCGAAGAAGAATATACTATAGATGAGGAAGAAACAAAAACATCAGATTTTATCGAAAGCGAAAAAGACCCGATAAGAATTTATCTTAAAGAAATGAGCAGCGTACCTTTGCTTACCCGACAGGGCGAAATAGAGATCGCTAAAAAAATAGAAGAAGGGAAAGAAAAAATTTACAGTGTCATTTTCAGAATGCCATTTGTTCTTAAAAAGATTGTTGAACTCGGAAAAATGTTCAGAAATGGCATAGCACCTCTGGAAGAAATAATTCAAAACCATGAAGATTTTACAGAGGAAGAAATAAAAGCTGAAAGGGAAAATTTCTATTCTATCACCACCAAAATAGATAGCCTTAACAAAAAAAGAAAAGCATATCTTAAGAAACTCGGTGAAATAAGATATCTAAATAAAAAATCATCAAACGCTGAATACAATAAACTGATAAGATTGCTCGAAAAAAATCGCGAACAGATAATAGAAAAAATTAAAGAATTAAAACTTAAAGATGATGTTATTATTGCTTTTTCGGATGAATTAAAGAAATCCATGGGAGAAATAGAGACTTTACAGAAAAATCTTTCAACTTTAATGAGAAAATATAAAAAATCTAAATCAAAAGGATCTGCTGATATAAAATCTCTAAGAAATAGAATTGAACAAAAAGAATTGTTATTTGGAATGAAGTTTTCTGATTTGAAGAAAGCTTTAAGAGAACTATTAGTTGGAGAAGAGATTGTTGATGAAGCGCGAAAAGCAATGATTGAAGCAAATCTTCGTCTTGTGGTTAGCATTGCAAAAAGGTATCTCGGAAGGGGAATGAGTTTTTCTGATTTAATTCAAGAAGGCAACAGCGGGTTAATGAGAGCGGTTGATAAATTTGAATATAAACGAGGATATAAATTCAGCACATATGCCACATGGTGGATCAGGCAGGCAATTACAAGGGCGCTTGCAGATCAATCACGAACAATAAGAATACCAGTACATATGGTTGAAACTATGAACAAAATCACAAAGACAGCTCGTGAATTAGTTCAGGAACTCGGTAGAGAACCTACTCCTTTTGAAATTTCCGATAAATTGAAACTGCCTGTTGATAAAGTTAACAGTATCTTGAAAATATCAAAAGAACCAATTTCTCTCGAAACTCCTATTGGTGAAGAAGATAGTCATTTGATGGATTTTATCGAAGATAAGGGTACCCAATCACCGCTTGACGCTGCAATACAGGATGACATGAAAAAGAGGATCGACAGGATTCTGAGTTCATTGCCTGTTAAAGAGGAAAAAATAATAAGAAAACGTTTTGGAATAGGATTTGATGTGCCACAAACTCTTGAGGAAGTTGGACTTGAATTTGAAGTTACACGTGAAAGAATTCGTCAGATAGAGGTTAAGGCAATAAGAAAACTAAAACATCCTTCAAGAAGCAAGTGGCTCAGGGAATTTATTGAAAAACCTTGACCAAATACTAATAATAAATTTAAAATAACAGTTCATGAATAATTAGATTATTCATTTCTGGGGGCCCATAGCTCAGCTGGTAGAGCTACCGGCTCATAACCGGTTGGTCCCAGGTTCGAGTCCTGGTGGGCCCACCAAATAATTAATAATCCTCCATTATTAAAAAGGCTGAAATTATGAACGAGCAACTTAAGCTTGCTATAGAATTACAAAATATCGATACAAAAATTTTTACGGCAAAACGCATGATAGATAAAATTCCCCAGAAAATTATTGAAGTGGAAATACCTTTTAAAGAAGCCTTAAATTCCTTTAATTTATTTAAACAGCGTCTTGAAAACCTTGATAAAAGGAAAAGAGAGAAAGAGCGTCAGCTTGATGATATAGGAGAAAAAATAAAAAAACTTAAACTAAGAACATCGGAAATTAAAACTAATAAAGAATATCAGGCGCTGTTAAGCGAAATTGATTCTTTTGAAAAAGAACGCTGGTCTATCGAAGAACAGATTTTAACCATCATGGAAGAAATTGAAGTTGTTTCAAAACAGGCTAATTCTGAAGAAATAAAAATAAATGCTGATAAGAAAAAAATTGATGAATTGAAACAAAAGCTTCTGGAAGAAAAATTATCAGCTGAGAAAAATCTTGAAAACATGAAAGAAATTCGATCAAAAGTTGCCGCATTAATTGAAGATGATATATATAAACTTTACATAAATCTTATTGATAAGTATGATGGAGTTGCAGTTGTTGAAGCGAAAGATGAAATATGTCTCGGTTGCAATATGAATATACCTCCTCAACTTTTTGTTGAATTAAAAAAGAATAATGATATCATAACCTGCCCTCAATGCGGAAGAATTCTTTTTTTTAAAAATGAATCTTAGTGCACCCAGATAATGCAGACATAGCTCATTACCAATAACTTATGGTTCATGGCAAACAACTAATAATATAATCAAATAGCAATAAATCAATTTATGAAACAAAATAAACAATCATAGGCTGAAGGCTTTAGCTTTTTTCAATTTCGTAATATTTGCATTAATTATTTTAATTTTTTTGTTTTAACCTCTTTTCAAAATTTAGATTTTGTTATATAATAATAAAAATCTGTTATAAATCAGAGCAGGTTGTGTGGCTGCTCCATAAGTTTAAAGAACTTATGGGGAGGAAAGTCTGAGCTCTACAGGGCAAGGCGGTCGTTAATAGCGACTGGGGGTAACCCTAAGGAAAGTGCCACAGAAAGGGAAACCGCTTTGTTATAAACGAAGCAAGGGTGAAAAGGTGAGGTAAGAGCTCACCAGATGAGACGGTAACGCCTCATGCTTGGTAAACCCCGCCTTGAGCAAGGTCAAATAGGTTCCGCCTTGAGAAGTGCCCCTTCGAATCCTGAATATTAACAGGAGGCGGAACGGGTTGTGACCGCAATAATCCTGCAGCAATGCTGGATATTAGATGAATAGCCACAAAAACAGAACTCGGCTTACAAGCCTGCTCTGATTATAAATTTAATATGGAGGTTTAAATGGAAGATCATAAACTAAAAGTCTTCTGCACGGTAGCCGAAACAAAGAGCTTTTCAAAAACCTCGGAAATTATTCATTTAACTCAACCGGCTGTAAGTCTTCAGATACAGGCTCTTGAAGATAGATATGAAACTAAATTGTTTGACAGATCTTCAAGTACAGTGACCCTCACGCCCGCGGGCGAAGTTCTTTATAAATTTGCAAAAGAGATTCTTGCTCTTTATGCAGCAGCCGAAAAAGCAATCAGCAAACAGATCGGGCTTATAAAAGGCAGTCTTACAATTGGAGCGGGTTCGAATATAGGCAATTACATATTACCCAGTGTAATAACTGATTTCAAAAATAACAATCCTAAAATAAAAATATACCTTTTGGTTGGTAATTCAAAACGTGTTGTTGAATTACTCAATTCTGGCAATATTGATATTGGCCTTGTTGAAGGTGATATTTCGAGACAGAAAATGGTTGTTCGAAAACTTATCTCGGATGAATTATTACTTATAGTGCCTCCTTCACACCCATGGGCAAAAAGAAAAGATGTGTCAATTTCTGAAATTGTAGAAGAACCTTTTATATTCAGGGAAGCTGGTTCCGGGACAAGACAGATGATAGAGAAATATCTTGCAAGACATGGTATTACCCCGCATGACATGAAAATAAGCACTGTTCTTGGAAGTACTGAAGCTATTAAAGATGCTGTCGAAAATGGTCTTGGAGTTTCAATAATATCAAGATGGGCTGTACGAAAGGAAAGTAAATACGGCACATTGAAGACACTTAATATAAAAGAAGAAAAGATGGTGAGAGACTTTTCCCTCGTAATTAACAAAAATTCTGTTTCTTCGAATTCACTTGAGGAATTTCTTGCTTTTCTCAAAGCGTATCCATTTGATAAACTGCTGCTGTAAAATTTCAAATATGTTTTTGACTGAATATACTTTGGGAAACTGAATATTGTATTTAGTTTATTTATCGAAAACACGGTAGTCTATTTCTTTGAAGATATTGTCTTTATATTCAATATCCTCAAGCCATGAAATATCGATATTGTCCGTCATTATTTCAGAATATAATCTATTAAATCTATAAATATGTTCTTGAAACCGTTTTTTTGCATATTCTCTTGCAGTGCCAGTCTTGATTAAAAATGTCCAGTCGCTATGCTGGGATAATAATAATTCTCTTGCCGCCTGATTCAAAGCTCTTTTCATAATACCTCTTGCATTAGGATATTTCTTAATAAGATATAACATTCTCTCAGCAGTTCTTATTAGATGTCTGCAGGCATAATCATTGGAATCATTTACCCATACATTACTGAAGCCTTTTTCACCCCAGCTTGACATTGACGGTTCACATGAAAAATTTATTTTATTGCCATATTCGGAAGTATATTCATGGGTTGTAATCATTCTGAAGCAATAATTACCTTTATCAATCAATCTTATAACAAATTCAAGCCAATCAGGACCTTCAAACCACCAGTGTCCCAAGAGTTCAGTGTCATAGGCAGCAGTAACAACCGGTTTAATTTTAAATTTATTGAAAAGACAATCAATTTGTTTATTTCTCTGCGAAACAAAATGTCTGGCATGCTCTGAAGCTTTTGATATAGCTTTATCAATGTTATAAGGTTCTTTTTTTTCAGATCCTGTAACCCTGTAATATTTTATACCTGTAAATGTCCTGGCTCCAAAGGGTTTTAAAAAATCTTTGATATATATATTATCAACATCGTATCCAATATCTCTGTAAAAATCCCTGTAAGCATGATCTCCGGGATAACCACCAATTGAAGACCATACCTGTTTAGAAGTTTCATCATCACGGCCAAAAGCTATAATTCCTGATGGGCACTTGATAGGGGAATAGACTTTAAATACAGGAGATGGCTTTGCATTTAAAATTCCTGATGTGTCAAGATAGAAAAATTTAAGGTCCTGTTCTGAGAGATAGTAATCATATCCTGGCATAAAACCACATTCAGGAATCCAGATCCCCGCAGGCTTCTTCCCGAATGTTTTCGCATGATTTTTTACCCCAATTTCTATCTGAGCCTTAACTATTTGTGGGATACTCGAAAAAATGGGCAGAAAAGCATGTGTGGCAGCAGTAGTAATTATATGAATATTACCTGTTTCGCCAATTGTTTTAAAAATTCCTATAACATCCTTTTTATAAGTATCACAGTATAGATTATGAATTTTCTTAAATTTTCTGTGATACATGCGTGATAAGACATTATAACTTTTATCGTGACGTGTCCGATAAATCTCCTTTTCTGATAAATCTATAAGTCTCTCAAGATGTCTGATATATCTTTTTTTTAGTAAAGGATTATTTAACATTTCAATTAAAACAGGACTTAGAGATATTGTTATACCGAATTTAATCCTGTCATTAAGTAATCTGTAAAACATCTCGAGAAGTGGTATATAAGTTTCTGTAAGAGCTTCATAAAACCAATTCTCTTCAAGAAAATAATCATATTCAGGATGAAATACATAAGGAAGATGTGCATGCAGAACCATGCAAAGAAATCCTTTATTTGAAGTTGATGACATTTTTACTCAGGAATTTTTAAAAATAACAATAAAGAAATAATTCCAAACAGACAGGGCATTATAAAAGCTGCGATAACAGGGTTTAAAACTTGAGCGTATCCCATAGAAAGCATAAAAGTATGTGAAAGCCAGTAAGTAAAACTGATAAATATTCCAAGCCCTGTGGCAAAAAGTCCGCCTCCGGTTCTTTTGCCGGATACTGACAGGGAAATGCCGAGAACTATCATAAAAAGACTCGTCATAGGGTATGAAATTTTACTATAATAGTCAACAACAAGTTTTTGATCGCGAAATCCTGCAGAGTTGATTTTTTTTATATATTGATTAAGGTCTGAAATTCCCATGTCTTCTGGATTTTTTATATTTGTTGTGAAAAGGTCAGGTGATTCGAGACCGGAATAATGCAGTTCATTATATTTTTTTACAGAACCGGTCTGAATATCGTATTCAAAAGCATTATAAAGTGTCCATATACCGTTTTCGTTATTTTTCTTCTCCCAAAATGCTTTGTCTGCCTCGATTCTTTTTTTCAGTCTGGCATCTTCGAGAATAAAAATACTCAAACCTTTAACCAATTTTTGATCAGGAATATATAAATCTATTCTTGATAGTGAGCCTTCAGAAGATTTTATCCATATTGCATCTTTTTTCATTGTAATTTTCCCTGTTTTCTTCATATAGTTCTTTTTAAAATCGAGAAGATAATCAGAAAACTCCGGTACGACTATTTCACCTATAAGAAATCCTGCAATACTGAATAAAATACCGGCTGTTATAAATGGATAAAATAACATTTTCATTCTGCCGCCAGCTGATTTAAAAGCGATTATTTCTTTGTTGCGTGAAGCCTGACTGAAAATAAAGAGTCCGCATATTAACAGAGACATTGGAAGCAGGTAATACAAAATTCTTGGCAGAATTAATGCTGTATAATGAAGAATACTGAAAATGGTTATTTTTCCGGGCTGAAAATCATCAATCTTATCAATTATTTCAAGCAAACTGAATATGAACGCAAGCCCTGGAGCAATGATTAACCATATTTTGACAAATTCATTTATATAATACCTGTAAATAATTTTCACTTTGATGATTCTCTTTTAAATAACAATATGGCAAAAATCCCTATAATTATTGTTGATGCCCATGCTCCAATATAATGAGGTATTTTCCCTGCTCTTACAAGATTTTCACCATACACAAGTAAGATGTAATAAAATGTAAATGTTGCGAGACCTACAGTCAAACCACCGAGTCTGCCTGATTTTCCGGAGATTAAAGACAAAGGAGGAGCAAGAAAAGCTATAACAATACATAATACAGGTAAAGAAAAACGCCGGTACAGGTCAAGATAAATAAATTTTGCGTTATGAGTATCAGATTGTTTTATTTTTTCGATAAATTCAGAAGGTTTCATCTCGGAACTTTTACGTGATGGTGCTTCGGCTTCAGGTTCGAGAATCATATTATATTTATTGAAATATATTTCAGTTGTCTGTTCTTTCTTAGCTATATGTATATAACCATTATTTAAATTCAACATAATAGAAAAACCTTCACCTGCCGAAATATTTCCTTTCTCGGCAGTTAATATCTTTGGCTCATCCTTTGTTCTGTTATCATAAATAAAAATACCTTTTATTGTGTTGTTGTTTGTTTTTTCCTTAGCATAAATAAGTATATCTTTAAAGATATTATTAAAATTACCTTCCTCAATTGCGGAAGGAGTTCTTTCTCTGACTATCCCTGTAATTTCTTCTCTTAATTTCCTGCTACTTTCCGGTCCAATGTAATATCCTATAGAAAGATTAATTATAAAACATAATATGCCCGATATAATCACAGGATAAGATATCTGATAAAATTTTAGCCCGCTCATTCTTAAAATAATAAGTTCATTATCAAAATTCATTCTGCCATAAGCTATAAGTGATGAAAGCAATAAAGCCATTGGTATAGTTATAAGAAATAATTGAGGTTGAAGATAGAGAATAATTTTAATCATATCCCATATTGAACTTCCGACTCCTGAAAGGAACCTGCTTAATTTAAGAAGCTTTTCCATCATTAAAATAAAATTCAAGGAGGCAAGGCATAACAAGAATGTGATAATTAATTCTTTAAATATAGATTTATATATTATCTTCATTATATTTATTATGTAAAATTGGTATTTATTTTATTGAGAGTATATTTTACCATAATAAAACTATAGAGTTTCTAAACAGGGCTAATTGCTTGTGTGGTCACTATAATAGACGAAATTCATATTATCCATTGTTTTGCATTGGTTTCATAGATTTTTAGAGAGTTTAATTGTTGGAAATGTATTATTATAGTAAAAGGTAATTTTATGTATAGGAACATTAAAAAATATTCGAAGAAAGCAGGGATGCCTCCAGGCACATTGGTTCATATAGGGAAGGTGAAGACCGGTGATATCTTAGTAAGCCTTATAGAATATAATGAAAACATTTTTAATGAGACTAAAATTAATAATATTCAACAATACACCCCTATATCTGAAAAATCAGTTATTAACTGGCTCAATATAGATGGTGTCCATAATACAGAAACAATTGAAAAAATAGGTGCGCTATATAACCTTCATCCTCTTACACTTGAAGATATTGTAAATACAGGTCAGATGCCAAAAATTGAGGAATATGATAATTATACTTTTATTGTTTTAAAAATGCTTTATTACAATGATAATAACAAATCTATTGAGGTGGAGCAGATAAGCATCTGTCTTGGAAATAATTTTGTTCTGACATTTCAGGAAGAAAAAGAGAAAGACGCCTTTAAAAATGTTAAAGACAGATTGCGTTTGTCTAAAGGCAGGCTTAGAAAAGCAGGAGCTGACTATCTTGTATATTCAATGATAGATTCAGTAGTTGATAGTTACTTTCTTATACTTGAAAAAATCGGAGAAAAAATAGAATTGCTTGAAGAACAGGTTCTTAACGAACCTTCTGAACAGGTTCTTCACCAGATACATGCTCTTAAAAGAGAAATGATTTTTCTTCGGAAAACAATATGGCCAGTGAGGGACGTTATAAGTACAATTGAAAAAGGAGGCTCAAATTTTATACTTGATTCTATGCATATATATTTCAGAGATGTTTATGACCATACAATCAGAGTAATCGAAACAATAGAAACATATAGAGATATTCTTTCTGGAATTCTTGATATTTATCTTTCAAGCATCAGTAATAGAATAAACGCTGTTATGAAAGTATTGACTATAATCGCCACTATTTTTATGCCTCTAACTTTTCTTGCAGGAATTTATGGGATGAATTTTGAGTATATGCCTGAATTAAAATGGAAATGGGGCTATCCGCTAATTCTTGCCATAATGCTTTTTATTGGTGTAACAATGGTTATATATTTCAAAAAGAAGGATTGGCTATAATTTAATAAAATTATAAAAAGTTTTGCCCCAAAAATACATTTAATTAGAAAAATACAATTGAATTATCGCCATTTGCTTATGTTATTAGTCGTTTACTCTTTGATATTTGCTCTTCGCTGTTAGCTCTTCGCTATTTGTCTTCAGCCTTTTTGTTTACGCTTTGAGCTGTTCGGTTTTAATTGAACTCAATGAACGCAATAACGCTATAAACGCAATAAACGCTATTAAATTTGTTAAGGAGGTTAGGGGGTTGTTATCTCTCTTTATCAAATAAACCCTTTTGTTGAATAGATTCTTATTATAATTCCCTGACTATTTTATAATCTTATAGGTTATAATTTAGAAAGGTGGCTAATATGGAAAAGAAAACAAAATTTACTATAATTTATTTCTTAATTGCTCTTACTGTAATTATAGTCCTTGAAAATTATCTGCTAAGTAAAGAGATTACAACAATCACATACAGTGAATTTAAGACTCTTATAAAGGATGGATTGATTAATGATTTAGTTATAACCCAGACTGCTATTGAAGGTAAATTTGTTAAAGGTGCACGCGAAAGACTCGAAACTCTTCGTAAAGGAAAAGATCAAACAATACAGCCTTTAAAAGAAACGCAAATATTCTATGTCGTCAGAATGGATGATCCTGATCTTGTTAAGGAGCTTACCGAAAAAGGTATAACTTTTACTGCCAAACAGGAAATCACGTGGTTTAAGACTTTGCTTTCATGGATATTGCCAATGTTGATATTTATAGCTATTTGGGGCTATTTACTGAAAAAAATTGGTTCCCCGGGTGGCGGGGGTTTTATGGCTGTTGGAAAAAGCAAAGCAAAGGTATATGTTGAGGGTGAAACAAAAATTACTTTTGAAGATGTTGCAGGAGTTGACGAGGCTGAGGAAGAATTAAAGGAAGTTATAGAATTTCTGAAAAATCCCCAAAAATTTCAGAGTCTCGGTGGAAAAATACCAAAGGGAATTTTGCTCGTAGGACCTCCTGGCACTGGAAAAACATTGCTTGCAAGAGCTGTTGCAGGAGAGGCAAAGGTAGCATTCCTTAGTATAAGCGGCTCTGATTTTGTAGAGATGTTTGTAGGAGTAGGTGCGGCGAGGGTGAGAGATCTCTTTGCACAGGCTGAGAAGCTTGCTCCATGTATAATTTTCATTGATGAAATAGATGCAATGGGCAAATCAAGGGGTATAAATCCTGTTGGTGGTGTAGATGAAAAAGAACAAACTTTAACACAACTTCTTACTGAAATGGATGGATTTGATACTAAAAAAGGCGTAATTATTATGGCTGCTACAAACAGACCTGAAATTCTTGATCAGGCATTGTTAAGACCGGGAAGATTTGATAGACATATTCTTGTTGATAGGCCTGATATAAAAGGAAGAGAGGAAATTTTCAAAGTACACACAAAAAAAGTAAAGCTTGGTAATGATGTTGATTTAAAAGTACTTGCATCAATGACACCCGGAATGGTAGGTGCTGACATAGCAAATATTGTTAATGAAGCTGCTTTGCTTGCAGTAAGAAAAAATAAAGATGTAATTGAAATGGAGGATTTTGAGGAAGCTATTGAAAGAGTTATAGCAGGACTCGAAAAGAAGAGCAGGGTTATAAATAAACAGGAGCGTGAAAGAGTTGCATATCATGAAAGCGGTCATGCAATTGTAGCAAGTGTTTTGCCAAACGCTGACCCTGTCAGAAGGGTTTCTATTATACCGAGAGGTATTGCTGCTCTTGGCTATACAATTCAGCTTCCAACTGAAGACAGGTATCTTCTTACAAAATCCGAGCTACTTGACAGGATGGCTGTAATGCTTGGTGGTAAAGCAGCAGAAGAAATAATATTCGGTGAAGCATCAACTGGAGCAAAAAATGACCTTGATAAGGCAACTGAAATGGCAACAAGCATGGTAAGAGCTTATGGAATGAGCGATAAACTTGGACCTGTTTCATTTGATAAAGGCAGGCCTTTGTTCCTTGAAACACCATGGAATCAACAGAAGGACTATAGCGAATTTACTGCACGTGAAATTGATGAGGAGGTTAAAAGAATCCTTATTGAATCATACCAAAAAGCCAGGCAGATACTCAGTGAACGCATCGAAAAATTAAAACAAATTGCATCTGTGCTGCTTGAAAAAGAGGTTCTTGAAGGTGAAGAATTAAAAAGGCTTATAGAAATAGGTAATTGAATTTGTTTTGAAATAATACTTATGTTGCATTAATAGCAATAAAAAATAAGATAGAAAATGAAGGGAAGGCTGAAAAAGATTAAAGAAGCTGAGGAGAAGTATTTTATTAAAACTCGATTTAGTAGGAGAAGAGTAATTTTTCCATTACTCAATTAAAAATAAATTTTTAACACAAAATGCAACCAATTCTGATAGTTGAAGATGATGCAAAAATAGCAAGAATAGTTAAAGTCTATCTTGAAGGTGCAGGTTATGATGTTGTTACTGCCGATAAAGGTAAAGAAGCAATAACTCTTGCATTAAATAATCCTCCGCTTTTAGTGATTCTTGACCTTATGCTTCCTGATTTAAGCGGTGAACAAGTTTGTCAGGAACTTAAAGACATAGGTGATTTTCCAATTATAATGCTTACCGCAAAATCTTCAGAAGAAGAACGTGTAGCTGGTTTCGGTCTTGGCGCAGATGATTATGTAGTAAAACCATTTAGTCCAAAAGAACTTGTTGCAAGAGTTAAGGCTGTGCTTAAAAGATATAAAAGAAAGGAATTGTCTGCATCAGAGCCTGTCAGTTTTAATAATAATTTGTTAATGATTGATCAGAGAAGTTATATTGTAAAAAAGTCAGATAAAGTAATAGCTCTCACTCCAACTGAATTAAAAATACTTGCTGTCCTTGCAGGGTCACCGGGTAGAGTATTCACAAGAAGCGAACTTGTTGATCTTGCGCTCGGATACCAATTTGAAGGGTATGAAAGAAGCATAGATGCACATATAAAAAATATAAGGCAGAAAATTGAAGATGATCCGCGAAATCCCGTATTCATCCACACAATTTATGGAGTAGGTTACAAGTTTACCGGTATCAAGGATGTTTAAAAGCTTGTGGACTAAATATCTCTTGCTGCTTTTTTCTGTTTCTATGATTTCTCTATCAGCATCATTATTTCTAAGAGAAATGATAATCAGCGATTTTGAAGAATATCTTGAAGGAGAAGCTGAAGATAAAATATACAAACTATTGGCATCTATAGAAGGTTCTTATGAAAGATATTCAGGCTGGAATAAAGACGCTTTAATTTCAAATACGATCTGGGCTTTACTCCTTGGATATGAAATAAAAATTTATGATTCTAATAGGAATGAACTTATGAATACAGCTATTGCTGTAAATACAATGCCTCCTTTGATGAAAAGAAGAATAGAAGCAATTTCAGGCTATCAACAGGAAAATATAAATTCTTCCAGAACTAATTCAAATTTTATAGGCTATCCTTTGTTTCTTGGTGGCAAAGACATCGGTACCCTTGAAATTAATCCAATGATTATCCAGCAGACTCAGGGGAAAGAAACAATATTTATGATGAGGTCAAATAGATTCCTTATTCTCTCTGTTTTAATTCTTGGCGGACTTTCTTTGATTTTAAGTTTTATATTTTCAAGAAAACTTACAAAACCAATTAAGAATCTAACAGAAGCTGCTAAACAGATAAGCGAAGGTAATATAAAGAGCAGGGTATCTGTATCGGGCAAAGATGAAATAAGTGTTTTAGGAAATACTTTCAACATTATGGCAGAAAATTTAGAACGTCACGAATCGCTCAGGAGAAAATTAACAGCAAATATCGCGCATGAGCTCAGAACTCCTTTAACAGTTATGCAAGGTGAAATTGAGGGAATGCTTGATGGACTTATAAAGACTGATACAGAGAGGCTCCAATCTTTGCTTGAAGAAACATCAAGGCTTAAGCGTCTTATTGAGGCAATAGAAGAGCTTACAAAAGCAGAAGCAAGTGGACTTGAATTAAAAAAAGAATATGTAGAAATAAAAACATTTCTTAATAATATCAAAGGAAGATTTGAAAAAATCTTTTCAGATAAAGGAGTAAGTCTCGGGTTAGATTGTAAAGATAATTTAAAAGTTTATGCTGATCCTGAAAAATTAAGTCAAATAATAATAAATTTGCTTACAAATGCTTTAAAAGCTACTAATAAAGGTGGACAGGTAATTATTAAGGCAGATATTGAAGGTGATTTGGGTAAAATAACAATTTCTGACACAGGAATAGGAATTAAGAAAGATGAACTACCGTATATTTTTGAAAGATTTTATAAAGCTTCTGAAGGAGGAATTGGTATAGGTTTAACAATTGCAAAAGAGCTTATTGAAGCACATGGTGGGAAAATTATTGTTAATAGTGAAATTGGGAAAGGCACATCTTTTGAAATCTATCTGCCTAATTCATAATTTTTTCATAATTTTTTCGTTAACCTTTCATATTTAGGTAGTATCTTAGAAGAAAGAAAGGAGGTATAAGTTGCGGAAGGAGGTGGTAGTAATACTTGCACTTACCATTAATCTTATTTTCCTGTCTTTTTTATATGCTGATAATAATAAGGAACCCCTTAATGTTAAATATTTAAGTGAAGATTCAATTAAAAAGTTTTACAGGGAAACTTTAAATCTTAGAGAAAAAATAATCGAGAAAAAACTCGAACTTAGAAAAGAGTTTATAAAGAAAAACCCTGATAGAGATAAAATTGCTATGCTCAGGAAAGAAATAAATAATATTAGAGCAACTATAATGAAAAAAGCAGATGAAGCAAAAATATCTTCAAAAATTTTAAGAAAAACAAATTGTAGCAAGTTGAATATAAAAGGTATAATAAACATTGTATAAAACAATTATCTGTATTAACCTAAAACAGGCGGCGATAAGCTTCCTGAATATAATTTCAGGTGAGTTTTGAAAATTACTACAATATTCATAGCATTTATTTTTATATTACCGTTAATAGCTGAAGCAACTGAGCAGAAGGAGAATAATAACCCTGTTCAGTGTCCATACGGACATTATTGGCGAAGTTATAAAGGCGGCTGGTATGGTGCAAAAAGAGTAGTTAAAAGCACAACTGAAGCAAATGAAATTGTTATACAATTTTATGTCCCGCAAAAAGGAATTAGAGTCCACCGCATTATCGAATCCCAGAATTTTTTTCAGGCAGAAATAATCAATCAAAAAGGTAGAGTCGTTGATACTGTAATTATTGACAAAAGAACTGGCAGAATAAGATCAATATTTTAAATTATAGCCTGTCCTGTATCATGCTGAATTCATTTTAGAATCTTCAATATTTTCAAGACATATAATATTAACTAATATTTTTCGAGCTGATAAAAACATTGAATAATTGTTGTCATTTTTCAAAGAAGAATTAGAATAATTCGCCTGAATTTTCAGGACTTAAAAAAATCAATATGAATTTTGTATTATACATTCTGTTGAATATTTAAGAGGAGGAAACACTATCTGTAAATATTTGTTCAAAAAAATTCTGATATTCATCCTCATTCTAATAGGAGTCACTTTTGTTACTTTTTCTATTACAAAAGCATTGCCTGGTGACCCTGTATTAAATTTGGTTGGAGAAAGAGCACAACCTGAAGTAATAGACAAATTAAGAAAAGAGTTAGGTATTAATAAAGATGTTTTCTCACAATATTTTAGTTATGTAAAACTTTTGGCGCGGGGAGAATTCGGAAGATCATACTATACAAATAGAAAAGTTTTTGATGATCTCTTAAAAAAATTCCCAAATACATTAATGCTGTCATTAACTGCCATGATTATTGCTGTGCCTTCAGGCATGTTTCTTGGTTTTATATGTGCATGGAAAAAGGATAAATGGATTGATAAGTTATTTTCATTTATAACTTTGATGGGTTTGAGTATACCAGTTTTCTGGGGCGGACTTGTGATAATGCTTTTATTCAGCCTGAAATTTAAGTTATTTCCACCATCAGGTACAGGGAATTTTAAATTTATTTTTCTTCCTGCATTAACACTTTCTATACCTGCAATGTCAATGTTATCAAGAGTAACAAAAACTACTCTAATAGATATATTTGGAATGCCGTATATAAATACAGCCAGATCCAAAGGGATATCCGAAATAAAGGTGAATTTAATACATGTAACGAAAAATGCACTTATTCCAATAATAACCGTTATTGGCCTTGATTTTGCAAGTTACATTAATGGTGCAGTACTTACAGAAACCATATTCGGCTGGGATGGTATTGGAAGATTTATAATGGAGGGTATTCTGAAAAGAGATTATCCTGTTATTATGGGATGTGTGATTATTGGCACTTTTGCTTTTGTAATAATCAATACTCTTGTAGATTTGATTTATCATTTTATTGATCCGAGAGTAAGCATGTATGAAATTAAAGGGTAAGATTTCTCTTGCAATTTTAATTATTATATCTTTTTTATCAGTAACGGCACATTATATTACAAAATATGAACCGAATGCTATTAATCTTGATTGTATAAAAACAGCGCCCGGAGCAGAACATTTGATGGGAACAGACAATAAAGGCAGAGATATTTTTTCAAGAATATTATATGGTGGAAGGATTTCAATAGGTATAGCGCTAACTGCTGCAATTTTTTCAATGTCGATTGGTCTGATTGCCGGTGTAATTTCAGGATACTATGGAGGGATTATTGATACGTCAATTATGTCTTTTGTTGATTTTATCTTATCTTTTCCTTCCTTATTACTCGCAATTGCTATATCAATTCTTTTTCCACCCGGGATATATACTGTAATCATAGCAATTGTAGCAGTAGGATGGGCTCCTTTTGCGAGAATTATAAGAGGGTATGTTTTAACAATAAAAGAATCTACTTATATTGAAGCGGCAAAAGCGATTGGTTGTTCAAATATAAGAATATTATTGAAACATATAATACCTCAATGTATCCCTCTTCTTATTGTCATGACAGGAATAAAAATGGGGGGCTATATAATTACAGAAGCTTCTTTGAGCTTTCTCGGACTTGGTGCGCAACCACCAATGGCTACATGGGGTTCAATGGTTAGCGCAGGTAGAATTTATATAGCTTCTGCACCATGGATTGTTTTTATACCAGGATTTATGATAGCTGTTACAGCGTTTTGTTTTAATATACTCGGTGATGAATTAAGAGATAAATATAGAATAGAAATAAAATAAATATTATGGTGGAGCTGAAGGGGAACGTATTATTTATCTTACATATTGATTTATAAGTATTTTTTTCTATATGGCATAATTTTATACCGTCAAAAGTACCGTCAAAATATTCATCCTTTCCTTTTAATATTATGCAATTAATTAATCTTAATAAAATCAAATAGTTACGTCAATACCCCGAAAAATCTTTTTGACACCAAGAATATCCTCTCTTGCAAAGTCAAATTCTTCTTTCTTTTATATGTGGGATCTAAAATCTTGTCTTCTGGATATCCTAAAGAAAGGAACATCTCGTAAATTTTCTCGGCTGAATATATTTTTGGAACAAAGCTTTGAAATTGATTTTCTACCTGCATGTATATATTTATACCAGTATTCTTCTATAATTTCAAGAAATTGTATTCGTTGGTAATATCAAGATTTTTGTGTATTTTCTTTTAAGAGCTGTTTCCCACATTGTTTATTCATGCGATCTAATGATGAAGAAAACACTGAGCTAAAAACTCGTCGCTATCTTTTCAAGTTGCTCCTCTTGAAATACATCTACCACTATCTTTCCAAATACGCTTATCTCTATTTCTACGTTCTCATTGACCCTCTTCACTATCCCAGAAAATCCTTCATATACCCCACTCGTTATCTTGACTGCATCTCCTACAGTAAAACCCTTACTAAATAGCATCTTCCCAAGTTTTCCAGCATCCTTTAAAAAATCAGCAAATCGCCCCTGAAATTCTTTGATCTTTACAGATTTCTTTAGCTCAGTCGGTATGTATGGGCCAGGATCCCTTATGGTTATTAAATACTCGGGCATGTCTGTCTCCTCTACTATCAGCCCCTTCGCCTTCAGGTGCTTGAGTAGTATCTTCGCCTTACGAGGTGTTGTAAAAATTACATATGCCATCTGAATTTGTATTACCATTTGTTATTTTTTACATAAAAATACCTAAAACATATTTTAGTTTCTCATATACAAAAAGTAAAAATCAGTACATTAATAGCCCCTTCCTCCTTGCCTTTTCTTTATTTTATAGTGGTCAATTTAATTTGAGTTTTTTGGTCAGTTTAATGTGAGAGATAACAACAAGGATAGATGGCAGGTGGAAATATTTTTCAAGACCATAAAACAGAATCTGAAGATAAAGACCTTTGTAGGGACATCTCCGAATGCTCTTATGATACAGATTTGGACAGCATTGATA
>JACAFE010000086.1 GCA_013388435.1 Nitrospirota bacterium | reverse complement strand
TACTGAATCTCATAGTGAGAAATGTCTATAGTTTAACAGGGCTTTCAATGATACTCGGAGGAGCAATTGGAAATCTGATTGACAGGCTTATTAACGGAAAAGTAGTTGATTTTATTGACTTTTCAATCGGTTCATTCCATTGGCCTGCTTTTAATGTTGCGGATTCTGCTCTTACAGTCGGCATTGGAATTATAATCATTAAATCAATTTTTAAAAAAACCTGAAAATTATAAAAAATGCATCCGATCCTTATAAAAATAGGTCCAGTCACAATTCACACATATGGCTTTATGATAGCCATTGGATTTCTCGTTGCCCTGTATTTTGCGATTCGTCAGGCTAAAGAAGAGGGCTTGAAATCAAACATTATAACTGACCTGAGCTTTTATATACTTGTTTCAGCAATTATTGGCTCAAGACTTCTTTTTGTACTCATAAATTTTTCGTATTACATCTCAAATCCTCTCGCAATATTCAAGCTCTGGGAAGGAGGGCTTGTTTTTTATGGCGGTGTAATTCTCGCTGTGCCTGTTGTCCTCTGGTATGTGAAAAAAAATAATTTAAAGTTATGGCAAATAGCTGATATTTTTGCTCCTTCGGTTGCAATAGGACATGCATTCGGAAGGATTGGCTGTTTTTTTGCTGGTTGTTGCTTTGGAAAAACAGCAGAAACATTGCCATGGGGCGTAATATTTACAAATCCCGATTGTCTTGCGCCTCTTAATGTCAGACTGCATCCCACCCAACTTTATGAATCAGCTGGCGAGTTTATTAATTTTTTCATTCTGCTCTTACTTCAAAAAAGAAAATCTTACAATGGTCAAGTTTTTATGACTTATATACTTATATACTCAGTTCTCAGGTTTATAGTTGAGATTTTCAGGGGTGATTTTGCGAGAGGTTTCATTATTTCTGGAATTTCCGTATCACAGGGAATCAGTATCATAATGTTCCTGACTTCAATATTGGGGATTTTAATTTTAAGGAATAAGAAAAATTAACCCTAAAATTACAATTAAAATAATGCAGATGTTGCGAAAAAATTTATTTTTCGATACCTTAGTGTACATTTAAAGATGCACTGCCATGAATATTTTTATACTTACTAAAAAATATCTTTTTAAAATAAAATTATCGAGTTAAATAAATTTTTGAGCAATGTCTGCATTATTTGGGTTAAGCGCCCCTACCCTGCTGCCTTACCCAAAATTCATTGCTGCCCTTTTTCCTTTCTTTACGCAACTGCTTGAATAATATGAGAAAGAGCAGCAGTGTTATTGGGTTCATCACAAGAGCTATTATGTTTGACAACAATTCAAACATACCTTTTAACATGAGCCTGCGGTCTGTAGGGCATTATCATATGAGGGTTGTGTTTTCTCAAGATATTCTTCGAGAGTTTTAAGTATGGAAATTAATACATACTTAAATATAGGAAGAACTGAAGGATCTGTAAAATATGAGTATATGTTATAATCCCTTGTCGGTGTAAACCCTATCAGAGTCCATTCAACATAGCCATACCTTGCGACTATTTCGCTTATGGTGTCGAGGTCTGACTGTTCCATCTGATTACACCTCCTTTCTTTTTTGCATTTGCTTATTTTAAAGATATTTAAGCATATTCTGTGCCAAAAAAATAAAAATGCTAAGCCTTTGAATAATATATAAACTATTTTCTATCTTTAATCCTTATATGGGCAATTCATTCCCCATTTTCAGAACTTTGTGTAAAATATTTGACCCGAAAATGCAAATTAACCCAAAAAAAAAGGAGGCGAATTAATTCGCCTCCTTAAAAGAAAACAAAACCGCAAATTTTACTTTGACGGAAGTGTCGGAAGTTCAAATTTTACGACTTTGTTTTTGTCAGGATAAACAATATGGACTGCGCAGGCAATACACGGGTCAAATGAACGAACAATACGTCCAACCTTAACCCTTGCAGAAGCTGATTCAGTAGTACCATCCAACTTAATACCCTCCAGAGCCTTTTCAATCGGACCAACTTCTCCATTGACATCTCTTGGTCTTGCATTCCATGTTGTTGGAACAACACACTGATAATTGGCAATCTTTTTGCCTTCAATTGTTATCCAGTGTCCAAGTGCTCCTCTTGGTGCTTCAGTAAGACCATAGCCTGAGCCTGTTCTTGGAATTTCTCTGTGACGATATGTTTCACCAGTTGCAGATGTTGTCTGTAAAGCATTAATCCAGTCAACCATTTTATCAGCTATAACATCGCATTCAATAGCTCTTGCAGCATGTCTTCCGAGAACACTTCTAAGTGCAGGAATATGATTGGTATTCAATCCCACACTGCCAAGGAAGTTAACAACTGCAGTTAACCAATGTTGAGTTCCAGTATTACCTTTTACAGCGCTCCATGCATTTACTAATACACGAGCCAATGGTCCAACCTCTGCTGAATGACCAGCATATCTTGGAGCTTTTAACCATGAATAAGCGCCAGATTTATTTGGTGAAGGCTGTGTTGAACCTGCTGACGGATGAAGACCTTCGCAGGAATCATCATATTTTGAGTATTTAACTGACTCGGTGATTAATGACGGATTGAATGCGCTTAATCCCCAGTTTGCTGTGTTTGCTGCTGTTGCGTCAAGGAAACCACTTGAAAGATATGGTACACCTGAAGAATCAGGGAATGATCCATAAGCAAGGTATCTTGCGCACCCAGAACCAGCATCTGTTTCTGTGCCAGTATAAAGCAATTGTGAGCTAAATGCCGCAGCAACTGTTTTAACATCAGGAATATAAACATACTTAATAAAGCTTCTGATATTTGTACCTGAATTTGAAGCAGCCAAAGATGTATTATCACCGAGCAATGTCATTAAATTACCTGTAAGTGTCGTGGTGATTACAGCGTTAGTAACACCGCCGGGTGTGAAACATGGCTGACATGGTTGTTTACCACTCATATGAGCCGCAAATTCATGAGCTTTTCTCCTGATATTGAGAGCCTGAACATAATGACCAACTAAAACATCAGCAGTCGGGTTTGAAACCATATCTGATGTATTATCTTTGCCATTACCCCATGGTGCAACTCCACTTAACATTGATGAATCTGTATTAATATAATCAAGAGCTGCTAAGTGGTAAAAATGAAGAATGTGTGACATTACAAGGTCAGCACCTTCAATCAGGTTTCTGATATAGTTTGCCTGTTCTGGAATATTTGTTGCGCCTGTTCCAGGAACAGTAAAACCATTTGAACTTGAATATCCCATACCTGCATCTACGCATCTCACGGATGCCATTCCATGCGCAGTGGGTCAAACACCGCATATTCTCTGTGTAAGGATTACAGCATCTCTGGGATTTCTGTTTTGAAGTATTAGCTCGAAACCGCGGAACATAGTTCCTTTGCAATAAGCAGCAGTAACTGCATTCGAACCATTTACTTCTAACTCAATACCAAGATGTCCTTCTATTCTACTAATAGGATCAATTGAAATTGACATTTATTTACACCTCCTTTCTTATCTTATATACAGGAATGGCGACATGCCATCCGGGAATTTATCCTGTGTGCAACCCTGACATGGTGCTCCAGCGCCAACACACCAATTAACACCTGTCTGCAGCTTTCCAGGTGAATGCCATTTCCTTAAACTGCAATCTGATTTTGTACGGGAACCTTTACAACCTGCCTTCTTAAGACAATATCCTCCAGGCTTATTAACAT
>JACAFE010000042.1 GCA_013388435.1 Nitrospirota bacterium | reverse complement strand
TTAATATTCAATGAAAACTGGCATCCTATTTGTATCTCTTTAAGTTTGGTAACATATATTTCAAATAAATCCAATGAGTTACAACAAAATATAAAAAATCTTCAGGATGCCATATTTATTGATAAGTTCATAATAAATCAATTAAAACTTTTTTAGTATGGCATATGAATTGCATTTAATTAATAAAATTATTTAAAAATTATGTATTAGTGAGATTTATGCTGGAAGAGATATTCAAGTTAAACATTATTAACATGAATGACGATAAGAAAGATAGGGCATATAAAATGAAAGAATGGGATATTATAGAAGACCTTATTGAACTCGGCAAAAGACGCGGCTATATTACTTATGATGAGATAAATGAATTGTTTACTCCTGAAATGGTTTCACAGGAAGAATATGAAGAGATGATAAATACTATTCAGGAAACAGGCATTAATATCATTGAAAGTGAAGAAGGTGATAATTTTGCGGATGAAGAAATAGTCGAGGAATCGGATGAAAAATCTCAGGATCTTGTCCAGGCCTATTTCCACTCAATGGGTGACATTCAGGTATTGACAAGGGATGAAGAAGCAGAACTTGCTCGTAAAATAGAAGAAGGCAAAAAAATTATTGAAGAAATAGTTACAGCAACTCCATTTTACAGGAAAAAAATTCAGGAACTCGGTGAAATTGAGAAAGCGGATGAAAATATTCCAGACGAGGATACTAAAGAAGAGGCATTGAGACAAACAATTATTGTCCTGGATAATCTAATGAAACAACTTTCAGAGGCTGAAGCTAAAATCAAAAAACATGGTTCCTTAAAAGATCTTAAAAAATATATTCAAGAGAAAAAGAAAAAAGATATAAAACCTTTCAAACTTATTACACTCGCAAAGGAAACTCTCGATATATATAAAAAAATATCATCAGAAACAGGGATGGATCCCGAAGAATTCAAAAACAAACATAGAATGCTTGATAAAGTTGTGAATCTTGTGACCTCTGCAAAGGAAGAATTAATAACACATAATCTCAGACTGGTCATAAACATAGCTAAAAATTATATTGGAAGAGGCTTGTCTTTGCTCGATTTAATTCAGGAAGGTAATATAGGTCTTATGAGGGCAATAGATAAATTTGATTACAGGAAAGGTTTTAAATTCAGCACGTATGCAACATGGTGGATAAGACAGGGAATTACGAGAGCAATAATTGATCAGACAAAAACTATTCGTGTTCCTGTACATATGGTTGAATTCTACAATAAAGTAACTGCAACAGCAAAGGAATTAACACAACAGCTTGGTAAAGAACCTGATATTGATGAGATAGCAAAAAAACTTGGGGTTTCAAGAAGCAAAGTTGATGATGTTTATAGAGCGATTCAGGACCCTATAGCTCTTCAAACGCTTGTTGGTGATGAAGAAACAACACTTGAGAATTTTATTAGTGATAATAATGTCAATCCATATTCTGATGTTGAAAAAAGAAATACAACCGAAGATATTATAAAAGTTCTACATACTCTAACACCCAAAGAAGAACTTGTTATACGAATGAGGTTCGGGATAGGTTTTGAACGAGACCATACTCTTGAAGAAGTTGGAAGGCATCTTTCTATTACAAGGGAACGTGTAAGGCAGATTGAGGCTAAAGCAATTAAGAAACTCAAACATCCAACAAGAAGCAGAGCATTAAGAGTACTCAGAACCAATTGATAAAAAAATAGGGCTGACAATAAAGTCAGCCCTATTTTTTTTGTGTTATCTGCTGCGGGTTCTTTTCATTGAATTGTGATTTCTCTGTTTCTGCATAAGGTCAATCAATTCTTTATACATCTGGCGTATGCCTGTTTTACACGAGACGCATATTCCATCTTTCTGCAAAGTTTTGTTGTCGCAGCTTATACATTTGTTGGCTTTCATTTTTTACCTCATTTCTCTGTTAAAGTTACATAGATGGTGGTACCTTTTCTGTGAAGCAGAAGCAGAATATTCTGTTCTGGTTTGATTTTTGATACCACTGACTCATAGTCTTTTACATTCTTAATCTTTTTCCTGTTAATTTCCATTATTACATCATCTCTCATCAATACACCGTCAGCAGGGCTGTCTTCTTCAATATCGGTTATAACTACGCCATCAATTTTTTTCTGAACATTCAGGCTTTTCCTGATTGAAGGAGTCAAATCCTGAACCGAGACCCCTTTTAAGAGGTTTTCATAATCCTTTGAGCCTGCTCTTATCTCACCCGAGACTTCACTTATTTTTACGGTAACTGTTTTTGAGCTCCCATTTCTTATTAATTTGATTTTAACCTCAGTATCAGGTGTAGTGCCTGCTACCATATTTCTCAATCCACGGGCATCTTTAACTTCTTTGCCGTCAAATTCAACTATAACATCTCCCCGTTCTATCCCGGCTTTTTCAGCAGGGCTATCTTCAACAACATCTGCAACAAGAACGCCTTCTTCTGACTTGAGATTAAACTGTTTAACGAGTTCGGGTGTCAGATCCTGTATATTTACACCTAACCATCCCCTTACAACTTTGCCTTTTTTAATAAGAGAATCCATAACAGCTTTTGCCATATTGCTTGGTATAGCAAAACCAATTCCCTGATAGCCTCCGCTTGTACTTAAAATTGCGGTGTTAATTCCGACCAATTCTCCTTTTACATTTACAAGAGCTCCTCCTGAATTACCAGGATTAATAGCAGCGTCTGTCTGTATAAAATCTTCATAATCCGCTATGCCAACATTAGCTCTACCGGTTGCGCTTATAATCCCGGTTGTTACAGTAAGATTTAGCCCGAATGGATTCCCAATAGCAAGAACTGTCTCACCAACTTTCAATTTATCAGAATCCCCAAATCTTATAGCCGGAAGATCTTTTGCATCTATTTTGACAACTGCTATATCTGTTTTTTTGTCAGTACCGATAACTTTACCTCTAAACTCCCTCTTATCCGAGAGTTTTACTTTTATTTCATCAGCGTCTTTAATTACATGATTGTTTGTAAGAATATATCCATTTTTATCAACAATAACTCCGGAGCCAAGCCCTGATTGCTTATGCTCTCTCGGCTTATCAAATAAGTCATCGCCAAAAAATCTTCTGAAGAAGGGGTCATTAAAAAAAGGTGAGGGAATTCCGTGTTCCTTTATGGTCTTTGTGGATGAAATATTCACTACAGAAGGTTTTACTGCTTCAGCAACTTCTGCGACAGCATTATTTGTTTTCGTAAGAATTTCTATTGCCTCTTTGGAAATAGAAGCTTCTCCTGAATAACCCTTCGAGTGAAAACCAAAATTTGATGAAATAATCAGACCTAAAATCAATCCCGCGATCGTAAATATAGATGCTATGAAAATAGGTTTTCTTTTAAGCATCATCTGCGCTCCTTTCGTGTATTTTATTCCAAAATAGTTTTCCACTTAAAAACAGGGGATGAGGAGGAAAATTTTAATATTTGCCTCCTCATCCCCGATCAAGAAGGAGGAATTGAAAGATTGCTTCATAATTATTAAAGTAATTTTACTTTTTAATTATGAATAAACAAAGAATGGAATATGAAAAAATTATGAACAACAGATTTTGTGTTTTATGATAGAATTTAATAAAAATATACAAAGGTGATAAAAATTGGAAAATGAAAAATTAAATCAATGCAGGATACAAAGAGAAACAACCAGACATTTTCGTGAAGAACTTCCCGGTATTGTGGAAATTCTTGTCAATTCCTGTAACACAGGAGAATGTTTTGACCACGTTGATCTCGAGCCTTTGCCTTCCAAAGAAAGGATTATTGAGATTATTTACATAATATGCCGAATTTTATATCCTGGATATTTCTCCAATTTAAGAATTGATAAGGTAAATTTAAGCTATAATCTCGGGCAGGAAGTTACCTTTTTATTTGAATCCCTCTCAGAGCAGATAACACTTGCATTAAGGCATGAGTGCAGAAGGCATAATATGTTATGTTTCAATTGCGAAGAAAAAGCTCAGGAAATTACCGTAAATTTTATAAAAGAGCTCCCGAGGCTGAGATACATGCTTGCTAAAGATGTGCGCGCAGCACATGAAGGAGACCCTGCTGCAAAAACATATGATGAAGTGATATTTAGTTATCCTGGACTTTTTGCAATAACTGTTTATCGCATAGCACATGAGCTTTACAAACAAAAGGTATCGTTGATACCGCGTATCATGACAGAATACGCCCACAGCCTTACCGGGATTGATATTCATCCAGGCGCTGAAATAGGAGAAAGTTTTTTTATAGACCATGGCACTGGTGTGGTAATCGGAGAAACCACTGTAATTGGAAATAGGGTCAGACTTTATCAGGGAGTTACACTTGGAGCTCTTTCATTACCAAAAGATGCTGTTGAAGAACTCAGAAATAAGAAACGCCATCCCACTATTGAAGACGATGTAATTATATATGCAGGAGTTACAATTCTTGGGGGTGAAACAATAATTGGCGCAAGATCGGTAATAGGTGGAAATTCATGGTTAACTGAATCTGTACCACCTGATACAAAGGTATTCCAGAAAAAACCCGAGCTTATATTCAAATGAAAATTTATTATGATATTACTCAAACCATAGGTGCCACTCCGCTTGTAAGATTGAATCAAATTACATCAAAGGCAGGGGCAAAAATTTTCGCAAAGCTCGAGATGAGAAATCCACTCGGTAGTGTAAAAGACCGTATCGGGCTTGCAATGATTCAATCAGCAGAAGAAAAAGGACTTATCAATAGTGATACGGTCATAATAGAACCTACAAGTGGAAATACAGGGATCGCGTTAGCATTTGTGTGCGCGGTTAAAAAATATCGTCTTATACTAACTATGCCTGAGACCATGAGCATTGAAAGAAGAAAACTTCTCAAACATCTCGGAGCTGAACTCATCCTTACACCTGCGAGCGAGGGGATGAAAGGAGCAATAAACAAGGCGAAAGAACTCGTTTCACAAACAGAAAACGCTTACATGCCTGATCAATTCAGCAATCCAGCTAATCCAGACATACATAGAAAAACAACTGCTGAAGAAATATGGAAAGATACAGACGGGGATATAGATATGCTTGTTGCTGGCGTAGGAACGGGTGGAACTATAACCGGTATTACCGAGGTCATTAAAAGTAGAAAACCTTCTTTCAGGTCTGTTGCTGTTGAACCTGCTGATTCACCTGTATTATCAGGGGGTATGCCCGGTTCTCATAAAATTCAGGGGATAGGAGCTGGTTTTATTCCGGCTGTATTGAATATTTCTATTATAGACGAAGTATTTCAGGTTACAAATGAGCAGGCATTTGAGACAGCGAGATATGTTGCTAAAACAGAAGGAATTCTTTGTGGAATTTCCTCAGGCGCTGCATTATATGCAGCGCTCGCTTTAGCAAATCGGTCGGAAAATAAAGGTAAAAATATTGTTGTAATATTGCCGAGCACAGGCGAACGCTATTTAAGCACAGAGCTATTTATCTAATACTTCTCTTATTTTTCTTGTTAGTTCCTCAATTCTGAAAGGTTTCTGGATAAAGCCTTTACATCCAAGTTTGAGTAAGGTTGATGCCTCGCCATTCATACTATAACCGCTTGAAAGAAGCACTTTTACATTTTTGTTCAACTCCAGTAATTTTTCGAGAGTTTCTCTTCCGCTCATATCAGGCATTATCATATCAAGAATTACAAGCTGTATTTCATTAAAATGTTCTTTATATTCTTCTATTGCTTCCGTGCCACTTTTTACTGCTAATACTCTATAACCAAGGACACTGAGTAATTCTTTTACTGCCTCGGTATTTATTTTCTCATCATCAACTATAAGTATAGTCTCATCTCCTTTAAAAGGCTTC
>JACAFE010000026.1 GCA_013388435.1 Nitrospirota bacterium | reverse complement strand
TGGCAATAGCTCAATTTATAAAACAAAATCACGGGTCTATTTATACTGAGGCTGAAGTCGAAGCGTAAGCCTCAGAGATAAAATAGGCAACTACATCAAAAATAAGATAAAGCCATGTTTTTATACAAAGGTAGTTTATTTTGTTTTATAAATTGAGTTATTGCCAGTAAACAACCCCCTGACCACCTTAACAAAGGGGGAATAAAAAAGGCTGAAGGCTTTAGGCTGAAGGCAAAAAGCGTTTGTTGCGTTCGTTGCGTTTATAGCGTTATAGCGTTATTGCGTTCGTTGAGTTGTAACGTTTAATTAAAACTGCACGGAGCACGGCGCAAAAAAAAGGCTGAAGGCTGAAGAATAAAACAAACAACAAGCGAAGAGCTTATAGTAAAAACTATTAACATAATCAAATGGCGATAATTCAATTTATGAAACAAAATCACGGGTCTCTTTTCACTGAGGCTGAAGTCGAAGCGTAAGCCTCAGAGATAAAATAGGTAACTACATAAAAATATAAAATAAAGCAATGTTTTTATATTAAGGTAGTTTATTTTGGTTCATAAATTGAATTATTGCCAATAAACAACCCCCTTAATCCCCCTTGACAAAGGGGGAATCTGGCAAATAGCGAATAGCTGATAGCAAATAAAAAAATAATACAAAATTACGGCAGATAGCTAATGGCTCATGGCTATATAACCAATTAGAAAAAGGGATCAATGGGTCTATTATAGAAAAATGCATTTTTTCGCAACATCTGCATTATTTCAAATGTATTTTTTGGGTTAATCTAAAAGTATAGCCGGGTTAAATATGTAAATCAGGATTGGAAATATCAATAAGGGTTACTTCAGGTTTTGATAGAAATCTTATTGGCGGACCCCATGTGCCTGAACCTCTGCTTACATATAGATAAGAACTATCAGCGAGTTTCTTAAATCCTGCATGTACTGGATAATAGAATTTTGTAGCCAGACTAAAAGGAAAGATTTGACCTTTGTGTACATGACCTGAGAGCTGCAGATCAAATAACCCTATAGAATTTTTTTCAACAAAAGGTCTGTGTTTTAAAAGTAAAACAAACTTTCCTTTATTTTCTGAATTAAATAATTTATCTTCTTTAAGGTTTTGAGAATGATTTACCTTTTGTATCTGCGGGTCGTCAACACCGGCAATTAATATATTATTGTTAATCAATAACGCTTCATTTCTTAAGATTTTAAAACCAGAATCTTCTGTAAATTTCAAACACTGTTCAAGTCCAGCGTAGTATTCATGATTGCCTGTAACAGCAAATTTACCCATCGGAGGATTTATTTCTTTTAGTAACCTTGAAAGACCATTCAAATTATCTATCTGGCCATCAACCAGATCTCCGGTGGAAACAAGAATATCAGGATTTGCTTCCCTGACTTTTGAAAGAATCTTTTCTAATCTTTTTTCTCTTACAATTAGTCCAAGATGTACATCGGATATTTGTACTATTCTGATTTTCCCATTTATTTTATGAGTTTTTAAGACTATTTTTTCAGTAACAATGTTTAGAGCTTCAAAATATCCATAAATACTTATTATTACGGCAGCAATAAATGGGAATATGAAAACAGCTCTCGGCGTAAGAGTGATAAAAGTTAAATCTTTTTTAATTATTAAAGATAAAGAATAGACAACAAATCTGTAAATATCAATAAAAATGGAAGCTGAGACAAAAAGAAAAAGAACTCCCATCCATATATAACCAGCATAGGACATTATTTTTGCAAAATTATCAAACCCTGATTTTTCAGAAAGGCGGACTATTATAGGTGCAAATATCATAATTATCATTATTAGACCTATCAGAATACTATATGTCTCGGAAAGAGCAAAAGCAGTTCTTATACGTAAGAATGCATACAAATGCATACTTCCATAAATAAGAAAAAAAATGAGAAGGAAAAGAATCATTTTAAAGTTTATTAAGAATCTTCACTTGCATTATCTGGCTTTCATGTATTTTATCTCTTTGCTTTTTGCCTCATCCCATAATTTGTCCATTTCTTTAAGAGTCATTTCTGAAAGCTCTTTATTTTGTTCTGCTGCTTTTGTTTCAATGTAACGAAAGCGATGTATAAATTTGCTAATCGTTTTTCTATGGGCATCTTCAGGATTTATACCGATAAAACGGGATAAATTAACAAACATAAACATTATGTCCCCGAACTCTTCTTCAATCATTTCCTTATTTCCTTTTTTTATTGCATCTTTGAATTCTTCTATTTCTTCATCGAGTTTTAAAAGCACATCATCAAGCTTTTCCCAATCAAACCCGGCTTGCGCTGCTCTTTTCTGAAGTCTATGAGCTCTGAGAAGTGATGGCATGGCTTTTGGTACTCCTTCAAGAATAGAACTACGAAGTTTTCCTTCCCTTTTTTTTAAGACCTCCCATTGTTTGATGACATCTTCGGGAGTATGGCATTCACTTTCTCCAAAAACATGCGGATGTCTTGAAATCATTTTCTGAGATATAGATTCTATAACATCATTTATATCAAATTCGTTTCGCTCTTTCGCAATCTGGCAATGAAAAATTATCTGGAAAAGTAAATCCCCGAGCTCTTCCTTGATTTTTTCAGGGTTATTTTCTTCTATAGCCTCAAGCACTTCATATGCTTCTTCAATAAGATAAGGTTTTAAGGATTCCCTCGTCTGTTTTTTGTCCCATGGGCATCCGTTTTTACTTCTAAGTTTTTTCATTATTTCAACAAGGTTTTTAATTTTCATGTTCATTTTTTAGTTAATAAACCCAGAAGGAATATACACGTTAATACAAGAACAATAGTACCTCCTGGAGCTGTATCAAAATAATAAGCAACAATAAGCCCTGTAATTGTTGAGAATACCGAAACAATGCAGGATACCGTGATCATAAAAAAAAGGTTTTTTGAATATAGTTTTGCCGTTGCTCCGGGAATAACAAGTAAAGCAGAAATTAAAATAATACCAATGACTTTCATGGAAATAACTATGGATACAGCAAGGCTTATAAGAAAGATTGTGTTTATAACTCTGACAGGTATGCCACTTACAATCGCGATTTCTTCATTGTAAGTAATCATAAAAATTTCTTTTAGAAAAAGTAAGATAATCAAAATAACCGCCACTGATAAAATTGTAGAAACAATAATTTCATTTTGTGTTATAGTAAGTATATTGCCAAAAAGATAGCCAAATAAATCAACAGCATAATCCCGTGAAAGACTTAAAAGCACTATTCCTAAAGCCATTGAACCTGCGAAAAAGACCCCTATTGAGGCATCTTCGGAAACCCTGCCCTTTCTGCTCATGTTTTCTATCCCGAGCGCAACAGCAATACAGTATATTATCGCAGTAAATATAGGGTCAATGCCTGTAAGAAAACCTATTGCTACACCACCAAACGCTGAATGAGAGATTCCGGCACCTATAAAAGACATCTTTCTTAATACTACAAACACAGAAATAATGCCGGCCAATAGACTTATAATAATTCCTACGAAAAAAGCCTTTTGCATAAAAGAAGCGCTAATGATTTCTAACATTCTAAACCCTTCTCAATCGTTCACATTTTTCGCATATTTCAGTGTGCATAAGAAGATCAACATTTTTCCCGTAAAGTCCTGATAATACTGTTTCATTCAGCGCTGATAAAGGACTGCCATGATAATGAAGTGTATTATTAAGACAGGCGATTTCATCTACATAAGATGTGATCGCACCTGTATCATGTGAAGCCATAAGTATAGTAATATTGAATTTTTTCTGAAGTCCTTTAAGGAGGTGATAAAAGTCCTCCTGTCCTATTACATCAATTCCGGTGCTCGGTTCATCTAAGATTAAAATTCTTGGTTCCGAGACCAGTGCTCTTGCAATAGAAGCTCTCTGTTGTTGTCCTCCTGAAAGCTGTCCGAAAGGCATATTCTTAAGATCCTCTATCCCCATCATGGAAAGATACTCGAGGGCTTTTTGTTTATCTTCTTCCTTAGGCATTTTGAACATTCCAAGCCTGCCATATCTTCCCATTAAAACAACATCTATAACCCTTACAGGGAAATCAGGAGGAGTCTTTGAAATCTGCGGCAGGTAACCGAAAATATTTCCCAATTTGAGCATTTCTTCTGGTTTCTTACCAAAAACAAAAACAGTTCCGGAAGACGGTTTTATTAAGCCAAGTATTACTCTGAAAAAAGTTGTTTTTCCGCCACCATTTGGTCCAACAATGCCAAGAAATTTTCCTTCTTCAAGGGATAAAGAAATATTGCTTAAAACATCTCGTTCATTAAGTCTGACATTTAAATTATTTATTTCAAGTGCTTTCATCTCATAACACTTTCAAGAGAAGATATATTATATTTCATCATGTCAATATATGTTTCTTTTCCTTTTTGACCACCAATTGGATCAAGATATACAATTTGAGCATTTGCATCTTTGGCAATCACTGAAGCAATCTTGGGGTTGAATTGGGGCTCTACAAATACAACTTTACTTCCAATACGTTTGATTTCTTTTATGATTTTACTGATATGCTTTGGTCCGGGTTCCTTCCCTGGACTTTCTTCAATAACTCCCGCGACTTTAAGACCATACCTTTTTGAGAAATAATTCCACGCAGGATGAAATGTTACATATTCTTTGATTTTAAAATTATTAACCCTTTTTGATATTTCATTATCGAGCTTTATAATTGATTCTTTATATGATTCTGCATTTTTTTTGTATAAAGCAGCATTTAGTGGATCTACTGAAGATAAGGTTTTAGAAATTTTGTCAATAATTTTCAAGACATTTAAAGGATCAAGCCATATATGAGGGTCATATTCTGATATATGATGGTTGTGTTTTTCTTGTAATTTAATCAAAGGAAGACCTTCGGAACAGTCTATTACAATTAATTTTTTATTTCCTGAAGACTTTATCATCTTTTCAGCCCAGAATTCCAGACCAGCACCGATTTTTATAAAAACACGCGCTTCTGAAACATCTTTTACTGCTTTCGAAGTTGGCTCAAAAGTATGGGGGCTTGCTCCTGCCGGAAGCAGAACTCTTACATCTACACTATCGCCTGCAACCTGTTTAACAAAATCTCCGAGAGGGTGGATACTTGCAATTACTTTGATTTTTTCTGCATGGGAATTACTTGGATTAAAACATATAGAAATTAGCAAAAGAAATATTGTTAGAAATTTTTTCATTGTATTTTTACACCTCCTGAAATATTTTACATCAGTTTCACATTAATAGGCTATTATGGTTTCAGTTTATTAAATCCATAGAATGTTTTGTTTCTAACTTATAACTCTTAAACGCTTTTATGTATAATAAGTTATGGAAGAAGAAGTTGTTGATATTGATCTTTTAATAAAAAAAGTTCTTGCATACAATCCTGATGCTGATATAGAACTGCTCAAGCAGGTTCATCGGTTTTCAACTGAAGCCCATGGCATGCAAAGAAGGGTTGAGGGCTCTCCTTATATTGAACATCCCCTGTTTGTTGCTTCACTGCTTGCTGATATGAAAATGGATGTAGCTACCATTGCAGCAGGTCTTTTACACGATACAGTGGAAGATACTCAGATAACAGTTAAAGATATTCAGGACAAATTCGGAAAGGAAATTGCTTTTCTTGTAGAATCAGTTACAAAAATCTCCCGTATGGAATTCAAGACTAAAGAAGAAGCACAGGCTGAAAATTTCAGAAAAATGTTGCTTGCGATGTCTGAAGATATCAGAGTTATTCTTATAAAGTTTGCTGACAGACTTCATAATATGCGGACAATACAGCACCTTCCGGAAAATAAACGGCAGAGAATAGCTAACGAGACATTAGAAATATACGCTCCCATAGCAAATAGACTCGGAATAGGATGGATAAGAACTGAACTCGAGGACCTGAGTTTTAAAGCTCTTATGCCTGAACTTTATGAAGATCTTGTCAGAAAGGTCGCAAAAAGGAAAGAAGATCAGGAAGAATATCTAAAAGGAGTTACCGAGATAATTAAATCAAAGCTAAAAGAAGAAGGTATTCCAGGAGAAGTTTCCTGGCGAATAAAACACTATTACGGCATCTATCAAAAAATGCTTAAACAGGAAATTCCTTTTGAACAGGTTCATGATGTTCTCGGGTTAAGAATTATTACTGATTCAAAGGCAAATTGCTATGCAATTCTCGGTCTTATCCATTCTTTATGGACGCCTGTTCCGGGTAGGTTTAAGGATTATATAGGCATGCCTAAATCAAATATGTATCAGTCCCTACATACAACAGTAATAGGTCCAAAGGGTGAAAGAGTAGAATTTCAGATAAGAACCAAAGAAATGCATATGATTTCTGAGCATGGTGTAGCCTCGCACTGGAGATATAAAGAAAAAGGCAAAATTGATGAAAGAAGCAACCGTTATATATCTCTGTTAAGAGAGATTATACAGACGCAGAAGGACTTAAGCGATGCAAAGGACTTTCTTGAAGCTGTTAAGGGAGAAGTTATTCCTGAAGTTATATATGTTTTTACCCCGATGGGACAGATAAAAGAAATGCCCATTGGTTCAACTCCTGTAGATTTTGCCTATAGTGTTCACACAGAGGTGGGGAATAAATGTATAGGAGCAAAAGTTAATGGAAGGATTGTAACACTCAAACACATTCTTAAAAATGGTGATACTGTTGAGATAATAACATCTCCTGCACAGCATCCGAGTAGAGATTGGTTGAAATATGTTGTTACACAGCGTGCAAAAAGCAAGATTAAACAGTGGGTAAAAGCTGAAGAGAGGAAACAAAGCATAGAACTTGGTATAAAACTTCTTGAACAGGAACTGAGAAGGCATGACCTTGGCCCTTCTGTTCTTAAATCTGAAGAGATGCAAAAAGTTCTCAAGTATTTCAACATAGCTTCAATAGATGATCTTCACGCATTTATCGGTCATGGAAAACTTTCTCCTCACCAGATCGTTAACAGACTCCTTCCTGAAAAACCTGAAGTAGAAATACCTCCACAAAAAATTGTAAAACCGCGTGAACAGAAAGGTATTACAATTAAGGGTGTTGATAATGTTCTGTATCATACAGCAAAGTGTTGTTTTCCTGTGCCCGGAGACGGTCTTGTAGGTTTTGTTACGAGAGGCCGCGGGGTCACTATTCATAGAAAAGATTGCCCCAACCTTGATAATCTTGCTGTTGATGATGCAAGATTAGTTGAAGTTACATGGAAAGCAGAAGGTGAGACCACTACACCTGTAAAACTTTTACTTGAAACAGTTGATCGCCCCGGCATTCTTGCGAGTCTGAGTGCGCTTATATCTTCTGTTAATGTAAACATCAGTAGCCTGAAAGCTGTTTCCACTGAAGATAAAAAAGCACATATTTCTGTTGTTCTTGAGATTAAAGATAGGTCCCAGCTTATAAATCTTACCAATAAGATAATGCAGCTTGAAGGAGTTATAAAGGTCAGAAGATAGGTAAAATAAAAATATTGTGATATAATTATAATGTGAGCGATTTAAGAATTGGTTGCAGTGGTTTTATGTATGATCATTGGAAGGGGAACTTCTATCCTGATGATATTTCAAAAAATCGCTGGTTTGATTATTATTGCAATAATTTTACGACTGTAGAGTTAAATGTAACTTTTTACAGACTTCCTGAGCGCGAAAATTTTTCAAAATGGTATGCTTTAGCACCAGAAAATTTTGTATTCTCGCTTAAAGGAAGCAAATTTATCACCCATGTAAAAAAACTCAAAGACTGCTCAGAACCTCTTGAAGCGTTCTTTTCGAGAGCATTAATGCTTAAAGAAAAACTTGGAGTTATTTTATGGCAGATGCCACCCACTTTTAATACAGACCCTGAACGCTTAAAAGTATTTCTCGAAATGATTGAACCTTACGGCGTGAGAAATGCATTCGAGTTCAGGAATAAAACATGGATAAACAAGAAAAATTTTTCGATTCTTGAAAAATATAATGCAGTATTATGTATCGCAGATTATCCCGAATATTTATCAAAATTACCTGTAACAGCAGATTTTGTCTACATCAGAAGACACGGAAAAAACGGTAATCATTTAACCTGCTACTCAATTGAAGAGCTTAAAGAAGATGCAAAATTTATTAAGTCATGCCTCAGAAAAAAGAAAGATGTTTTTATTTATTTTAATAATGACGCCCATGGTTATGCTCCGAAAAATGCTCTGGAGTTATCAGAGTTGTTAAAAACTAAAAAATAGCTTGCCCAATGCTTAACAAGTTGTAAATTTTCAATGAATTGATAATTTTAAACGATTATATTCTTTAAGTTCTTCAATAAGTTGTTTCTCGGTAATTGCACCAAGCTTAACCAATGCTTCACCAAAAAACATGTAATTGTCAGATTGCTCCTTTAGAAGTTCTTCAACCTGTTTCTGACTTAATAAATTTTCTCTTACAGCAATTTCTCCGAATTTTTCAAAAGTATCTTCTTGTATAATAAGAACTTTTTCAACCTGTTCTCCTGTCAGCCATCCTTTTGATATGGCAAGCTGACCTATTTTTAAATTATTGTTTTTTTGAAGAATACGGGCATTTATTATGTCAGTAGGAGTCACAAGTTTTCTATCAAGCAGAAACCTGCCAAATTTAAGATATTTATAATCAGCGCGCATTTTTTATGCTATTATATTTCCATCCAGAATTCCATAGCAAGATCAAATTCATTCTGGATAGCTGAAATTACAGAATGAATTTTTTTCTCATCAATACCAATCTGTTTCCATAAATCAGGAGCAATAATAGCTACTTTTGGATCAGTGCTGATTCCCAAGGATAAAGCTTTTGCAATAGCATTACCAAGATGTACGGATACAGTAATATCAGAGGCTTCTTTTGAAAGATGCGGAATATGGTGAAACCTGATAACATCAAGAATATAGTCAGGGAAACGCCATTTTTTTGCAATAGCAAAACCAACTTTAGCATGGTCAGTGCCTATAATTTCATTTTCTAATTCACTTATTGTTTTGTTTGATTTTTTAAGAGCATCAAACACTTTTTTTTGTTCTGAAGGCAATGTCTTTGCAATAATAATTTTTCCGATATCATGAAGTATTCCGCAGATAAATGCCTTTTCAGATTCAGAATCATTTTTTAAAGACATTAGCACCTTTGAAGCAACAGCACAACCAAGTGTATGTATCCATAGACCTGATAAGTCTATCCCTATACCTTTATAATTCTCTTTAAATATGGCGGACACGCCGATTGAAGTTACGACATTACAAACATTGTTAAAACCAAGAACAATTATTGCACGGGAAACAGAATCAACCTGGGAGGAAAGTCCATAATAGCTCGAATTAGCGAGACGCAGCACTTTTGACGACAGGGCTGAATCTTTTTCAATCAAATCTGCAACTTCATCTATACTGCTTGCAGATTTTTTAAGAAGTTCATTTATATGTAATACAACTTCAGGCAAAACAGGCAATTCATTTATACTGCTTATTATTCTGTTTTCGTCCATGTCCCACCTGATAAAACTCTTACAGCTGTAAGCTCAAGCACTGCATTAAATAAAGCTTCAGTCATTGAATCTGAATGCGGATTGATAAATCTTTGTTCAACGACAGCGCGATAAATTTCCTTTGTTTTTTCAATGTCTTCTCTGGTAAATTCTTTTAAATCGTTTTTTTCTTCAACTACTACCTTAGCAATATTTCTATTCATAAGGCTTTTTATATTTTCTTCTGAAAGCTCGGTTCCTTTTTGAAGAAGCACCTGGCCATAATTATTTTTAACATCCTTTGCGAGAATCATTCCTTTTATTGCATCTTGAATTTTAATAGTCTTCATAAGATAAGCTCTCAAAATTTATTATAATTTTTTTTGATTAAATTTCATATGCATTTTTTTGGTTATGCGGCTTTTTTCTCTCTTATAACAAATATGCCTGTTTTAGGAGGGTCGATTTCATAATACCTCTGAATTGCATTTATTATTTTCTTGTCAAGTATTACGCCTTGCGCTAATATTAATATCCCGCTACCACTTCTGATTTCACGGGAAATAACCATCCCGGGAACAAGTTTTGAGGGATGTATTTCTATTTCATTTGAAAAATCCCGCGCTGATATTTCGTTTATCTTTCGGGATATAATATATCTAAGGTAAGGAAAGATTTGACGGTCATATTTTTTATCAAGATAAAGTTCAATTTCATTTAACGCCTTTTGATAATTGTTTTTAGCTAATGGATTTACGTTTGCGCTTCTATCTATAGCATCTGCCATAGAAATAATCCTGCTTCCTAATGGAATGGCATCTTTTTTAAGATGGTCGGGAAACCCTGTGCCATCAATATTTTCATGATGATACCGTATTATCTGTCCTATTTCTTTAAAACCTTCAATTTGTGCAATTATGACCTGTCCACGGACAGGATGCAGTCTATATTCATTTCTTTCATATTCATTCCATTCTTCCTCCCTTTTAGCAAGAATAGAATCAGGAATTCCTATTTTTCCAATGTCATGAAGAAGAGACGCTATAGTTATCCTGTTTATTTCGTCTTCACTTAAAGCCATTTCTTTTGCAACCTCTCTTGAGATTGAAGCAACATTTTTTGAATGGCAGGACATTGATTTATCGCGCATTTCTATTAAACTGGAAAAAGCTTCTATAGACTGCCTGAAATTCTTTTTAAGTTGTTCATTCAGTTCCTTAAGTTTTTTATTCTGGTTCTGAATGTCAATGGTCTGTTCCTGAACCATAATCTCGAGCTGTGTGTTCCATTTTTTCAGTTCTTCATTTTGTTTTTTTGTCAGCTCTGTGAGATATTTATTTTCTTTGATAAGGCGATATTTCTCGATCGCATCTTTTATTAGAAGAAGTAAATCTGCATCATTCCATGGTTTTGTAATATACCTGAACGCACCGCCCTTATTAATGGCATCCATTGCAGCATTTATGTCTGCATATCCTGTAAGAATAATCCTTATTGAATCAGGTGAAATTTCTTTTACTCTGGCAAGAAATTCAGCTCCATTCATTTCAGGCATTTTCTGATCTGATATTACAACGCTTATCTCATTATCTTTAATAATATCGAGACCATTAAATCCTGAATTTGCTGTTAAAACTTCTATTTCTTCGTCAATAAAAAGGCGCTTGAGTGACTTCAGGATATTTTCCTCATCATCGACAAAGAGTATTTTGGGAATTTTTTTTTCAACCATAAAATATCCTTAAATATTATCTTCTCTAATGAAGACAAGAATAATTCCTTTTTGAATATCATTACTCTCAAGCAAGGAGCCCATTAAGGTTCCCCTTTTTCCATAAATATCAATCGAAGTCACCGCTCTTTTTCTTTTCCTGACACTCTCAATAAAATTGAGTACGATTTCAGGAACAACATGTTCAATATTCTGGTCAAGAGGAAATTCATTATTTTTAGTTATTTCTATACATAAGCTGTTACACATAACAACAATATTATTTAAATCAATTCCCATTATTCCAACAGGCAACATGTCTAATATATTTTGCTGAGTAGTTAAAACTTTACTCTGAAATTTTGCGATTTCAGTTTCTTTTTCAAGAAGCCTTTTAAGCTCGTTATTCAGTCTGATTAATTCTTCATTTTTTTCTTTTAATTCATGAGTCAATTCTACATTTTTTTTATAAAGGTAATACCTTTCAATAGCATTAAGTACTGTTATTTTTAATTCAGTATCATTCCATGGCTTGGGAATAAATTTGTAAATTTCTCCTTCGTTTATTGCCATAACAATTGAAGCAATATCTGCGTATCCTGATAAAACTATTCTGACAGTTTCAGGCCATTTTTTACGCACCTCTTTCAAAAAATCAACTCCCGACATTCCAGGCATTCTGTAGTCGGAGATAATTATCTGGATATTTATTTTCTTTAAAATATCGAGACCTTCTGCTCCTGAGGAAGCAGTAAATATTTCATAATCCTCATCAAAGAAAAGCCTCTTAATAGCCTTAAGGACATTTTCTTCGTCATCAACACATAGTATTTTAATTTTTTCTTCCATTTTTCTACTGATCAACTATAGGTATTTGTATTGTAAAAGTTGTTCCTTTTCCAGCTTCGCTATCAACGCTTATAAATCCTTTATGTTTATTAATGATATCATACGCAATACTAAGTCCCAAGCCGGTTCCTTTCCCGACTTCTTTTGTTGTGAAAAATGGCTCAAATATTCTTCCTATCTTATCTTCGGGAATCCCGCAGCCTGTGTCTGAAATTTCAATATTTATATAGCCATCGTTTGCCCATGTTTTTACAGTGATTTCTCCTTTTTTTTCAATCGCTTGAGCTGCATTAACAAGTATATTCATAAACACCTGATTTAATTGCCCTGGATTACATTTAGTCAAAGGAATATCCCCATATTCTTTATTAAGTCTGGCTTTATATTTAAGCTCATTCCAGACAATATTAATCGTGCTTTCAATACCTTCATTGATATTTGCCATTTTAAATTCTGCTTCATCAATCCGTGAAAAGCTCTTTAAATCCTGCACAATATGTTTTACTCTATCAGCACCATCAAGAGATTCTTTAATCAAATTGTTAGAATCTTCAAGAATAAAATCTATTTTCAAGGATTTCTTTTTTTCCTGAATGTTTTTAATAATTTCGGATGAAGCTCCTTCTGAAATTAGTTGAGAATTAGCTTCATTTTGAATATTAATAAATTCACCAAGTCTTGTCATATATTTTTGCAATGAATTAAGGTTGCTCATAATAAAGCCAACAGGATTATTGATCTCGTGCGCTATACCTGCTGCAAGCTGTCCTATTGAAGCCATTTTTTCCTGCTGAAGTACCTGAGCCTGAGTTGATTTGAGTTTTTCATATGCTTCTTTGGCTTCTTTATTTTTCTTTTCAAGCATATTCATCATATTATTGAAATGTTCTCCTATTCTGAAAATAGGATTTTCTGTCGCTTTAATATAAACTGGACAGTGTTCACAACGGCCAAGTTTTTGGGCGAAGTCTCCCTGAATTTCTCCACCGCAGTGAGTTCCTGAAATCTGCCAGCATCTGATATTGCGTTGACCGTAACACGGACAAGTTGTTTTTTTACAGTCAAGACTTTCACTGCATGAAACAAGATCAGGATTTTCAAATCTTACACTGAAACTTTGTTCTGTCTCAGCCTGTATAATAAGTTCAGATAATTGATCCAGAGCGGCTTCAAGCTTTTCTTTGTGATTTTGCAATTCAATATTTTGGGAACGTATTTTTTCTCTCTGCCTGCGCGTTTCTTCTGTAGCTGATTTAAGTTTAGTAATGTCATAGAGTGTTATTACCTGACGGGTAACTTTTCTGTCTTTTGTATAAATTTCATAAAAAGGATACATTTGTAGAAGCATCCATTTTTTAGTTATGTCATTGTATAATTCAACTCCGCCGTATAAATAGCAATCACCCGGGATCGGATTAAATCCAATATTTTTTAAAACGTTATCCCATTTTTTATTTATTATTTCTTTATATACGAGTCCGGATATTTCGGTTAAATAGTAATTACATCTGCATATATTTCTTTCTGTGTCAACAATCATTATAAGTCTGTCAATAAAATCAACTGCTGATTCCCATTCCTGTTTTGCGATCGTGATTTCATGGATGAATTTTTCAGGATTATCCGGATATTTCTTGATAAACTGTCCATTAATTTTAGAGACAGTTTCAGTGCTATGCTCGATTGCATTTTTAATTACTATTCCCATTCTGTCAGGTTCAACAAAAGGTTTTTTCAGATAAAGAAAGATATTCTGTATAATTAGGTCATATGATTTATTAACGTTGTTATATTCAGTAATTGCTATAATCGGTACAATATTGGAAATTGAACGGACTTTCTTAATGAATTCAATTCCTGATTCTTCGTGTGGAAAAGTGTCTGTAATTATAAGATTGCTATTATATTTTTTATATAAATCAAACGCTTCAATTGCGGTTTTGCATTCATGTATTTCATATCCATCAGGTATGATGCATTTTTTAATTATTGCCCTTATATGAGCATCAGCATCCACTATTAGAACATTTTTATTATTCTTGTTCATCCCGGCCTCGTTCAAACGTTAAAAGCTTTTACTTATATATGTATCGGAAATTTAAATAAAAAAATTTAACCTGAACCAGATAATACAGACATTACCCCTAACTCAAAAAGGATGAAGGCAAATAGCGTTCATAGCGTTTATAGCGTTATAGCGTTATAGCGTTCATAGCGTTTGTTGCGTTCGTTGCGTTTATTGCGTTTATTGCGTTGTAGCGTTTATTGCGTTGTAGCGTTCATTGCGTTGTAGCGTTCATAGCGTTTGTTGCGTTCATTGCGTTGTAGCGTTTATTGCGTTATTGCGTTTATCAAATAGCATAGAGCGAATAGCGAATAAAAAAAGGCTGAAGCCTTCAGCCTTCAGCCTAAAGCCTTCAGCCTATGATAGTTTATTTTGATTCATAAATTGAATTATTGCCAATAAAAAACTTATAACTAAATTGACAAAGGAATATACAACCCCCTGACCCCCTTAACAAAGGGGGAAGTGAGCGGAGAGCAAATAAAAAAATAATACAAAATTACGGCAAATAGCTAATGGGTCATGGCTCTATAACCAATTATAAAAGAGGGAGAAAGGGTTGTTATAGAAAGGAAAATTTTTTTAACATATGCATTATTTTGAATGCATTGTTTTGATATATAAATTATAATATTTTCATAATGTCAAAATTTGTTGTTCATGAGCATCATTCAACTCATCTGCATTTCGATTTCCGACTTGAAATCAGAGGAGTTCTTAAATCATGGGCAATACCAAAAGGCCCTTCAATGAATCCAAAAGATAAGAGACTTGCGATAATGGTTGATGACCACTCGCTTGAATATGGTAATTATGAGGGTATAATACCAGAGGGAAATTATGGAGCAGGAGCTGTAGTGATATGGGACAGCGGAGATTATGAATTACTCAAAGGTAGTATTGATGAAGGAAGAATAGAATTTTATCTTAATGGCAAAAAATTAAAGGGTGGCTTTGTTCTTATGAGAATGTCAGGTAAACAAAAAGAATGGCTTTTGATAAAAATGAAGGATCAATTTGCACAGTCGGATTTTGTTATGAAAACTGCGCTTACTCAGGAGCTAAGAAAAAAATTAAAGGTTAAAATTCCTCCGTGTGCAGTTTCATGATTATTTAACTTTATAATTTAATATGCCACACAATTCTTCAATAAACCCTGCCTGCCCTTTTAATATCTTCTTAATCGCTATATCTACTGTGAACCATTCAGCGCGATCGATCTCTAAAAATTCTGCGACTTTTCCGGAATGAGGAGGCCATTCGATTGTAAAAGTATTGCTTTTGATATTATTAACATTAAGGTCACCTTCAACTGCCCATGCAGAGATAATCTTGCCGCTATGCTGTTTAAGCGGGGTTAATTTTCTGAAATTACCATTAATTTCATAGCCTGTTTCTTCAAGAAATTCGCGTTTTGCTGCAAGCAAAGGATCTTCTCCTTCAAGATATTCACCTTTCGGAATAGACCATGCACCTTCATCTTTTTTTGCCCAGAATGGTCCTCCGGGATGAACAAGAAGGACTTCAAGTTTATTATTTTTAAAACGGTAAACAAGTAAACCCGCACTAAATTTTTTCATAACATCTATATTATTTTAATTGTATTTTTGGGGTTTATTTGATATTTTCCTGTATATCGATTATATTTCTTCTACTATAAGACTAAGATTTAAAAATTTACAAGTCTGCGTTTTAAGTATATAATAACTATATGTTTTTAATAAAATTTGCCGAAACACTCGGGGACCATGCTCTCTATTATGTAAATCAGGCAGGAAGGATGGGTATATTTTTACTGCTTGTATTTTATAACATTCTAAAACCACCGTATTATAAAATAACAAATATAATCAGGCAGATTTATTCTATAGGCTCTCTTTCAATTTTTGTAATTATTTTCACTGGCGCCTTTACAGGTATGGTTCTCGGATTACAGGGATACAATACATTGAGTAAATTTAGCTCAGAGGGAATGCTTGGATCTGCTGTTGCATTAAGCCTGATAAAAGAATTAGGACCTGTTCTTACAGCATTGATGGTAACAGGAAGGGCAGGTTCGGCGATTTGCGCTGAAATAGGAATTATGAGGAACTCGGAGCAGATTGATGCTCTCGAATGCATGGCGATAGATCCGCATAAATACGTAGTTGCTCCAAAATTTATTGCAACCATTTTATCAATGCCTTTATTAACCGCAATCTTTGATGTAATTGGAATTCTTGGAGGGTATGTTGTCGGGGTTGGCATGATGGGACTCAATGAAGGCACATATTTCTATACCATGTACAAGGATGTGGAATTTGCTGATGTTAACATGGGATTCATAAAATCTCTTTGTTTTGGATTGCTTGTGGTATGGATATGTTCAGCAAAAGGATATTTTGTTCATTTGGAAAGACGCGGAGGATTTGGCGCAGAGGGAGTCAGCAGAGCAACAACAAGCGCTGTTGTGATCTCTTCAGTTGCTGTGCTTGTTTTTGATTATATTATCACTTCTTTGATGATATAAATGGAACCTATTATTCAAATGATAAATGTTTTTAAAACTTTCGGAAAGCAACAGGTTCTGAAGGGTGTCAATCTTTCTTTATACGAAGGTAAAACAACGGTTATTGTAGGAGAAAGCGGTCAGGGTAAGAGTTCGATACTAAAACATATTCTTGGTCTTGTTAAACCCGATAAAGGCAAAATTATTGTTTATGGAAAAGATATTAATAAAATAAGCAGTAAAGAACTGAAAGATATAAGAGCAAATTTTGGTGTGCTCTTTCAGAATTCGGCTTTATTTGATTCAATGACAGTGTTTGATAATGTTGCGCTTCCGCTTCGTGAGAGAACGAATAAAAGTGAGGAAGAGATTAAGGAAATAGTCAATGAAAAACTTGAAATGATGGATATTCATGATAGTAATGACAAATACCCCGCTCAATTGAGCGGTGGAATGCGTAAAAGGGTGGGGCTTGCAAGAGCTCTTGTTTTGAATCCAAAAATCGTTTTCTTTGATGAACCAACAACAGGACTTGATGTTGCCTTAAGTAACGAGATGTACAGGGTTTTTTTCAGAACGCAGACAGCATTAAAATATACTGCGCTCATTGTAAGCCACGATGTCCCGAAGATTTTTAAACTTGCTGATTATGTTGCATTAATGCATAACGGTATTATACAGGATTCTTTGCCTCCTGAAGATTTTCAGACATCGGAGAATCCTGTGATTAGAGCATTTGTAGAAAAAACAATGGGACGTATATATGAAAGTGAAAAAGTGGAGGGTTAGGATATGAATAGAATAAATGTCGAAACAGGCGTTGGTTTATTTCTAATTATAGGTTTCTTATGCCTTGCATATCTTTCAGTTAAGTTAGGACATATAGGCATTTTTGAAACCAAGCAATATCCTGTTAAAGCTTATTTTACGAGTATAACAGGACTCAAAGAAGGTGCTGAAGTTGAAATAGCCGGGGTGAAAGTTGGAAAAGTATCAAAAATATCTCTTGAAAATGATCGTGCTCTGGTCGAGATGCTTTTAAATCCCGGAGTTAAGCTTCAGGAAGATTCTATCGCAAGTATAAGAACAAAAGGTATTATAGGTGATAAATATATCAAGATTTCACCGGGAGGCGCTGATGAGTTTATAAAGCCAAACGGACTCCTTACAGAAACAGAATCCTCGATTGAAATCGAAGAACTTGTAAGCAAATACATTTTTGAAAAGAAGGAAAACGGGAAACAGACAAATGAGTAAGGAAGTTATAGAGCAGTTAAAAAATATTAAAGATGAAATGATATTTGAATTCCTTAATGAGCAGGATTTTGTTATAATCGCACCTTTTTTTGAATTAAAAAATTACCCTTTAGGAACCATAGTTTTCAAAGAAGGAGAGCCGGGAGAATTTATAGGTTTTGTTCTTTCAGGGAAATTAGAAGTAAAGAAACAAACTGAATTTAAAGGGAACCAGCTCATTATAGCAATACTCGGAAAAGGCTCAATGGTTGGAGAACTTTCTATATTTGATGAACATAAACGTTCTGCAACTGTCGAAGCTGTTGAAGATACAAATCTTTTAATAATAAAAAATGATTCAATTAATTCTTTAATCGAACAATTTCCATATATTGGCGCAAAATTACTAAAAGGCCTTATAAGAATTCTCTCTCTCCGCCTGCGAAAGGCAACCGAACGTCTTACAAATATTTTTTAACCCGAAAAATACAGACATTTCTCCCGGCTCAAAAAGGCTGAAGGCGATAGCGTTCATTGCGTTATAGCGTTATTGCGTTATAGCGTTTATTGCGTTAAAGCGTTTATTTAAAACTGTAAGGAATATGGCGCAAAGGCGCAAAACAGCTTACACACCCCTGCACCCCTCTTAGTAGAGGGGAACTTATCTCATAAAAAAGGCTGAAGGCGGTAGCGTTCATAGCGTTATAGCGTTTATTGCGTTCATAGCGTTATAGCGTTCATTGCGTTATAGCGTTTATCAAATAACATAGAGCGATTAGCAAAAAAAGGCTGAAGGCTTTAGGCTGAAGGCTGAAGAATAAAAAACAACAAGCGAAGAGCTTATAGTAAACAACCTTATAAATAACTTGACAAAGGAATATACAACCCCCTGACCCCCTTAACAAAGGGGAAGTGGGCGAAGAGCAAAAAAATAATACAAAATTACGGCAAATAGCTAATGACTCTTTGCTAATGGCTCTTTGCTCACGACTATTGGCTATTGACTCATGACTCATGGCCATATAACCATTTATAGAAAGGGTTGTTAAAAAAATAAATTTGTTTGCAATATCTGCATTGTTTCAATTGTATTTTATGTAAAGAGTTTTACATTTTAAATATAGCAGGTTAAATTGTTTCAGAAATTCAGCCCGGATATTATATTTAAATTATAATTATCAGGCTAAATATTTTTTAGCAATGTATGAATTATTCGGTTATACTTAAACGATGATATTTCTCAGAAAGAATTTGTTATACATTTTTATGCTCCTTATATTATTAACAGGCTGTAAAGAGAAATCTGTCTCTTACATCCAATCCGATACCAAAGAAACCGGGTACGAGCCTGCTTATGGAGATACACTCATTACAGGTTCAATAGGTGAGCCTTCTGTATTAATCCCGATGCTTGCGGGTGACAGCGCATCTCATGATATTGCAGGGCTTATATTCAACGGACTTGTTAAATATGATACTGATTTGAGTATAATTGGCGACCTCGCTGAATCATGGGAAATATCAAAAGACGGACTTATAATTACATTCCATTTAAAAAAAGGCGTTAAGTGGTCTGATGGAGTCGAATTCACAGCAAGTGATGTATTGTTTGGTTTCAATACAATTATTGATGAAAAGACACCGACTGCATATAAAGAAGATTTCTTGCAGGTAAGCAAAGCCGAGGTGCTCGATAAATATACTTTTAGAGTTACATATAAGAAACCTTTTGCTCCTGCTTTGAGTTCATGGGGAAATCTTGTAGTACTGCCCGAACATTTACTTAAAGGCAAAGATATCACAAAAACCACAATGACAAGAGAACCTGTTGGACTGGGACCTTATAAATTGAAAAAATGGGTTCCGGGGCAGGAACTTATTCTTGAATCTTATAAAGATTATTTTGAAGGAAGACCTTATATTGATGGATATATCTATAGAATTATCCCTGACCCTGCAACAATGTTTCTCGAACTTCAGGCTGGAGGGCTTGATATGATGGGTCTGACTCCTCTTCAATATACAAAACAGACTGATACCGAAATATTTAAGAAAAATTTCCAGAAATTCCGTTATCCTGTATTCTCCTATACACACATGGCTTTTAATTTAAGACATCCATGGTTCAAAGATAAACGTATAAGACAGGCAATAGCTTATGCGATTGACAAAAAAGAAATAATAGACGTTGTTCTATTCGGACTCGGTAGCCCTGCTACAGGACCTTATGTCCCGAATACATGGCCTTATAATCCTGATGTAAAAAATTATGAATACAATCCAGAAAAAGCAAAACAACTCCTGAGAGAAGCTGGATGGAAAGATACCAATGGTGACGGGATTCTCGATAAGGATGGGAAACCATTTGAATTTACGATACTCACAAATATGGGAAATAATCTAAGAAAAAATACAGCTACCATTATCCAGTGGAGACTCGCAAAAATTGGAATAAAAGTAAATATCAGGGTGCTTGAATGGTCAACATTTGTCAATGAATTTATTGATAAAAGAAGATTCGAAGCAGTGATACTCGGCTGGAGCATAAGTCCTGATCCTGATCAATATGATATATGGCATTCAAGCAAAACAAGAGAAAAAGAATTCAACTTCATAGGTTATAATAATCCTGAAGTGGACGAACTTCTTGAGAAAGGCCGGAGAACTTTTAATACCGGAGAAAGAAAAAAAATTTATTTCAGAATACAGGAAATTCTTGCAGAAGAACTTCCTTATATTTTTCTTTATGTGCCTGATGCTACCCCAATTGTTCATTCGAGATTTAAAGGAATAAAACCTTCTCCAATAGGTATAAGCTATAATCTCCCGAAATGGTATGTACCAAAACCTTTGCAAAAACATGCTATGGAGCCTTAGATGATTAACTACCTTTTTAAAAGGATCTTTGAAATGATACCCACTCTGTTCGGTATTACACTGATTTCTTTTATGATACTGCATCTTGCCCCGGGAAAACCAACTGATGTCCTTGCAGATTTCAATCCAAAAATAACACCCGAAGCCAGAGAAAGACTCGAAAAAATGTACAATCTTGATAAACCCGTTATCGTCCAATATGTTTTATGGCTTAACAAAATAGTGAAGTTTGATTTTGGAGAATCTTTCTCCTCTGACAGAAGGCCTGTTATTGATAAAATATGGGATAAAAAACAACCCTTGACTGAAAGAAGATTATTTATAACATTCATGTTGAATGTTATAACAATGTTTGTAATTTTAGTAATAGCAATCCCTTTAGGTATTACATCTGCCACACACCAGAATACTCTTTATGACAGGATTACAACTACTTCTGTATTTATTGGCTTTGCTACGCCATCTTTCTGGCTGGCTCTTCTTCTTATGATGTTTTTTGGAGTATATCTCGGATGGCTTCCAATCTCGGGGTTGAAATCAATGAATTATGATTCTTTATCCCTCGCAGGCAAAATAATTGACAGGATAAATCATCTTATATTACCTGTATTTGTCTATGCATTTGGTGGCCTTGCCGGAGATTCAAGGTATATGAGAAGCAGTATGCTTGAAGTGATAAGACAGGATTACATAAAAGTTGCAAGAGCAAAAGGACTTCCTGAGAGGATTGTAATTTACAGGCATGCTCTGAGAAACGCGCTTCTGCCTTTAATTACACTTATTGGACTTTCAGTCCCCGGACTTATCGGAGGTAGTGTAATAATGGAAAGCATATTTGGTATTCCCGGCATGGGTCAGTTGCTTTTTATGAGTGTTATGACCCGTGATTATCCTGTTATTATGGGAATAGTAATTATAGTAGGGTTCCTGACACTTCTCGGGAACCTTCTTGCAGATATAGGTTATATGCTCGCTGACCCGAGAATCAGACATTAAACTATGAAGACTTCTTTATTAAGAAATATTTTCTGGAAAAGATTCAAGAGAAATAAAATTGCTGTAATAGGCGCAATTATTGTTTTTTTGCTTTTTATTATTGCCATGTTTGCTCCTTTGTTTTCCCCATATAATCAGAATGATATTGATAGAAATCATATACTTGAGCCACCTTCTTTCAAACACCCTTTTGGCACTGATGACCTCGGAAGGGATGTTTTCAGCAGAATGCTTTATGGCGCGCGCACCTCTTTGCTGGTCGGCTTTGTCGCGGTTGGAATATCAACAATTATTGGAATTTTCTTTGGTTCTATAGCAGGCTATTATGGTGGATGGACTGACAGAATAATTATGAGATTCATCGATATAATGCTAACAATACCAACCTTTTTTCTGATTCTTGCTGTAATTGCTTTTATAGGCCCAGGCATCTGGAACATAATGGTTGTTATAGGACTTACTTCGTGGATGGGTGTTGCAAGACTTGTAAGGGCTGAATTCCTATCTTTAAAGGAGCGGGAATTTGTGCTTGCTGCAAAAGCTATAGGAGTTAGTGATAAAAGAATTATTTTTAAGCATATTCTAATCAACAGTCTTGCACCTGTTTTTGTTTCAGCGGTTCTTGGAATAGCAGGTGCTGTGCTCCTTGAATCAGGTCTAAGTTTTCTCGGACTTGGAGTTCAGCCTCCGACACCAACATGGGGAAATATTCTTACACTTGGCAAAGACAACATAGAAATTGCATGGTGGCTCTCTGTTTTCCCGGGGTTCGCTATTCTTTTAACAGTTCTCGGGTATAATTTATTAGGCGAAGGAATAAGAGATGCTTTTGATCCAAGACTCTGGGAAGCTGAACAGGGTTAATCAGAAAAATTCAATCGAATTAACCGTAATTGTTTATTGTTTGTCTTATTCTTCAGCCCTCATCCCCCTTTTGATTCCTACTTTATTAAATAGAATAGAGAGGTTGTTTACTGGCAATAATTCAATTTATGAATCAAAATAAACTATCATAGGCTGAAGGCGTTAGGCTGAAGGCTGAAGGCTTCAGCCTTTTTTTGCTATTCGCTCTATGCTATTTGATAAACGCTACAACGCAATAAACGCTATAACGCTATAACGCAATAAACGCTATAACGCAATAAACGCAATAAACGCAATAAACGCTATAAACGCTATGAACGCAATGAACGCTATAAACGCTATCGCCTTCAGCCTTTTTTGCTCTTCGCTCTATGTTATGCTAATAGAATGAAGTATTATTTTATAAGTCTTGGATGTGCAAAGAATCTTGTTGACAGCGAGAAAATATCAAAAATACTTTCAAAATATGGATACATAATTACCGATAGAATTGAAGAATCAAACCTTATTTTGATAAATACATGCGGATTTATCAAGAATGCAAAACAGGAATCTATTGATACTATACTTTCGGTAATTCAGGAAAAACCAAAGGATTCCAGGGTTATAGTCTTTGGCTGTCTTGTGCAAAGGTATCAAAAAGAGCTTAGGGACTTAATTCCTGAAGTGGAGCTTTTTCTTCCTGTGCTTCCATATAAAAAGCTTGCGGAAAAAATAAGAAAAAGCTTTTCACCCATAAAGGTGCAATGTACGGATGCTTCAATAAAAAGAATATGCTTTACACCTCCTTCATACACTTATATCAAAGTAGCAGATGGATGCAATAATCGTTGTTCATATTGCACAATTCCGCTGATTAGAGGACCATTAAAGAGCATTCCAGTTGATGAAATACTTAAAGATATTAAAAAAGCCCTTGATAATAATGTTTATGAAATAAATTTAATAGCCCAGGATTTAACATCGTACGGTAAAGATTTATACCGGAAACCCTCTCTTGACATGTTGCTCGAGTCAATTCTTAAAATCAAAAAGGATTTCTGGCTGCGATTACTATATCTTTATCCATCAGGTATAACTCCCCGGATTATCAACTTAATAAAATCCGACCAAAGGATATTAAATTATCTTGATATTCCTGTTCAGCATGTTAACAACAGGATTTTAAGGTTAATGAACAGAAGATATTCAAAGAAATTATTACTGGAGAAAATTCATATGCTCAGAGAAAAGATACCCGATATTGTGATACGTTCAACTTTTATAGTCGGTTTCCCGTCAGAAAGAGAAGAAGAGTTCGAAGAGCTTGCTGATTTCGTAAAACAGGTAAAGTTTGACCATCTCGGTGTATTTGAATATTCCGAAGAAGAAGGGACATCGGCATTTTCTATAAAAGAACGCATTCAATGCAGTATCAAGCGAAGAAGGAAAAGGACATTAATGCAGATACAGCAGGAAATTGCAAAGGACAAAAATAAGGCTTTGATAGGTAGAGAATTTCCTTGTCTTATTGAGATGCCTGTTGATGAATATGGCGCGGTATGGAGTGGCAGAATATACTCACAAGCACCTGAAGTTGATGGTTCGGTATTTGTAACAGGTTATCAGAAAAATAAGGGTAATTTGGTGAATGTATTAATAAAGAATTTTAAATATTATGACTTGCTTGCTGAGTGTAAAGATGCTCTCTGAGATATTTTCCTGTGTATGATTCCTGACAGTTTATTATCTCATCAGGAGTGCCTTCAAATATAATTTTGCCTCCCTTTTCCCCTCCCTCAGGGCCGAGGTCAATTATCCAGTCAGAATAATTAATAACATCAAGGTTATGTTCGATGATTATGACTGTATTGCCTGAGTCAACAAGTCTCTGAAGAATGTTAAGCAAAGCTTTTATATCCTTGAAATGTAATCCTATGGTTGGTTCATCAAGAATGTAAAGAACATCTCCTGTATGTCTTGAATTTTCGGCAAACTCAGCGCATATTTTTAATCTCTGTGCTTCACCGCCTGAAAGAGTTGTAGCAGGTTGACCGAGTATCAGATAACCCAGACCTATATCCTGCATTAAAGATAATTTATTAACAATTTTTCTTTCATCTCGAAACAATTCTACAGCTTCATCAACAGTCATTCTTAAAACATCGTCAATATTTTTGCCTCTATAATAAACTTTCAAAGCCTCGGGCTTATATCTTTTTCCATTACATGTCTCGCACTTTATATATAAATCCTCAAAGAAATACATTTCCATTTTTTGATACCCCGCTCCTTTACAGGTTTCACACCTTCCTCCTGAAACATTAAAGGAAAAATATCCGGGACTGTATCTTTGAGTTCTTGCTTCGGGTTGAGAAGCAAATAGATTTCTTATTAAATCAAATATCTTTAAATAAGTAACAGGATTTGAGCGGGGGCTTTTCCCAATCGGAGATTGAGAAATAAGTTTCACAGATTTTAATGTTTTAGGCGCAATAAGTTTATCAAAAGCAAGCGGCATCTCAACACTTTGCTTGAACTCTCGAGCCAATGCTCTATATAAGGTCTCTACTATAAGAGAGCTTTTACCTGAACCCGAGACCCCTGTTATAGTTGTAAATGTCTGTAAAGGAATACTCAGATTAATGTCTTTGAGATTGTTCCCCTTTGCTCCTATAAGCACTATCTTGTTTTGTATGGGAGATTTAACAGTAAAACTTTTTTTCTTTGAAGGAGGGAAAATGTATTCAATTCCTTTTATATATCTTGAAGTGGGAGTATCTGAAAAAAGAAATTCTTCCCTGTTTCCTGAAAAAATAACTTCTCCTCCTTTATACCCTCCGCCCGGACCAAGTTCTACAATTACGTCTGCGGAATTTATTATATTCTTATCATGTTCAACAACAATAATAGTATTGCCAAGTTTAGAAAGTTCAGACATTATGCCTGCTATTATTTGAGTATCGCGTGCATGCAACCCTACAGTTGGTTCATCAAGAACATATAGAGTTCCTGTTAAGAATGAAGCTATTTGATTTGAGAGATTTATCCTCTGATATTCTCCACCTGACAAAGTGCGGGCATCCCGATTCAGACTTAGATAATCGAGACCGACACGTTTAAGAAAATCGAGCTTTAATTTTATCTGCCTGAGTATTTCTCTGGCAGTATCTCTCTGAAAAGGAGATATATCAAGTTGTTCAAAGTAGTGTGCTATCTCAATTACCGGCATTGAACATAATTCGCCAATATCCAGTCCTGAAACTTTATATGAAAGAGCCTCTTTTTTTAGTTTTTTCCCTTTACATAAAGGGCATATAGCGGGGCTTCTGTATCTACTGAGAAATACCCGTATATGAAGTTTGTATTTTTTTGTTTCAAGCTTCTGAAAAAAATCGTTTATACCATAAAAATCAGCAGTGCCATTAAAAAGAATCTCTTTTTCGCTATCTAAAAATTCCGAATAGGGTTTTGAAGTACTTAATCCAGCTTTCTCTGCATTTTTAATAAGCTGTTGTTTCCACCATCTGTATGCAGGTTTATTCCACGGGTCAATTGCACCATCAGACAGAGAAAGACTTTTATTCGGTATAATGAGGGTCTCATCATAATGTAGTAAGTTTCCGAATCCATTACATTTTGGGCATGCGCCAAGTGGATGATTAAAGGAAAACAATAAAGGATTGGGTAATGGCAGTTCAATGTTACATTCGTCACAGGAATTTTTTGAGGAAAAGGTTAGTACTTTTACTGTCTCGTCCATAATAATTATCTTGATTTTACCTTTCCCATGATTCCATGCAAGTTCTATAGAATCAGACAATCTGGGTTCATCTTTAATCAGCAGACGATCAACGACAATATTCAATTTATCTTTAATTTCATCTACAGATATTCGATTTATTAAGGTTTCTAAATCTTCAATGTCAATAATTTCATTATTCAGCCAGATTCTGTGAAAACCATTTTTTAATAACTCATTAAAATCAGCAGGAGCTTCAAAAACTATAATTGCTTTTTTATCTGTGTATTTTTCAATTAACTCCATGAATATCTGCGATGTATCCCATATGCGAATTTCTTTTGAACAATTAGGGCAGAATGGATGGGCTATTTTTGAATATAAAAGCCTGAAAAGATCATAAAGTTCGGTTAGTGTTCCAACTGTAGAACGTGAACCTTTTACAGGATTTTTCTGTTCAAGCGCTATAGCAGGACGAATATTGTGTATTGCATCAACATCGGGTCTGTCGATCTTTTCAAGAAAAAGTCTTGCATATGTAGAAAGGGACTCTATAAATCTCCATTGTCCTTCGGCAAAAATTGTGTCAAAAGCCAGTGAAGATTTTCCTGAACCGGAAACACCGGTAACAGCAATAACTTTATTGTGAGGCAGAGTAAGACTAATATTTTTTAAATTGTTCTGCCTTGCGCCTTCAATGACAAGTTCTTTGAAAGACATTAAAAACTATCTAAATAGGATTATAACCCCATTTTCTTTAATGCTTCATCAGCAGAATCTCTTGATGCAGGAGCATCTTCAGGAAGATAAAGCATGACCCCGCCTTTGACTGGTCTTATAACTATCTTGCCTTCTGCAGCGAGCTTGTTTGTTACTTCAACAGGATTTTCACCCTCAAAATATTTTTTAAATGCATTATTAAATCCTGAATAAACAGAATGAATGCCTTTAAACCCTTCCTTCCTTAAACTAATAATTGCTTTCCTTATAAATTCTTCATGGCTCAATTTCTCTGACATCTTCAACCCCTCCTTTAAAAAAGTTCTTTATTATGAAACTTTGTTTTGTTCATCTTCAAGTATATACAATTTTTTTGGGTTACGGTCTATTTGTTCAAGGACAGATATGTCAGAACCGGTTGAAATTCCGAGTTCTTTGAATCGTCTTACTGTTGGCAATATCCTTGTCTCAAACGAACCAACCGCTTTGTTATAAGCTGAGACAGATTTCTCAAGATTTGTTCCTATATTTTCAAAATGCTGAACAATAACATTAATTCTCTCGTATAGCTGTTTTCCTAACTCACTTATTTCCTGTGCATTTTTTGTCAATTGTTCCTGTCTCCAGCCATAAGCTATTGCTCTTAATAATGCAATAAAAGTGGTCGGAGTTGCAATAATAATTCCTTTCTGTATCCCATCCTCAATCAGGGTAGAGTCAATATCAATAGCAGAACTGAGAAAGGATTCTCCCGGAATAAACAATATAACAAATTCCGGAGAATGACTGAACTGACTCCAGTATTCTTTTGAAGCAAGTTTATTCATATGGGAACGCACCTGTTGGGCGTGTTTTTCCATTTTTGTTTTTCGTTCTTCGTCATTCGAGGCAGAAATTGCTTCAAGATATGCATCGAGGGGCACTTTTGCATCAACAACAATTTCTCTTTCCATCGGCAAATGAACAATCATATCAGGTCTTATTTTCCCTTTTTCAGTATCAACCGTAACTTGCTCAGTAAAATCGCAATGCTTTGTCATTCCGGAAAGTTCAGCAACCCTTCTTAATTGCATCTCGCCCCATCTTCCTCTAATCTGTGGTTTTCTAAGGGCTGAAACAAGATTGCTTGTTTCCCTTTGGAGACTCTCGTTGGTTGATGCAAGGGATCTTATCTGTTCGGTAAGACTTCCGTATGCTTTGTGCCTGTTTTCTTCAATTGATCTTAAATTTTCTTCGTAACGCTGCAACGCCTGATGCAATGGTTTGATAACATTGTCTAATGCTGCCTGATGCTCACCGAGCTTGCCTTTTGTCTCTGCCACTATTTTCCCAAGATGTTCTGATGCGAGTCTTAGGAAATCCTCACTGCTACTTTTCAGAGCTGCAGAAGAAAGAGCATTAAATGTGTCGATCATCTCGGTTTTCAGCATGTCAATCATTGCTTTTTGTTCTTCAAAGCTTTTTTGGGCTATATCAAGCTTTGTCAGAGCTTCAATTTTATTTTGCTTTTCATAATTTAATTCTTCGCGTAGTTTTGTAATATCAGCATCTTTTTGGTTCAGGTGCTGTCTTAATTCTTCAAGTCGTGCTATGGAAGCGCTTAATTCTTTTTCGATTTCAGAGACCTTTTGTGAATGCTGAGCTTGAAGTTCTGAAATCTTTAAACTGTGGATCTTCTGCTGCCTTGCATATACTATTAACCATGCAATAACAGTTCCAATTATAAGTCCAGAAATAAAAAAAATAATTGATGCTGACATCTTTTTACCTTTGAAATATAAATGTATTATACACTTTTATGTATGCCAGAGGTTACTTGTGTTGATAAAAAAACTTTTCAACCTCAGAAATATCATGACTTATCTTTAAGTCAGGGAGTGAAGAAAGAATAATTTTACCATATGAACTCGTAAGAAGTCTTGAGTCAAGAATTGCCACTACTCCGTAATCTGAAGAACTTCTGATAAGCCTTCCAAATCCCTGTCTTAGCATTAAAATTGCTGAAGGCAATGCAAGGTCGCTAAACCATCTGTCGCCAAGTCTTTTGCAGCGTTCATCATAGACAGGGTCTCCGGGAGAACCAAAAGGAATTTTAACTATAATAACAAGGCTCAAATCCTCTCCTTTAATATCAATCCCCTGCCAGAAAGTAGCTGTAGCGAGAAGCACAGAATTAGGAGTCTTCTTGAACCAGTTAATCATATGAGATGGAGGCATTTTACCCTGAGATTTAAAAGGATAATCAATTGAAATATGTTCAGCAGCATAATCAAGGTGTTTATATGATGTAAAAAGAACGAGAGCCCTTCCTTTTGATGCTTTTATGAGATTCTCTATAACTTTAAGACTCTCTTTCATAAAAATATCATTGTTTTCTTTATCAGGAGGAGGCAACCCCCTATCAACATAAAGCAAAGTCTGTTTACTGTAATTAAAAGGAGAACCTATAAGCATTTCTTTAAAATCTCTAATGCCGAGTCTCTGCTTGAAAAAAAAGAATGAACCACCTGTTGCCAGTGTGGCGGATGTCATTACCAGACTTTCAAAACCTCTCTCGAGGGTGAGAAAATGTTTGTCGGATTCGATAAGATTGCTTTTCAATTCGATTTTGCCTTTGTTGCCTGTCACAAAATAGACCTTGTTCCTATCATTTTGTTCTATGAATTCATTAATAGTAAATTCAAGAGATGCAACATATTTTTTTGTTGTTTGAATCTTATCTGACAGTTCATCATTAAGCTCTTCTTCATTATAACTATCAAGTCTTTCCATGACATTATTTAATGAAAGGACAGAATGAATGTTAATCAATTCATCAATTATATCTTCAGGTATTGGATAAAAAGCATGCTGGGGAATTTCTCTGCGTTTAAAAAATGAATCAACCGCTTCAAAAATATGGTCCACAGATATTTTTAAGCTTCGCAGGCGGTAAAGCAACCAGGTTATACGGGAATGAGTTAATACATTTCCTAAAACATGGGAGATAACATCCTCGATTTGATGTGCTTCATCAATAACGAGTTGTTCATGAAAGGGAAGCAGGTTGAAATCTGACAACAAATCAAACGCGAGCAGATGGTGGTTTATAACGAGAATATCTTTTTTATAAAGACTTCTATAATGTTTGTAATAGTAACAATCTTTATAATAAGGGCATTTTACAACATTACAGTCATCAGAATCCCCGCAAACTTTAGACCAGAACTCTGGAACATAAGAGAGTTCATCTTTATCCCCTGTCTTTGTTTCAATTGTCCATTGCCTGAATTTCATAAAGTCTGTGCTTAACTCTGAGAATTCCTTTTCACGTTTCAGACAGAGATAATTGTTTTTACCTTTGAGAATCGCATATGAAAATTTTAACGGCAGTGCTTTTTGAAGAAAAGAAAGATCTTTATTGACAAGCTGATCCTGAAGAGCGATAGATGCAGTGGACACAATAGTTTTATTTTTTGTCAGGATGGCGGGTATAAGATATGCGAATGATTTGCCAACACCTGTACCAGCTTCAACAATAATTTTTTCTTTGTTTAGAAATGTCCTGTAAACTTCACCTGCCATTTTTATTTGCTGTGGCCTTGTTTCATAATCAGGCAAAGTTTTTTCAAGTAATTTAAAAGTTGAATTTATCTCTTCCAAAATTACTCCGAAAATTTACTTTCGATGCTCGAACCAGCCGGATGGTAATGGTAAATCCTATAAAATATACTCATCCTGTTTTTCTGGAACATTAACCTTGAAACCAAACTTTTCTTTGATAGTTTCTCCGAATGAAATTGCAGTTTCTTCCTCGCCATGTACTACAAAAACTTCAGGAGAGTTCTTGAAGCAACCAAGCCATTGCAATAATTCAGTCTGGTCAGCGTGGGCAGAGAAGCCGTTAATAGTATAAATCTTTGCGTTAACCGCAATCTCTTCGCCGAGAATATTTACTATTTTTAGACCATCAACAATTTTTCTTCCGAGCGTTCCTTTACCCTGAAAACCAACAAAGACTATGCTGCATTCGCGCCTCCAGAGATTGTGCTTAAGATGATGCCTTATTCTCCCGCCTTCGCACATTCCACTCCCTGCAATTACAATAATGCCTGATTTAATTTTATTTAAAGCCATAGACTCCTGAACAGTCTGAACAAAATGCAGCTTTACTGCGGAGTTTAAGTCATTGCTTTGAAAAAATTTTAAAGCTTCTTCATCAAAACACTCAGGATGTGCAAGATAAACCTTTGTTGCTTCTTCAGCCAGAGGACTGTCAAGATATACATTCATCCTGTAAAGTCTTTTCTCTCTTACAAGATTATTAAGTATATAAAGCAAATCCTGTGTTCTTCCAACAGCAAAAGCAGGGATATAAACATTTCCCCCTCTTTTAAAAGTAATTTTTATAGCATTTACAAGCTCATCTATACTTTCATTCATTGGTTTATGCTGGCGATTTCCATAAGTTGATTCCATCACAATATAATCTGCTTCAATGGGCGCTGAAGGGTCTCGTATGATAGGATTGGCTTTTTTGCCAATATCACCCGAAAATACAATTTTCTTTTCCTTCTCTTTATCCTGAAACCATATCTCAAGAGTGCCTGAACCGAGAATATGCCCGGCATCAAGAAATTTATATTTGATACTCTGCCCGAGACTGAATATTTTGTCATATGGTACTACATCAATTAAAGGTATGACGTTTTTTACATCTTCTGAAGTATAAATGGGATAGACAGGAGGTTTCCCGGCTCTTTCAGCTTTCTTTGTCAGCCATGCTGAATCATGTTCCTGCACCTGCGCTGAATCATAAAGCATTATCTCGAGCAAATCTTTTGTAGCCGGGGTAGTGATAATTCTTCCACTAAATCCTTCTTTTACAATTCTCGGCAGCATGCCCGAGTGGTCCATATGAGAGTGGGTAATAAATATATAATCGATTTCCTCAGGAGAAAATTCAAAGGCTGCTCTATTAATTTCTTCGGAATCTTCTCCCTGATATAAACCGCAGTCAACAAGAAATTTTATTTGATCGCTTTCAATATAAAAACATGAACCAGTAACAGTTCTCGCTCCACCTAAGAATCTTAATTTCATTTAATTAACACCTTTCAACCGCAAAGATAAATTTATTTTTACATCTCCACTATTTCAATTGCATTTTTTGGTTAATATCATATGCATTTTGTTTTATAGACTATCGCAGGAATTGACAGCTCGCCCTTCACTTAAAATAATTTCAGGTGTCAGCATCCACTGTAATGACCAGAGATTTTCATCACTTCTTTTAAAACACACAATCCCTGCCATTTTAAAAGAAATTATAATTTTCTCTGCATTTCCTGTAAGTAAAAGAGAAGATAGTCTCGCCAGATGGGGCAGATGTCCTACAAGCATTATATTTTCATCCGTTTCTTTAAGCCGGGCATGCCAGATTTCAGGAGCATCCATTGGAGATAGGCCTGTTGTTTCGGTTAAACCTTTAATTGGTTTCAGGTATTCAAACAATATTTGAGCTGTCTGTTTTGCTCTAAGTTTTGTGCTGTGGTAAATACTGTCAAGCTTGATATTCAAATGGGACGCATATTCAGCCATTCTCGTAATATCCTTTAACCCATGTTCTGATAAAGGTCTTTCTTTGTCTTCTTCCTCTTTTTTTGCTTCTGCATGCTGGACAAGGTATAAAAACATCTTACCCTCCTCTTTTTGTGAATTACTCTTTAAGAGTTATTATTTCTTTCTTATATTTTAAATATTCTATCAGTCCTATAATTCCAGCTGTAGCCATAGTTAAAAACCATAATAATGAGAGGGCTGTTGCTGTTTCAGATCTGACACCAATCAGTCCAAAGAAAAAAACAAATGCTCCTTCCCTGACACCAAATCCTGATATAGAGACAGGAAGCATCGCAAAAAGTATTATCAAAGGAACAAATATTAAAAATGAAAGAAATGGAATATTTTCTCCGAGTCCATAAGCAAGAACACTAACAGAAGTTACACCGAAAAACTGGATAATCATGGATAAAATTAAACCTTTTATAATTTTATTTTTCTGACTTCTATAGGTATGAAAATAATTGTAGAATTCTGCGAGGAACCTTATTCTCTGTCCGAGACGCAACCCGAAGATTAGAAAACTTGCAAAGAAAAAAATAAATATAGCAAAAGGCAACAACCATTCTGTTTTTGATCCGTGAAAATAATTTAGACCAAAAGGGAAAGCAATGGAGCATAAAATAAGTAAACCAATGAAGCCAAGATACCTATCCATAAAAATAGAGCCAAAACTTATATTTGCCATATTTGTTTCACGATAAAGATAATATGCTTTCACAGCGTCTCCTCCGATGACCCCGGGCATGAAAGTATTGAAGAAAGAACCTATCATATAAAGCGAAAAAAGCTTTTTTGTCTTAAATCCTTCCGGCAGAAAAAGTTTCCATCTCATTGTAGAAATAATCTGGGTAAAGATATAAATACCAACAGAAGAAAAAAAAGCATAAATATTTACAGTCTTCAAAGTACTGGCAACCTGCTTGATTCCTGTCTTAGCAAGGACATAATAGAGTAAAGCAGAGCTGACAGAAACTTTCAGCGCAAATAAGATTGTTTTATTTAATTTCCGGGCCAAGTATTTTCTTTATTACATAGATGGGTTTTCTCTGGCTTTCATGATAAACCCTTACGAGCATTTCACCTAAAAGTCCCATCCCGATAAGCTGTATTCCGACAATCATTAATAAAGCTCCGAGAAGAAGCAAAGGTCTTCCACCGATGTCTTTACCGCGCAGAAGTTTTTCGAGACTGAGATATAATAAAATAAGAAAACCTAACACATCGCTTATAACACCTATTGTCCCGAAGAATTGAATGGGTTTGGTAGAGAAGCTTTGTAAAAACTTGACTGTTATTAAATCAAGGACGACTTTTATTGTGCGTGATATTCCATATTTTGATTTTCCGCGCAATCTTGGATGATGTACGGTTTCCACCTCTGCAACTCTCACGCCATACCAGCTTGCAACTGCTGGAATAAATCTGTGCATCTCGCCATATAATCTTAAATTTTTAATAACATCCCTTCTGTATGCTTTTAATGAACAGCCGTAATCATGTAATTTAACCCCTGTTACTTTACTGATTAACCAATTAGCAATTATTGATGGCAGCCTTCTCGAAAAGAACGGATCTTTTCTTTTTTTCCTCCATCCGCTTACAAGATCATTCTCCTTGATTAAGTTTAGAAACTTTGGTATGTCAGCAGGATCATTTTGAAGGTCTCCATCCATGGTTACGATGACCTCTCCACGTGCAAAATCAAAACCTGCGGCAAAAGCTGCTGTCTGACCAAAATTACGGCGTAAACTGAGTACGGTTATATGATTATCTTTTGCCTGTAATTCCTCGAGTATCCGAAGGGTGCTGTCTGTACTTCCGTCATCAACAAATAGCAGTTCATATTCTTCAACCGCAGGGTCAAGAGCTTCACGAAGTTTTTGATGGAGCAATCTTACATTTTCTTCTTCGTTATATAATGGAACAACCACAGATAGAGTCATTAATAAGTATCAGGCTTCCTTTCTTTCATTCCTTTAAAGTCGTAACAGATAAAAATTGAGAAATCTTTAATTCTGTCACGATTCTTAGTATAAATTGTAAAAAGGTTTTTCTCAACCTTACCGAAAGCCTTTCTGACATCATCGGGTATGGAAACATCTCCTGACCTGACAAAAATAGCGTTATAATGAATAAAATTATGAAAGTCAGGCCAGATATCGTATTGGTTCATTCTTCGGTCAATATTGATGCAATATGTAAAAGGCTTTCCTTCAACATAAAATGCGAGTTCGCTTGATATTTGGTATTTATCAGAAAAAATGAAAACCGGTCCCGGCAATTCCTTATATAATTCTGAAACTTTCTTCCCGAGGGCATTCCAGCCATAGAGTCTTACAGAAGGGTCATTCTTTGGTGGCAAATTCAGTAAAAATGGATAGTGGGCAAAGGCAGTAATTGTAAAAGAAATCAAGATTGCTAAGACTATTGTTATTTTCAACCAGGATTTTCTGTAAAAGAATTGTTCAACAGAAAATTTTGAGAAAGCAATCAACCCTGTTATATAACCTGGCATGGGCCAGTTTCCTTGAACTTTACCTTGAATGCTTTTTAATACGAAAAAAACAAGAATTGGTATTGAAAACCAGAAAAGAAAATTTCCCTGCTCTTTTTTCCTGAATAAAAACAGAGAATAAAATATTATGATTAATAACAATGGAGTAATAACCCCGAACTGAGAACCGATAAATTCAATAAGATCTTTAAATTGAAATTGGAGCCCATCATATGCATGTGCCTGTCCTGCTGTATGTCTCAAAGTGACCCAGTTGTTTTTTGCGTTCCATAAAATTACAGGAGAAAATAAAAGTATGCTGATCAAAAAACTTATGTAAGGCTCCTTTGTAAAGAGGAGCTCTCTTTTTTCTTTATTTAATATCATATATAGAAAAGCACATATATAAAAAAATGCCATTGAATATTTTGCGAGGAGGCCAATGCCAATTGATATTCCGAGCAATATCCAGAGTGTGATATTTACGGATTTATCTGAAGCTGTGCATGAATTTAATGATTTCAGGAATAAAAATAAAGAAAGTATCCAGAAAAAAATAAAAGGTGAATCAATTGTAAAAAGAACACCATAAACAGAAAACAAAGGTATAATCTGAAATATGATACCGGCAATAACCCCTGTTTTTATATCATAAAGTTCTTTGCCAATAAGGAAAAGGAAAAAACTGCTCAGGAAAGAAAAAACTACAGCAAAAAACCTGACCCCAAAAACTGTATCACCAAATAATGCAGTTCCAATATATATTAAATAAGCTATTAAAGGTCCTTTTGAATAATAGCTTAAATCAAGCCTGCGAGACCATTCCCAGTAATGAGCTTCGTCAGGACTTAAATCAAAAGGGCAGTTTAAAATGTAGTAAATCCGGAAAAGACTCAGGGCTGTTATAAATGCAAAAAGTATAGTTATATATGATTTTTCCTTATAATTTGATTTTGTTGTCTGCATTTCTGGGTTTAAATATTTTCCCCAAATTTTTTAGCTCTCACCCATTTAATTATTTCTTCGACCATTGCATCAACTGTTGATTGTTCTGGCATTATATGAACAGGCAACCCTGCCTTCTTAACCGCATTCGCAGTAATAGGACCTATAACTGCTATTGTTACTCCACGCAAAAGTTCTTCGGAATCAGAACCCATAATCTCAACAAAATTATTAAATGTTGAGGCGCTTGTAAAAGTTGCTATAGAAATTCTTCCTTCTTTTAAAAATCTTCTTAATCTTTTGCCGTGATATTCGGGTTTAATTGTTCTATAGACTACAGGGATATCAATTTCTCCGCCAAGTTCTCTTATTTTTTCGGGGAAAATTTCTCTTGCTTTCTCGGCACGAGGAAGTAAAAAACGAATTCCTGTGAATGGTTTTGAGTTTTGAATATCGGAATTAGAATTTTCCTGTTTTTGCAATGCCGCAAAAGCTTCTACCAGTCCTTCGGCTCTGAATTCTTCAGGCACCATATCTACTTTTAACCCATATTTTTTTATTTCTGAAGCTGTTTTTGTTCCAATTGCGCATATTTTAATGCCTTTTAAATCTCTAATATCCTTGTCTTTCTCAAAATATCTTTTGAAAAAGTATTTAACACCGTTTCTGCTTGTAAAAATCAGCCAGTTATAAGTTTCAATCGCGTCTATTGATTTATCCAGATCATCATAAGTTAAAGGCGGAACAATAGTAATGGTCGGAAAATCAATTACTTCAGCCCCGAGTTCTTCTAATGGCTCAAATCCTTCCATGTGTTCACGGGTTACAAGAATTCTTTGTCCAAACATGGGTTTTTTCTCATACCATTTAAGTTTATCTCTGAGTTTTACAACTTCTCCTACCACCATAACAGCAGGAGGTTTAATTTCCTTTTCTTTTATAACTTCTGCAATGTTCTGGAGAGTTCCTGTCAATGTTTTCTGATCGGGTCTTGTCCCCCATCTTATAACAGCAACAGGCGTGTCAGGAGCACGTCCATTTTCAATCAGTTTCTGAGTGATCTGGTCAATATTCTTAACAGCCATAAGAAAAACGAGTGTTCCAACCCCTGTTGCGAGTTTTTCCCAATCTATTGCGCTTTCTTTTTTTGTTACATCTTCATATCCGGGAATTACCGCGAAAGAAGAAGAATACAGCCTGTGAGTTAATGGTATTCCGGCATATGCAGGAGCAGCTACTGCTGAACTTACACCTGAAACTATTTCAAATTCTATTTCTTCATTTGCAAGTACCTCTGCTTCTTCTCCGCCACGTCCAAAAACAAAAGGATCGCCGCCTTTAAGCCTGCAAATTGTCTTTCCTTCTTTTGCCTTCTGAACAAGAACAGCATTAATCTCATCCTGAGTCATTGTATGATGTCCGCCGCGTTTCCCTGCGTAGATAAATTCTGCCTTTTGACTAATGTAATTTAAAATCTGTGCATTAAGATGAAAATCATACACAACAACATCAGCTTTTTGAAGACAGCGCAATCCTTTTACAGTTAAAAGACC
>JACAFE010000056.1 GCA_013388435.1 Nitrospirota bacterium | reverse complement strand
GTTCACAAAGAAAATGAACGTAATTTTAATTATTTTAATCAAGCAGTAAATCTACTCAAGAAAAAAAAGTTGTATCAAAATATAGACAAAAATAAATTAATTTCTGCTCTAAGAGAAAAAAAAGGAATACCTGTTTTAATCTCAAAATAAAAAGGGCTAAAGTTCTTACACATTAGCCCCTCTAAGTCTGAATAAAAATATTATTTTTTCTGCTGTAATTCAAAAGCTTTAGAACATTTTCTCGCAGCATCTTCAGCTCTTCTTGCTGCATCTTCGGCTTTCATTGCAGCGTTTTCCGCTTTTTTCATAGCTGAAATATCTTTATCACAGCATTCCTTGGCCAATCTTATAGCATCCTGTGCCAATGATTTTGCATTAGCTGCTTCTTTCTTTACAGCATCAATATCAGAAGTCTTACCCTCAAGCGTACTTACCTTGGATTCAAGTGCAGATACTCTTGCTTCGAGTCTGCTGATTCTGTCAATTAAAGGATCGATTTGTTGTTTTACATATTCTTTTGTGGCGCACCCGGTAAAGAGTAAAATTGATAAAGAAAGGACAATTAAAATTATTTTCTTCATCTTACACCTCCTTTCTGTTTAAAACATCATTTCAACAGCTTTTATAAATAATCATTAATAAATTTTATAGTCAAAAACTTATATTTATAAAATCTTAATTAAAAATATTAAAGTAAAATATTATAAATGTCAACAAAATAATTGATTTAGAATTATATTTTTATCATTGCAATGATTAATTTATCCTGAGCATTATTCTTCTTTTTATCACAAATCAAATTACATAACAAAATTGTTTTCCACTTGACAATATTGTAAGAGTCTTCTTAAACTATAAGATAACGGCAACCTTTTGCCGATTAAATAAAATAGAGGTAAAACAATGTGCAGATTGTCAGCCATAACATCGAATAAATATTTTTCTCCTATGGAAAATATTCTCGCTCTTGAAACAATGAAAGAAGGGCATGACGGTTCAGGGCTCGGTTTAACATTGAAAGATCTCGGAGGTCACTTTGAAAAATTAAAAACCTACCCTATTCTTTCCGGGATCTGTTCAAAAAGCGGCGCAAAAATTCTGGATGATTACATGGAAACAGCTGGTTTTAAATTAAAAGATATCTGGGCTCCAAAGATTCGAAATGTAAAAGGAATTACCCAGAGAGACCATTATTTTGCCCGTATATACGACTATCCTGCTTCCTTTAAACATAAATCCCTTAGCGAAAAAGAAGATTTATTAATGAATGTAAGAATTTCTCTGAGGAAATTAGGAGAATCTGATGGGTCTATTTTTGTTTTTTCTTTTTATCCCGATACATTGACATTAAAAGAAGTAGGAGATCCGCTTCAGGTAGCAGAGTTTTTCAGTCTTGATTGTGACAATTTAAAGGCTAAAATAATTTTTGCACAGGGCAGGCAGAATACCAACTACGCAATTTACCTCTATGCTTGCCATCCTTTTTTCATTCAGGGTTATTGCACGATGACAAACGGCGAAAATACAGCTTTTGTACCGATTAGAGAGTTTCTAACAGGAAGAAAGTTTCCAGGATATATTGGTTACAACAGCGATAGCGAAGTCTTTACGCATATTTTACATTATACAGTCAGACAACTTGGATTTCCTCTAACATATTACAAAGATGTAATTACTCCTTTAAAAGAATCTGAAATTGAAAAAAGACAGGACAGCAAAGCTTTAAAGCTTATTAAGCAATCCCTGAGACCATTATGCATTGATGGTCCTAATGTAGTTATTGGTTTCATTCCTGATGGCACATGTTTTATGGTGCATGATTCAAAAAAACTTCGTCCCGGCGTTGTTGGCGGAGTAAAAGGCAAGTACGCGCTTATGTCTGAAGAATGCGGACTTGATAGTGCAATACCAAAACGAGACAAATCAAAAGATATATTCCCCATGAAATACGATATGGTCATAATAAAACCACAGGCAGAGGAGGTAATAATATGGAACCAGCTTCAAAATTAGACCAGAATCATCGCTTGTCAATTAAAGAATTGCCGTATATAATTCGCTGGAAAGATCATCGGTGTAAACGTTGCGGACAATGCACCGCAGTCTGTCCTGTAAGAGCTATAGAACCTTCTGTCAAGCTGAGAAGAGTAGTTTTTTCAGAAGGACCATTGCCTGAACCTTCTGTGGTCAGGAAAATCTATCATGTTATAGAACAGGTTACTGATATAGACAGAGCCTGTACCGGATGCGGTGCATGCGCTTTAGTATGTCCAAATGATGCTATTGAACCCGAATACAACCCATCAAATAAGTTTCTGCACTACAAAAATAAAGGTGGTGAAGGATATAAAAGAGGCGGCAGAAGAAATGATCCATATATATCTACACTTGACCGTTTGAAATTTACGAGAATTTCAATGCTTACTGACCCTGCTCTCGATGCAGGCCGTCACGAATTCAGAGTTAGAACATTACTCGGAAGAATATTACCATCTGATAAACTTCCTTTAATAGAGAAAGAAGGCAAATTAACTATAGATGAAGAAAACGACAGGTTTATTCCACCCGTGCGTGAAATTTTCCCGATAATGATCGGAAGCATGTCTGTGGGAGCTTTATCTCCTCCAATGTGGGAAGGACTCGCAATGGGTGTAGCATATCTGAACGAAGTGGAAGGATTGCCTGTTGTTATGTGTACTGGTGAAGGTGGTGTCCCTCCGAGATTACTGAAATCAAGATTCCTGAAATATATGATTATTCAGATAGCCTCAGGATACTTTGGATGGGACGAAATTGTACATGCAATACCTCATATGGTTGAAGATCCTGCTGCAATAGAAATTAAATATGGTCAGGGAGCAAAACCAGGAGATGGTGGACTTTTAATGGCGCAGAAAGTCTTAAGATTAATCGCGAGTATCAGAGGAGTACCACAATTTGTTGATCTTGCTTCACCACCAACTCATCAAACCAAATATTCTATTGAAGAAGCGGTCGCAAAGATGATTCAGTCCATGTCAATGGCATGGGGATTCAGAGTTCCTGTATATCCTAAAATATCAGGCACAAAAACAGCACGCTCTGTCCTGAATAATCTTGCAAGAAATCCATATGCTGCTGCACTCTCAATAGATGGGGAGGATGGAGGAACAGGCGCTGCTTACAATGTATCTATGGATAAAATGGGACATCCTATCGCAAGTAATATAAGGGAATGTTATCTTGATCTCGTAAAACAAGGTAAACAGAATGAACTTCCTTTAATTGCTGCTGGAGGTGTTGGGAAAAAAGGTAATCTTGCAGCTAATGCCGCAGCTTTGATAATGCTTGGAGCATCAGCTGTATCAATAGGTAAATATATAATGCAGGCTACAGCAAATTGTTTCGGAGACGAATATAACCGTTGCAATATTTGCAACACAGGCAAATGCCCGAGAGGCATAACAACACAGGATCCTAAATTATATAGAAGACTTGATTCTGATAAAGTTGCGGAAAGACTTGTGGAAGTATTTAAAGCTGCAAATGTTGAACTCAAGAAAATCTTTGCGCCAATGGGAAGAAGCACCGAGCTACCTATTGGCATGTCTGATGGATTGAGCGTTGATGATAAAGCAATCGCAGACAGATTGGAAATAAGCTATGCGTGTTAAAAAGAAAGATAAAAAAGAAGTTAGAAATAAGACCATTCAAAATAGTGAAATATCAGGCAGGAATATTTTAACTATTCACGGTATTACTCAGGGTAAACGCGTTTCTTCAAGAATCCTCGAAGAAAAAATACAACAGGCTGTCAAAGATGGAGCAAGAGAAATTCACATCATTGCTGATGGTCAGCATGGTATCGGCGGCAGAATCTGGCCAAGAGGTGAAACAATAAAAATATGGGTTGATGGTCCTGTCGGTCAAAGACTCGGCAGCATGGGTATGATGGGCACTGAAATCATCGTTAATGGCAGCGCCTCAGATGATGTTGGCTGGATTAATTGTGGCGCAAAAATAACAGTTTTAGGAGATGTTACAAACGGTGCTTTTAATGCTGCTGCGCAGGGTATCCTTTATGTTCAGGGAAGCGGAGGCGCGCGTTGTGATACCATGACAAAACACAATCCCCGCTTTGATCCACCACAATCATGGTACTTTAGAAATGTTGGAGATTCATTCGCTGAATTCAAAGCAGGCGGAATAGCTGTTGTTTGCGGGGTAAACCCGAGAAATCCAGATAATATTCTCGGGTATCGCCCATGTGTTGGAATGGTTGGAGGTACAATTTATTTCAGGGGCAATATAAAAGAATACAGCGAACGTGATGTGAAACTGCTTGACCTGACTCCGCAGGATTGGGAATGGCTTAAATCAAATATGCTACCTTTTCTTGAAGCAATTGACAGGATTTCTTATTATGAAGAACTAACCCGCTCAAAAGACGAATGGAAAAAATTCATCGCCTATACACCACAGGAAAAACGTTCGCGAAAATGGTTTAAAATGGAAATGCAGGATTTCAGAAAAAACATATGGGAAAAAGGTGTTGGTCAGGGCGGAATATTTTCTCCTTACATTGATCATGACCTTACTTTATTGCCTTATATTACAACCGGTAAAGACAGGAGAGTAAAACCAGTCTGGGCTAATGAAAAATATTTACCTCCGTGTGCTTATAATTGTCCTTCAAGCATACCATCACATAAAAGAGCAGCTCTAATAAGAAAAGGGAAACTTCAGGAAGCTCTTGAACTTGTCCTGCAATACAGTCCTTTACCCGCGACAGTCTGTGGTCAGATATGTCCCAATTTGTGCATGCAGAGCTGTACACGTTCTAAACTCGACTCGCCTTTAGGGATTGATAAATTTGGGCAACTGTCTATAAACCTTCCAGCACCCCAAAAAGCAGAACCGACAGGGCATAAAATAGCTATTATCGGCGCTGGACCAGGCGGACTGAGTGCAGCATGGCAGCTTGCTTTGAAAGGACATTCTGTAAGCCTTTATGAAGCTACAGACAAACTTGGCGGAAAACTCGAACTGTGTATTCCAAGAGAACGCCTGCCACAGGAAGTTCTTCAAAAAGAACTTTCACGCTTTAAAGAGATAGGGATTAATATTTTCCTGAACGAAATAATTGATAGAGATAAGTTTGAAGAAATATATAAAAATCATGAGATAGTAGTAATTGCATGTGGAGCTCATAAACCGAGAATATTTCCTTTTCCTGGCTCGGAATATATAATCTCTGCATATGATTTTTTAAGAGATATAAACTCAGGTAATGAACCTGATTTTACTGATAAAAAAGTGGTCATTATCGGAGCAGGCAATGTAGGTATGGATGTTGCCTCACAGGCATTCAACTGTGGTGCTCTATCTGTAACGGCTGTTGATATTCAAAAACCAGCTGCCTTTGGAAAAGAAATGGATACCGCTATTTCAAAAGGAACAAAAATACTCTGGCCTAAATTCACTGAAAAATACAATAACAAAGAAAAGAAACTTTATTTTAAAGATGGTTCATCCATTGAAGCTGATATAGTAATAATGTCAGTTGGAGATATACCTGTTCTTGATTTTCTTCCTCAATCAATTCATACTGAAAGAGGATGGATTGCCGTGAACAATATTGGCCAGACTTCTGATGTAAAAGTTTTTGCTATAGGTGATGCAACAAGGCTCGGGCTTGTAACTCATGCTATTGGACAGGGGAGGATTGCTGCAGAAGCAATACATGCTCAATTGATGCATGCTCCTTATCTTCCAGAAACAAGAAAGGTTATACCATACGAGCGCATTAGAACAGAGTATTATGATATTTGTCGTAGTTCATTCAATCCTGAAGAAGAAGCAAATAAATGCATGTCCTGCGGCACTTGCCGAGACTGCCATATGTGCGAAATTACATGCTACTGGGGAGCCATAAGCAGAATAGAGCATGGTGATGGAACATATGAATATATTGTTGATGATGAAAAATGTATCGGCTGCGGTTTCTGCGCTGGAATCTGTCCATGCGGGGTCTGGGAAATGGTGGAAAACATATAAATGTCGTATTCACTCGCAAGAGAAAACAGAATACTCAATGCTCTGCTCGAGGTGAGCAGAGTATTGAATTCATCTTTTGATCTCGAAAAAAATCTTTCCAGCACAATGAAAGTGCTTGGAGAATTTCTCGAGATGGAAAGGGGCTCTGTTTTCCTCTATGACCAGAATTTAAAAGAATTAAAAATAGTCGCTGCTCAAGGTCTTACAAAAGAACAAATCGAGCGTGGCAAATACAAAATCGGAGAGGGAATAGTTGGAAGAGTACTTGAAAAAGGCGCTCCAATGGTAATTCCAAATGTTGGCAATGAACCTTTATTTATGAATAAAACAGGCTCTCGCATTGGAAAGAATGGCATATCTTTTTTGTGTGTTCCAATTCAATTTAAAGGAGAATCCATCGGGGTTCTGAGTGTTGATAAGATATTTAAAGACAAAGATATTACAATCGACGAAGATATAAGAGTTCTGGAAATAATATCTTCTATCATTGCACAGTATGTAATATTGTGGAAACATTATAAAGAATCTGAAAAAGAACGAGAAAATCTAAAACTTCAATTAAAAGGCAAATATAGCCTTCCAAACATAATCGGCAATTCTGATAAAATGCAGGAAGTTTTTGAAGCAGTTTACAGGGTTGCTGATTCAAAAGCAACTGTTATTCTCTATGGAGAAAGCGGAACAGGCAAAGAGTTAATTGCAAAAGCCATACATTATATGAGCCCGCGTTCTAAATATCCATTTATAAAATTCAATTGCGCTTCAATACCCGAAGGTCTTCTTGAATCTGAATTATTCGGACATGAAAAAGGAGCTTTTACAGGAGCTATAATGGCAAGAAAAGGCAGATTCGAGCTCGCAGATAGAGGCACTTTACTTCTTGATGAAATCGGAGATCTGCCCCTGAATTTACAGCCCAAAATTCTCAGAGTTCTCCAGGAAAAAGAATTCGAAAGAGTCGGTGGTGAAAAAACAATAAAAGTTGATGTCCGTCTTCTTGCAGCAACAAGCAGAAATCTTGAGGAACTTGTATCTAAAGGCAAATTTCGGGAAGACCTTTTTTATAGATTAAATGTGGTACCGATTTTTATGCCGCCATTAAGAGAGCGGAAAGAAGATATTTCATTGCTTGTTGAATTTTTCCTGAAAAAATTCAATAAAGAAAATAACAAAGATGTAAATATATCTCCTGATGCCTTACGAATACTTACCGATTATCACTGGCCGGGGAATGTTAGAGAACTCGAAAATACAATAGAAAGACTTATTGTAATGTCCGCATCATCTGTTATTAGAGCATCGGATCTTCCTGTCACAATAAAGCTTCCTCCATATGAAGAAGTGCTAAAAAAAGAATCCCTTAAGACAGGCATCGAAGACATTGAGAAATCAAGCATACTTGACGCTCTCGAAAAAACAGGCTGGGTTCAGGCAAAAGCCGCACGCTTAATTGGAATTACACCGAGACAAATCGGATACAAGATTAAAAAATATAATTTACAAAACCATCAACAATAAAGGCAAACTATTATTCTTCTATCCTGGATTCATCCTGAGAAACATTACTGAGAACCCCTGCTCTATCTTTGTTCATCAAATGTAAAGCTTCTTTTATCGAAAGTTCAGGATATTTGACAACTGATTGAATTACATCTGCGACAGGATAATCAATAAAATAATCTTCACCATACATCACTCTAATAAACTGCCTCTTAAGAATAAACTTCCTCTTATTCTGACCGTTACTATCAATGTATGGGATAATAATGTATTCCTCATCTTCCTGAAGCCCATACTCTTTTATTAAATCTTCAATTTCTTCCATATTATTCCTGCAGTTTAGATAAAACACATCTTTTTTAAAAATCGCATTTTTAGAATAACAATAATTCAATCCTTAAGTAAAATTAAGAATATCATATATAGCCGTGAAATATTTTAACCCGACAAACCATGTACATTGTGTACACTACATACACTGATTAAAGGATTTTTTCAGAATTCCGATAAAAAATTATATTACTTTAAATTGATAAACTTATGCAAAAAATACCCTTAGCTCTTGCTTTTGAAGGAATGATTCTGGCTCAGGAAATTAAAAATCCCGATAATCCTGAAGGTCCTCCTTTATGTGGGAAAGGTGTTGTTTTAAGTAGTTCTTTAATCGAAAGACTGAACAAAATAGGAGTTCAATCAATAACAGTTGAGGGCCATCCGGTTAAAATTGAAGGGGAAAAAACACTTGATGAAGAACTTTCTTCTCTTGATTACAGATTCAGAAAAGTTAAAGACGACCCCTCCATGAAAATATTAAGAGAAATATACAGGGTTCAAATAATAAAGGCAAAAAATTAATATGGGAAATAAAGTAAATGAAATAAAAAGAATAGTACAGGACACCAAATCACTTCCAACATTGCCGGGTATCGTTCTTAAGATAAGTAAACTCGCTGAAGACGACAAATCTTCCGTAAATGAAATTGCAAGACTCATCTCTTCAGATCATATTCTTTCGGCAAAAGTATTAAAACTCGTTAATTCACCATTTTACGGTTTTTCAGGGAGAGTATCAACCATTTCAAATGCCCTTATTCTTCTTGGGGTTAATGTTATAAGAAGTCTCGCTCTTAGCAGCTCAATATTCGAGATTATGGAAAAAAGTGTTGTCGGATTATGGGAACATTCCTTTGGAGCTGCTGTCGCAGCAAATACTATCGCAAAAATACTTCAACTCCCTGATGCTGAAGAAATATCAACAGCTGCTTTGCTTCATGATATTGGCAAAGCAATAATCAAAATCAAACTCGAAGAAGATTACAATCAACTCATATCCATTATAAAAGAAAAGGATATAAGCATGATAGATGCAGAACATGAATTTCTTGGCACAGGACATCCAGAAATAGGCGAGTGGATAGCAAGAACATGGTTTCTGCCTGAAAAATTAATTGAACCAATAGCCTGTCATCACAATGTAAAAAAATCCGTAATTCATAAAACAAAAACTGCGGCAGTTCATCTTGCGGATATTCTTGTGAAAGCTTCGGATTTCGGGTTCAGCGGCGATGATATTGTGCCCCGGATTCAAACTGAAGCATGGGACAAACTCGATTTGAATGAAAAAATACTCGAAGAAATTGTACAGGAAACAGAGGATAGACTAATAGAGGCGAAAAACTTCAGTCTCGAAATTCAAACAAGCGGTGAAAAACAATCTTAGAATAGCTTTAATATCTAAAGATTGTGAACTCTCATCACAATTATCTATACATATTGAAAGCAAAGGTCATCAGGTTATTGTCTTCAATAATGAATCACTGGTTCTTGGATATATATATTCCGACCCTTCGGATATAATCATTATAAATTTTCAATTTTCAGAAACAAATTTTCATGGTCTTATATCTGAAATTAAAAAAGACTGTTATTTTGGTACTATTCCGATAATAGGTTTGATAGATGAAAATACACATAACAATATAGAATGGAAAGATTGTCCGATTGATGATTTTATTACTCTACCTTTTAAATATAATGAACTTTTCAGTAGAATTTCACTTGCAAAAAATAGGATCCAAAGGATATTTGATAATAACCCGCTGACAAAACTCCCGGGGAATACCTCTATCCAAAAGGCGATCGAAAACACTATCGGGGCACCGATGTCAGTTTGTTATTTAGATATAAATAATTTTAAACCATACAATGACACTTTTGGTTTCACAAGAGGAGACGAGGTCATTCGCATGACCGCAAGAATAATTTCCAATGCTGTAAGACAAACAGGAGACGGAGGTTTTGCAGGGCATATCGGAGGAGATGATTTTGTTTTTATCGTAAAAAATGAGTCTGCTGAATTTGTGTGTAAGACAATAATAAACAATTTTAATATTATTGCCTCAGATTTATTCGAAGAAGAGGTAAAACACAAAGGATTTTATATTGCAAAAGACAGGCAGGGCAATGAAAACAAAATTTATCTGTTAACCCTGGCGATTGCAGTAGTTCCGATGAATACTCCTCAGATTAACCATTATGGTAAAGTTGCAGAAATAGCAGCAGAATTAAAAAAATATGCAAAAAAATTCACTGAAAGCAAATACGTGATTAACAGGCGTAAAAGATAATTATCTTCAAGAAGCAATCGCAATTGAATTTAACTGTTTGTATTTAGCCCTAAAATGCATTTTTTGGGTCAACACGAAATTCACCCGGGGACTGTTGATTTATTTAATAAAAATATTTACAATAGGCGCATGGAAAAACGGGTGGCACATAGAATTAAAGTTAAATTAAATGCTGAACGCATTTCTGGCAATCAGAAATACGGCGTTTTTATTGAAAATATCTCTGAAAAAGGGATACATTTAATTACAACACATACAAAGTCCCACGCTGAATATTTTCCCGGAAAAGATGTTGATCTTAAGTTTTACTTACATCCCGGGAAACCTGTTAATCTAAGATGCAAAATAAGATGGGCATGTACAAAAATGCCGCCAAATGGTATGACAGATAGCATCGGACTCGAAATAATAGACCCGCCTGAACAATATATCGAATTTGTAAAAACTTTGTCTTTATAATTTATTCAACTAAGTGTTTTTGGTTTTTGTACTCTTTTTTGTTTTAGCTTTTTTTATTGGTGCTTCCACTTTGTTTTCGAGTTTTTTAATCTGTGTTTCTATCTTTTTTATCTTTGAGATAATACCTTTTACCTTCTTATTAATCATGGGGTCTTTATTTATTGAATGAAGACTATATACCATTCCTCCGAGTTCTGCCATACCTTCTTTTACTTTTGATTTAAGCTCAAGAAGATGGAGTTTCTTTTTGCCTTCCTCGCTGAGTTCATTAACCTTCTTTTTTGCAACAGCAGAACTCTCTTTTAGAAATGCGATACCGGCTTTCAATTCTTTCTTCAGATCTTTTTGTACTTTTTCCCAGAAATTCATTTCAAATCCTCCCATATTTTAAGGATAAATATTAAACATTATAACAGATTTAGTCCGTATGTAAAACAACCGCAAAGCTGTTAAATATTGCCCATACCTGATCATTTTCCTTTAACCCCGTTAAATTAGCATTTTTTGTCGATACAACCGAACATAGTTCTGTACCATCTGGCATTCGTATTACATATTCTGTGGTAATCTTTCCTTTATTAATATAAGCTATACTACCTTTCAATATGTTTTCTGCTGTTGTCACAGGAGGGGTTTTACTTTTCTCTAAGATAACCCACGGAGCTTTAACCTCTGCGGTTATCAAAGAGCCTTTTTTTAAACCGAGTTTCTCAAGACTATTATTTGTAATAACTGTAGTAATAATATCACCGCTTATATTTTGAAGTTCAATTTGAGACTGAATATCCCCTCTGGTGATAGAGCTAATTTTTCCGAAAAAACTATTTCTCGCACTCGTTTTTCTGTTTGATTCTTTTTCAGCAAAATACCGGGCTACCTTTTTCATTTCTTCTTCAGAAAAAGTAACATAAGATGCAGTAATATTCGGCGTTGAATGTCCCAATAATCTTTGCACAACAGGTAAAGGCATATTTCCCTGAATTAATTCAATTGCACGTGACCTTCGAATAATTTCTGGTGTTCCTGCTGAAGGTAAAATTCCTGCATATTTTGCACATTCGTAAAATTTCCTTCTAACATGTCCGGGGTCAACCTTCAAAGAACTGCCTATATGTTTTTTATATAATGGGTCATTTATTGCGGCCCTGATTTCACTAATAATTTGTTGTGGTATCTGAACTTCACGGACAGAGCCATTCTTTTTTCTTTTCCTTCCAAATATTACTAATTTCTGTTTAAAGTCAATATCGCGGGAAATATCAATCGCAAGGGTTTCATTAAGTTTTGCTCCTGCATATCTTATGAGAAGAAATATAATAAAAATTCTTTTTCTTGAAAGTTTTATATCCAATCTTTCCGTGCAATCAGTCCACTTTCTAAATGTTTGCTCGAGACGATTTAATTGAATTGTATCGAGATAAAAAGAATTACTCGATGAAGAGACAATGCGGGAATGACTCGTCTTTTCATTTATTGAATGCAACACTTTTCTTTCACCATGCCTATTCATCAATAATTATTATATTAATATAAAAATCTTATTTTGAAATGCTTATTCTATTGACATATTCTATCATATATGTTAATTATATTAACACGATAATTAATAAATTCGTGCTAATTGTATTAATTTATAACGGAGGCTAAAATGTATTTTGAAACAGCAGGGGTAGAAGTTTCCCCATGGATTCCTCCTCTTGTCGCTCTCGTTGTGTCATTTTTCACATCAATGGGAGGAGTTTCGGGTGCATTTCTTTTGTTGCCATTTCAGATGAGTTTTTTAAATTTTACAAGTCCTTCCGTAAGCGCTACCAATTTTGTTTTCAATATTGTAGCTATTCCAAGCGGGGTATATCGTTATATCAAAGAAGGGAGAATGGCATGGCCATTGACATGGGTAGTAATTATAGGAACGCTACCAGGCGTTTTTATTGGTTATTATTTAAGAGTGCTTTATTTGCCAGATCCAAGAGCATTCAAACTTTTCGTAGGATTTGTACTTTTGTATATAGGTGTACGCCTCATATATGAACTTACAGGGAAAGCCTCCGCAGGAAAGAAAAAGATGAAAGCACTCGAAGATAAATTTAAAGAAAGAACAAAACAACTTAAAGAACAGCAACAGAGCAGAATAGCTTCAGGACTTCCACCCGAAGCTATTGTAAAGACTGTTTCGGTAAATCTGAAAAAAATTGAATATGAATTCTGGGGCGAGAGATTTTCATTCAGCACAATTGGCATGTTTCTTCTCGCTTTCATTGTTGGAGTTATAGGCGGCACATACGGAATTGGAGGTGGAGCTATTATTGCTCCATTCTGCGTAGCAGTATTTCATTTGCCTGTTTACACAGTAGCAGGAGCTGCATTAATGGGCACATTTCTAACTTCTATTCTGGGAGTTACATTTTATAGTATAATTCCTGCAAAAGCAGGCATCTCAACATCGCCAGACTGGTTATTAGGATTTCTTTTTGGAGCTGGCGGATTTATCGGAATATATCTCGGTGCGAGGTTTCAAAAATTTGTGCCACAGAAGTTTATCAAGCTCATGCTTGGTGCAATTATTATTTTTCTTGCGATAAGATACATTTCGCAATACTTTATAAAATAATTTTGACAACCAGAAACTAATTTTGATAATATACTAACGGCGATGGGGTTCGCCAATAAATGTCCATATAATTACAGGAATGATGACCCCTGCTGAACTTATTTTGATTCAGTAGGGGTTTTTTTATATTCTGCCTTACTGAAAGAGGAGAGAATCAATGGATAATCAATGGCTGCAGGCAGCTCTGTGGATGGGATTGGCACTTTTAGCAACTTTGCTCTCTGTAAGGATTGCTATATCAATTGCATTGCTTGAGATTATGGTTGGTGTAATAGGCGGAAATTTCCTTCCGCTTCAGAGAACAGAATGGGTTAATTTTCTTGCTGGTTTTGGTAGTATTCTTTTAACATTTTTAGCAGGCGCAGAAGTAGAACCACAGATACTTAAAAAGAAATTTAAGGAAAGTTTCAGTATAGGCTTTCTCAGTTTCCTGATGCCATTTTTAGGAGCAATGGCTTACGCTTATTATATTGGTGGGTGGACATTTCAGCAGGCAGCAATTGCCGGAATTTCACTCTCAACCACATCAGTAGCAGTTGTTTATGCTGTAATGATAGAAACAGGTTATAATAATACAGAACTCGGGAAACTCATACTTGCAGCATGTTTCATTACAGATCTTGGAACAGTTTTAGCTTTAGGAGCTTTTTTTGCAAATTATGACTGGACAATGGTAATGTTCATCGTTATTACTGCGGTTGTATTGTTTATATTGCCTAAGTTTACTCCATGGTTTTTTCAGAAAGTTGGAAGCCGCATTAGCGAGCCTGAAACAAAGTTCATCTTTCTTCTACTCTTTGGGCTTGGTGGCCTCGCTCTCATGTCAAAGAGTGAGGCTGTACTGCCTGCCTATCTTATCGGTATGGTGCTTGCTCCTTTTTTCCTCGAAAACAAAACACTCAGCCACAGGATGAGAGTTACAGCATTTACCATGCTTACCCCTTTTTATTTTTTAAAGGCAGGCTCACTTGTAAAACTCTCAGCAATATGGCACAGTGCTTATTTAATTCTCATTTTTCTTTTTGTAAAAATGGCAGCAAAATTCATTGGTGTATGGCCAACCGCAAAGATATTTAAATTCAATAAAAAAGAAGCCATGTACACAACTCTATTGATGTCCACAGGCCTTACATTCGGTACTATTTCAGCATTGTTTGGATATACAAACAAGATAATCAATCAGGAACAATATACAATACTGGTAACTGCTGTTATTCTTTCAGCAGTTGTGCCAACAATAATAGCACAAAAATGGTTTCAGCCTGATTTTAAAAAGGAGGGCGATAATGTTTAAAAAAATTTTAGTTGCAAATGATGGCTCTGATGGAGCAAAAAAGGCTTTGAAAATAGCTATCAATCTTGCCAAACAATATAATGCAGAACTTTACAGCATATCGGTTGAAGAAGGCATGCCGCATTATGCTGCAACAATCGGCGAAATTGAAGAATTCAGGAAAGAAGCAGACGAGTTTTTCGTAAAGATTAACCGCGAAGCCGTGGAAGAAGCGAAAAAAGAAGGGATTGAACTTCATACAAAAGTACAGGCTGGCCATGAAGTTGAAACAATTGTTCATTATGCAAAGGAAGGCAACTTTGATTTACTCGTCATAGGTTTTATGGGACATTCAAAAATATTCGGAAGAGTATGGGGGTCAACTTCACAAAATATCACAAAATTATCACCCTGCACAGTAGTTGTGGTAAAATAGATTTGCATAAGGCGATGGAGTTCGCCTAACCGTCTCTTTAAATTGAGACTGATAACTCCTACCAGAGAATTCTTTGGTAGGAGTTTTTTAGTTTTAGAAAATCTTTCAACAAAAATTGAAAGGGGGTTTGAATGGTTCTCGATAAATACACATACCTTAAAGAAGAATTGATACAATGTATTAACTCAAGCATTAAAATTGAAGGTATTGCAACAGATGTTTGCAAAGAACTTGATGAAAAAATTGAGAATAATGTATTTAATCTGGTTGTTCTTGGCCAGTTTAAAAGGGGCAAGACCACTCTTATCAATGCATTGCTTGGAGCTGAGATATTGCCTACAGCAGTTGTTCCTCTAACATCTATAGCTACTATAATAGTTTACGGCGAGAATCTTGATATTAAGGTATATTTTAATGACGGAAGAGTAACCACAATTGAACCCGGAAATCTTCATAAATATGTTACAGAAAAAGGCAATCCAAAGAATGAGAAAGAAGTGCAGGAAGTTGTCATCACCTATCCTTCACCTTACTTAAAAGATGGGGTACGATTAATTGACACACCCGGTGTTGGTTCTGTTTATGAACATAACACTGATGTAGCATACCAGTACCTCCCAAAATCTGACGCAGCGCTTTTTTTGCTTTCTGTTGATCAGCCATTGAGCAAAGCAGAACTGGAGTTTCTAAAAGATGTCAGGGAATACTCAAACAGGATATTCTTTCTTTTAAGCAAGGCTGACTATTTTTCTGAAGCAGATCTTCGTGAAGCCATCGAATTTTCTACGAATGTACTTAAAGAACCGATGGGAACAGAAGTACGTATTTTTCCGATTTCTGCAAAGCTCGCATTGGAGGGCAAAAATTCAGGTGATGAATCTATCCTTAAAAAAAGTCGTCTCCCGCAATTTTCTGAAGTTCTAAATAATTTTCTTATGGAAGAAAAAGGCAAAGTCCTCATACTTTCTGTTGCGAGTAATCTTTTACGTTTACTCTCTCAAACAAGATTTAATCTTGAACTCGAGATGAAATCACTTCTTACACCTCTTGAGGAACTGAAAGAAAAAATAGCGATTTTTGAGAAAAAAGAGAAGGAGGTACTGGAAGAAAAAGGGGATTTTGATCTGTTGCTGGATGCCGAGGTGAAAAAGATTGTTAATAATGTTCTTCAGGAAGATTTAAGAATTTTCAGACAGGAATTAATTTCAAAAACATATAAGATTATTGAAAACAAATATAGAGAATATGCTCATATGTCATTGAAGGAGCTCAGGGAAAATCTAAAGAAAGAAATTATGACTGAGGTGAAACAATCATTTCTGCCATGGCGCATTATAGAAGACGAAAAACTCGCAAAAGTATTTGAATCATCATGCAAAAGATTTGTAATAAAGATAGATGAAATAGTTGACTCATTGCATAAATTTTCTTCGGATTTATTTGAAGTTCCATATGATGCCGTGCAGGCAGAAGCGATGTGGACATCAAAAGCAGAGTTTTATTTTAGATTTCAGGAACAACCCGGAGCGATTGAAATTGTAACATCCTCTGTTACTTTATTGTTGCCAAAATTTATTGGTGAAAAAATCATTCTAAATAAAATGAAAGAGTATTTAACCAGTGTAACGGACTTACATGCTGCAAGAGTTGCGGATGAATTTGAAAAAAGACTCGAAAAAGCTAAACTGGACTTTAGATGGGAAATGCTGCGCAGGATAGAAGCCACAATAGAAGGAATTAGAAACGCTATAAATAAAGGTATAACACAAAGAACAGGCGGAGAAGAAAAGGCAATTGAAAGGAAAAAACAGGTTGCTGATATTCTTAATCAGATTGATGAAGTCAAAGAAAAATTGTTCGAGATACAAAAAAAAGTTTCTGTATAATGAAAAAAAAGATTTTTGTCTTAATCGCTACATTATTTGCGGTGGAAAATTTAAGTGATGTTTTTCTAATTCTCAGGGCTCAACATGTTGGAGTTCCTGTGGTTATGATTCCTCTGATCTATCTCCTTTTCAATCTTATTTACCCAAATAATGCAGACATTGCTCATAGCTTATAAAAAAGGCTGAAGGATAAGAGCGTTATAGCGTTCATTGTGTTGTAGCGTTTAATTAAAACTTCACGGAGCAAAGTGCAAAAAATAAGGCTGAAGGCTTTAGCCTTTTATCAATTTCGCATAAACTACATTATTTAAATTGCATTTTTAGGGTTAACGGCATTGAGTTATCTTGGGATTCAGGAGGCGCGATGTGCTTTTTAAAAAAGTCGCTCAATTCGGAAGAGAACAATATGAGGATGAAAGCTAAGGAAATATTTCGAAAAAAGAGATTAATGGATAATGAATAAGGAGAGTCCAGCATCTATGCTTAACGAACCCCAGAGGAGAGGACTCTCATCAACCTTCAGAATACTGGAAGAAATGTTGCTCGAGATTGAGACAATGATAAACAGTGATGGCTTCGAAGGGAATTTAATGGTGATAGAAAACGATGTCTCATCACAGGCAAGGGAGAAAATTCTAATGATAATAGAGCTTGTCAGAGAGAAATTGAACAGTCTTTCTAAACAGTTAGCCCTTGAGATAAAACAAACGAAAATGAGCAGCCAGATATTAGCCGACCTTTCATACTGCTGGGAAATCCTTGAAGGATCGAAGGCAAAGAAATTAAAGAGGTATGGTGATGTAGCAACCGGAATAAAAGAGTCTCTCGACCCTGACCTCAATATCATAATTACCCTTATTTTAGATATAGAACATATTTTGCGAACTATTCAAAAATAACCAATTAGCGCCTGGCATAATATTGTAACATATATTACATAATAACTATTGACTATTAATTTTAAATATGTAACAATAGTTACATGAAATGGCTATTTTTTTCATACAGCCTTCCGTCTGAGCCGTCAAAGGCAAGGGTTTTTGTCTGGCGGCAACTTAAAAAACTCGGAGCCATCAACTATCAGACAGTCTGGGTAATTCCATATTCAAATGAGAGCGTGAATGAACTCAGGAAACTGATCGAAACTATAGAAGGATACAAAGGTGAAGGGATGCTAATTGAAGGAAAGGCGCTGAACAAGAATCAGGAGCAACGAATTCATATGGCATTTATTGAATCAAGGAATGAGGAATATCAGGAAGTGATAGAGAAATGTGAGGATTTTTTTAAAGAGATCAAGTTTGAGATAGAGAGGGAAAATTTTATTTTTGCAGAGGTGGAAGAGAATGAAGAGGAACTTGAAAAGCTGAAACAATGGTTGAAGAAGATCGAGAAAAGGGATTTTGTAAAAGCTCCCCTTAGGAAAACAGCCATCGAAAAAATAAAAGAGTGTGAAAGGATGTTCGATGATTTTGCAAAAAAGGTCTATGAAAAGAGTCAGAGTAAGAGATAATGGAGAACAACATGAAGAATAATAGAAAGTTTTTTGGCTTCGGACGGAATGTTTTTGTTGCCGGGCTTGTGAGTTTTTTTATGGATGTAAGTTCAGAGATGATTTATCCACTTGTGCCTCTCTTCCTTGCGAATGTTCTCGGGGTTAACAAATCAGTTATTGGCCTTATCGAAGGTATTGCAGAATCAACTGCGAGTTTACTCAAAGTATTTTCAGGTTGGTTTTCAGACAGAATAGGTAACCGCAAATGGCTCATGGCTGCAGGTTACGGTATATCCACCCTAAGCAGACCCATTGTTGCTCTTGCAACAGGATGGCATCATGTTATGGGCTCACGTTTTATGGACAGATTCGGCAAAGGTGTACGTACCGCACCAAGAGACGCTATTATTGCAGAGTCAACTGAAAAAACGCATCTTGGCAGGGCATTCGGCTTTCACCGTTCGATGGATACACTCGGCGCTGTATTTGGTCCTATGCTGGCATTTTTTCTACTCGGCATATTTTCCAATAATTATCGCTGGGTCTTCTGGCTTTCGATGATACCTGGAGCAATAGCAGTTCTCCTGATAATTCTTTTTATTACAGAAAAGAAGAAAGCCTTCCTGAGCTACACTGAAAGACCAAAATTAACACTTAAGCATTTTGACCGGAGATTCAAGTTTTTTGTCTTAATCGCTACATTATTTGCAGTGGGAAATTCAAGTGATGTTTTTCTAATTCTCAGGGCTCAACATGTCGGAGTTCCCGTGGTTATGATTCCTCTGATCTATCTCCTTTTCAATCTTATTTACTCTATTTCTTCTATTCCTGCTGGAATCGCAGCAGACAGGTTCGGAAGAAAAAGAGTTATACTAACAGGGTTCATTCTTTTTGCTATTCTATATTATGGATTCGCAATCGCAAAAGACACGAAAACCATATGGATATTGTTCGGTTTTTACGGACTTTTCATGGGACTAACAGAAGGCGTACAAAAAGCTTTTCTTGCAACAATTATTCCATCTGATTTTAAAGCAACAGCATTTGGAATTTATAATACCGCAATCGGGTTAGCCATGTTTCCTGCAAGTCTTATAGGAGGATGGTTATGGGACAATATCTCTCCTTCAGCAACTTTTTATTTCGGTTCAATAACAGCAAGTTTATCCGCCGTGTTTTTTATCTTATTCATTATTATTACAAATACCTTTCACAATTCCAGAATCGATATTCAAAAATAGATTACCCGAAAATTTTTTGTATTATCATTTATAATTGAATTTAATACTTATGTTATGGAGGTGATTATGTTTAAACTTAATATTCCGGGGTTTGGTCTCGTCAAACTTGAACATCTTGTTTCTGATTTTACAGGCACTCTTTCAGTCAATGGATTACTATTACCAGGTGTCAGAGCACAACTAAATGAAATCTCTAAATTTCTCAAAGTACATATTCTTACTGCCGATACCTTTGGAAAAGCGAGAAAAGAACTTGAAGGCATTAAATGCATAATCCACATTCTTAAAGGCAGAAGACATGATATTCAGAAAGAAGAATACATTAAAAAGCTCGGACCCGAAAATGTTGTGGCTTTTGGAAATGGCAATAATGACAGGAAAATGTTAAAGTCTGCAAAAATAGGAATATCAGTTTCTCAGGGAGAAGGCTGTGCTGTTTCAGCAATTACGGCTTCTGATATTCATGTTCCAAATGCAAATGCAGGTCTTGATCTTTTGCTGCATCCCAAAAGATTAAAGGCAACATTAAGATTTTAAAAAGCAGAGAAAGAAGAAAATAAAAAAAGCTAATATTATGAAAGTATTGTTAATATATCCTTATTTCCTTGACCAGAGAATTCATGCTGAAGATGTAAGTGTTACACCAATTGGTTTGTATTATATTGGCGCGTTACTCAAAGAGAATAGATATGATGTTGAAATCCTCAACTGGTATGATCGCAATAAAAATTCTGATGAAATCAAAAAAATAATAAAAGATAAAAATCCCGATGTTATAGGATTTTCTGTTGTCAATGCCAACAGATGGGGTGCGATCGAGATTGCAAAAATTGCCAGAAAAACACTGAAGAATGTAAAAATTGTTTTCGGAGGAATTGGAGCAACTTTTTTATGTGAACACTTACTTAAAAATTTTAAACAAATAGACTATATTGTTCTTGGAGAAGGAGAATACACTTTTTTAGACCTCCTTGAATGTATTTACAAAAAGGAAGAAGAAAGAATTGGTTCTATTAAAGGTGTAGCTTTCATTAAAGATGGCAGGTTATTTAAGACAGAACCTTCTGACTTTATAGAAAGCATAGACAGTCTTCCTATGCCCGCAAAATATTTTACATTTCAACATGTAATATCATCACGCGGTTGTCCTTCTAACTGCACATTTTGCGGCTCGCCAAAGTTCTGGGGGAGGCGGGTCAGATTTCATTCACCTGAATATTTTGTTGAACAAATGGAATTATTAAATAAAAAGGGAATTTCTTTCTTTTACGTGTCAGATGACACTTTTACAATGAGAGAAGATCGCGTCATTCAAATCTGCAGAAATATTATCGAAAGAGGACTTAAAATAAACTGGTTTGCTATATCCCGTGTGAATTTTGTAAGCGAAGAAATGCTTTACTGGATGAGAAAAGCCGGGTGCATCCAGATAAGCTATGGGGTTGAGAGCGGTTCTGAAAAAATCAGGCAGACTCTTAATAAAAACATTAAGACCTGTGACATAAAAAGAGCATTCTCTCTGACCGTTAAATACGGAATTTTACCCCGTGCCTATTTTATATATGGTTCTCCTGGAGAAACTGACGAGACAATTGACGAAACTATCAATTTAATAAAAGAAATTAAACCGCTAAATTCAATATTTTATATTCTTGATATTTTTCCGGGAACTACTCTTTATGAAGATTTTCAGAGCAGAAATAAAACCGGAGAGGACATTTGGCTTAAAAAAATAGAGGACATAATGTATTTTGAAACTGATAGCAGTCTCTCAAAGGAAAAAATACTTTCTTATGGAAACAGGCTCAGAACTGAGTTTTATAAAAGTCTGCCTGAAAATGTAAGTTCGATTGACCTTATTGATAAAAGTGATTTATATGAATACCATGCTGATTTTCTATCAAGACTTGCAATGACATTCAGTCACGGAGATTATGCAAATATAAAAGAAATACCTGATAAAGAAAATACTGCTGAAAAACTTTTCAGCAAAGCTCTATCATATTATCCTGATCATCGTGCGTTTCTGGGATTAGGAATCATTAAGCAAAAAAATAGAGAATATATGGAATCAATCGCAATTCTCGAAGAAGCAAGAAGACATTATCCTGAAAGTGAGCATATTGCAATATGTCTTGGAATCAGTTACATGAATATCGGTCAATTTGAAAAAGCGCTTAAATGCTTTCAGGCATTTCCTGATTCACAGACCGCCTTGAACTATTCAGATGCCTGCCACAGAGCGTTAGGGAATAAAGAAGCATCAAAATTATAACCCGCAGAGAGATGTTCTTATATATTTTATTTGTTTGAACAATAAATATAATGGACTTTATAATAGAAATATAATGAATAAAAACAGACTTAAAATAGACTGTTATTTATCTTTAACTTGCCTTTCAGAGGAAGACTTAAAAACTAATATTAAACTTGCGATTGAAAAAGAACAAAGAGAAGCTGAAATCAAAATTCATAGAATTAACAATGATGAAGCATTATCTTTAAAGCTTTCAGGTTCTCCCTCGATATTTATCAATGGGAAAGAATTGCAGCCTTTAAATATGGCTGGATTTTCCTGAAGGATGTTTGTTGATGAGTCAGGCAGACTCATGAATGTCCCTTCTGTGGAAATATTACGGGAAGCAATAAAGACAGCATAAAATTCTTTGAAACCATTAACCCAAATAAAGGATAATAGCGTTCATTGCGTTTGTTGCGTTTATTGCGTTTGTTGCGTTATAGCGTTCATTGCGTTTATAGCGTTCATTGCGTTTGTTGCGTTATAGCGTTTATTGCGTTTATTGCGTTTGTTGCGTTCATTGCGTTAAAGCGTTTATTTAAAACTGTAAGGAGTATGGCGCAAAGGCGCAAAACAGCTTACACACCCCTGCACCCCTCTTAGTAGAGGGGAACTTATTTCATAAAAAAGGCTGAAGGGAAATAGCAAAAAAAGGCTGAAGGCAAAAAGCGTTCATTGCGTTTATTGCGTTATAGCGTTTATTGCGTTCATTGCGTTTATCAAATAGCAAATAGCTTATGGCGAACAACTAATAATATAATGAAATGGCAATAATTCAATTTATAAAACAAAATCACGGGTCTTATTATACTTCAGCCTTCAGCCTAAAGCCTTCAGCCTATGATAGTTTATTTTGTTTTATAAATTGAGTTATTGCCAATAAACAACCCCCTTAATCCTCCTTAACAAAGGGGCTTTATATTTAATTACCCCTTTGTTAAGATAGGTCATAATTATATTTTAAAATCTGATTATTTTTTTGCAGGTTTCTGTTGCGCAGCCATATCAATCAGACTTTGTTTTTGAGCATTTATCTGCTCTAAAAGCATTTTTGCCAGATCGCT
>JACAFE010000077.1 GCA_013388435.1 Nitrospirota bacterium | reverse complement strand
GGATTATCCTGCCATGGAGTAAGTTGCCTTGACATAAGCCAAACTTCCCTGTGACAGATATAATAATACCAGATTAGTGTAGCTGGGAGGGTCATTATAAACTAATAATAAGAGTAGTAAAAGTTTTTAAAATCAACTTTTCTTTTTTGTCTTTCGTTTTACCTTTTGAACTGGTTCCTCTGACAACTCTATAAAATTAACAACACAACTTGAAACATTTTTAATTTTAAAATTTTTCAACCCTTCATTTTTAACTTTTAAAGTCGTCGGTTGCAATATTCCTTTAACTTCTTTTACAGGAACAACATAACTTCTCAACGGATATTTATCATTTTTTTTAAGACATCTTTCGTGCATTAAGTATATTTGTCCAATACCTTCTATTATTTCAGTCTCTTTTATAAAAGGGACTTGAAAATGTGTTTCAATTACATCATCAGAGTTTATTTCTTCTACCTCTTTAAGTTCTGGAAGAGATTCAAATGTAATAGGAGATTCACTATCTCCACAAGTTAAAGGAGATGTTTTAAGTGCCTTAGCAATTTCATTTATTATTGAGACATCTTTTTTAAATATTACTGCTATTTGTAAATTTTTTGAATACGCAAATTGCCTTCCAAGAGCATTTGTAAACTTTCCTCCAATAGTTTCCTCCCATTTAGTTATAGCTGAGGTTATATAACTTTTTACTATGCATGGTGTGAGAAGTCTTGAACCAGCCCAAAGAATTGTTTCTTCTATTTCTTTGAGGTACTTTATAGGGTAACTGTCATTCTTATATCTTTGTAAAGCATTAGCTATTAATCCAATTACAGCAGATGGTGGAAGTACAGGATATGTCAAGGCAGATTGCCAGGTAAAGGGAATACGAATAGAGTAGAGAGAATTTACTCTTATATCAAAAACTAATGCCTTCATCTCAGATTTTACTTAAAAGTTCTTGGAATATTTCATCTATAGTGTTTTTCTTTGTAACGCCAGATGGCGACCCACTTCCCCAGTATAAAAATTGTGTACCTTGAGGCATTAGTCCTATTGTTTTTTCAAGACAATCTGAATAAATAGGAGATACTGGAAATGGCAAAGGTCCTGTTTCCGAGTATGCTACAAGAATCTCAATAGGATTCTGATGAGGCATGGCATGGGAAAGGCTTGCTCCAATCTGACCTGAAAGAATGAGTCTGTATGCTTCAATTGCAACTTTAATTCTTCCTTTTCGGTCATCATCTTTTATTGCATAACGGTCAGAATTCCCCAGATTTAACTCTTCAAGCCCTATTCTATCAACATCAAGGGCTGAAACAAAAGCATAGATGCCGGAAGCATAGGATTTGTTAAAAATCATCTGGGCTGATCCTTCCCCCTCAGCCACAGATTCTTGTTGTGATACACGGGTATGGATTACCTGTTTCTGAGTGGTATCATAACCTAAAACTGGCATTAACCAGGAAAACATTACCCTTGAAGATCTTCTTAATGGCGGAACCTTTTGTTTCCCTTTTTCTGTTGAAGTTTCTGATTCTTCTTCTTCACCTTTTCCTTTAGCCTCTTGGGCAATTAAGTATCCATGAATATCACAAATAACACAATCCTTAACAAATTTTTCTTCATCTTTAAGTTTTTTAGGTTTTATCTGTTGTAGTTTTTCATTAGACAACGAAGCTGGTCTTATAGGTTCTCCTACTTTGCATCCAGTACATAATTGGTTCAAAGAATACTGTCCATTTAATATTAAATGCCTCATCCCCTCATAATGCCAGTGTTTAAGCATTCTCCCAGAAACTGTTGGTGCCTCAATCCGATTTCCACTTTCATCAAGGAATTCCATTATCCTTATATCTGTAACATTACCTGCCACTGCCTCATTATTGAGGTCATGGACATTTAACTGGGTTTTTACTGCAAATGTTACAAATTTAAGCATATTGCACCTCCTATTGAAGCTTCCTTTCTCTTATCGTATGTTCTTCGAGAACGATAAATTTATCCTTTAATTCCTTAAGTTTTTCAAAGAGCAAAAGTATCCGTCCTTTAATATACCGAACGGACTCAGGATGCATTCTTAATAAAATCACCCCTGTTGCTTTTCGCTTTTCTTTAACCGCCAATTCTCCAAAGTCTTTATCAAAGGTGATAATAATTCTGCTTTCTTTAAGAGAAAAGTCGAGGACTTCCTGGTCTTTCATTCCTTTTCTGACTTCATCAACTCTTAAAATATCATACCCTAAATTTCGTAATTCGTTTACCAGCCCAATTGGAATGTTTTCGTTTGCAAGAAGTTTCATATAGCAAAAACCTTTTCTTCTTTTAAAACCTGCAGAGAATATTCAATTGCAGCAAGAATGTCATCCTTTGTAAGCTGGGGATAATTTTTGAGGATCTGTTCTGTATCCCAACCGTTAGCAAGGAGTTCAAGGATAAACTCAACAGAAATACGAGTTCCTTTTATAATGGGTTTTCCAACAAGGACATCGGGATTAATTTCTATTCGTTCTTTATACCTCATCTTCTACCCCCTCTGCTTCTTGTTCTTCCCTTTTTGATGGAAACGAAAAAGCAAGCATAACAAAAGCAAGCTTTGTCGATTCAAAATCATCATTAGCAAGTCGGAATACTTCTTTAATTTCATCTTCTGTTGGAAGATGAATTTTTTCCTCCTGCTCTAATCTCAATCTGCTTTCCCGTAACATCTTTGCGATAGTTTCTTCAAAATCCCTTGAATCTTTTCTTGCATTTCTTATGTCGTCTGCGTATCCATATTTTCTTTCCCGAATAAAATACCTCAATGTTCTTGCAAGACTTTGCAAAGCGGAATTCACAATGATATTTGGTGGTATCATACCAACCTCCCTTAAAAGGTAATTTGCTGTCTCTAAATATAAAAGATTTGTCCAATTGCCTTTCTTTGGAGTTGTTTCAAAGACATATAGGCGAGCAAATTTAAGCAAAGAATCTTTTGCACGATAATAGAGTGCATTGTTTAACTCTATTAGTGAATCATACGCATCCTTAGAAAAATTTTTATTTCCGAAAGTATTTACCACCCTTTCAATTGTAGCAATATTGTAGGGAGTCTTACTTATGAAATCCAAGTAATTGGCAATTTCTATTAAATAAATACCATCAACATGATATCCTTGCTGACGACTCAAAACTGCAACAAATAAATCAAATCCTTCTAAAATATCTGCAGAAGAAGGAATTTTGGATAAAAACACAAGAGGAATAAGAATTTGAGGAATATTTTGACTAAACGGTTTATTTCTTATTTGGTGTTGTATAGCAAATATCTCTTGCAATTTAGAACCAGTGAGTTCTTGATTTGGAATAGGAATCACTATTACCTCTTTATCAGCGACAGAGAAGATAAAAGAGGCATACCACATTCCCAGAAGTGCAAGGAGTGCACAGCTTTTGCAGATGTCTCTTGGCTCAGTAGGTCTTCGTGGTTGCCCCTGATGAAAAGTGATATCAAGCCCATCTCTTTTACATAAAACACCTGTGGTTGCAGAGGCAGTAAAACCAAGAACATTGCTTACTTTATTTTTCACATTGTGTCTACAGAATGGTTCTGATTTTTTATGTTCTGCTATTTCAGCTATTGTACTAAAAATACCAATATCAAAAGATTCAGAATCCTTAACTTGTATTGTATTGGCACTTCTTCCTGTAATTCCAGGGGTATAACGAGGAATATAGTTAGAACTTAAAATCCTTTTCGCTAAAATATTAAAAGTGTTATTTAGTTTTGCTATTTCTCCATTTACCTTAATCCCGTAAAATCCACCATTTGGAACAATTACGGGTTTATAACCTGCCTCAATAGCTACCCTTGCCAGTCCATAGGCAATCTTAACTTCCAAATCAGGGAAACCAGTTGCAGGGGTGTAAAGGGTAATCATTTCCCCTTATCCTTCAATTTCGACTTTAACTTTTCCAGCCCCCTTACTTTTCTGCCCACCTAAAAATTTAATATTATAAATTGCTGGGAAAAGGAGTGTTTCAATCATAAGTTTTTTTCTTTTATTTGTGTCGGATTCTTGCCATTTTTCTAACCAAAGGTCTATTATTGTATTCCCAATTTTTCTTGGGTTGCCAAACTCAAAGCCTTGAGGGGTTTTATTTATTATTTCAATTGTACCATGAAAAATTGTGCCCGGCTTTACCTGTTCTCCGTCAACTTTTGCTTTTGGTGCTGCTGTTCCTGTTTTTCTATCAATTCTGATATTTGTCTGGTCTACTAACCAGTCTCCTTCATGTGGATAAAAATTTGAGAATCTTAAAAATCCCATTATTCCTGTTGCTCCCATAAAATAACACACTGGACAAATGCCCAAACCATCGGGTATCTCAATTTTATCTTCATCGACTTGAATTTCACAGTGTCCTGTATATTTTTTTCCTTCCATGATGCTACCTCTATATCCCAAGTTCAAGAGTTCTTGTTCAGATTTAGTAGGTCTGGGTGCTGGAATACAAGGTTTAAGTTTATTTTCATCGTCTAAATTAAATTGAGTTTTCAGCTCTGATAAGTTACGGATAAGAAGTAATTCAATTTGGTTTCTTAATGCACCTTTAAAACTACTTGCAGGAATTACAGGAGTCCTATCAACTTTAAAAACTGCAGCCTTCTTTTCTGTTAAAGGAGAAGGTGATGACCCTATATGGAGAAATGAATCTTCTTCTACTGAAACCTTAACTTGCATCGTAAGAATCTCCGTAGTTCCTTTGTTTGTTGCTGATATCTCTATCTCTTTCGTATCAATCTGAATTTTTAAATTATTCATTTAACACCTCCCATAGTGTTTTTAACGAATCAAGTTTCCTTACAAAATAGGCAATCTCCAAAGGAGATTGATTTGATTGATAAAGTTCTTTTACATACTCCAGCAACTTTTTCAAAGCTTTTTTCTTATACTTATCACTTTCTCTCTCTATCTTATCTAAGAAAAATTGTGTAACTGTTCCAATTTCATACCTCTCAATAACTTTCCCATAATCATCAATAGCGGAAGGAGAGGGTAAATTTGATTTAACCAATCCAAAGGAATCAAGATACTCAAAAAGAGTATTTAGAAGGTTTGGTTTGTTAGATATTGCTTTGATAAGACTTTGACAAAGTGTTTTAGCTTTTTGGAATTTTTCTCTTTCTTTGTTGTTATTGGTTTGTGTTATTTTTTGGTCATAATCTTTAATTTTTTCCTGTATGACTTTCTCAAATTCGTCCATATTACCATTTCTGAATTTTTCTTTTAATGAAAGCCATTCTTCTTTATTGAAAATTTCTTTTTGGGTCCAAAAGATATCTTCATCATTAAGGATTCTTCTAAATACTTTATCCATGTCACTCATCATAAAATGTTTCCTCCTTTAAAAATATTTCAGGAGCCTTAACGAGGCTATTTTCAAGTAATGCCATTTTATAAATCCCGCTTACAATATCCGTAGGATAAAAAAGATAGCCATATATAGGTGAAAGGACAGTGATGTTGAATTTATCACATTCATCTTCATAAATCCTTACATTAAGAAACCCTTGTTTTATATCAGATGAAATTTCTTCAATTTCTATAACTTTTGTTTTTCCAAATCCTTTACTTTTTAAGGCTCCAATGTAAAATTCCACGTTTTCAAACAATTCTGGACTAATTCCATTATTTTTTACAATATAAATTTCTGCTTTAATTTTTGAATTTCCCTTTGGGCTTAGATATTCCGCTACAAAAGGCATTTTTGCTGTTTCCAAAAATTTATCCTTAACAGAGTATACAAAATCTTTAATTTGGTATGTATCTTTAACAAAAATTCCTACTCCATTTATTTCTAAACCTAAGCAGTTTTTAAAAGCACCTCTTATAGTTGAGGATGGAATAGTTTCAAGACAAGGTCTATAAATACCTCCCTTAACCCTTTCTCCAATTATTACTGAGTCAATTTCAACATTAAGTTTTATGAAGCTCATTATCCACCTCTGTAATTCGATAAAAATTAAGAATTTTTTCTGGAGGAATATTTATTTTAAAATATAAATTGGAAATATCTTGCTGTGATTTTCTGTTATCCATTATTTCTACAATAATACTTAGATCTGACTTTGTTTTTTCATAGATGGAAGCAAGTTTATATAAAAAATGCAGACTCTTTGGTTGTAAATTATTTATAAGCCATTCTATTTCCTTTTTGTCATAACTTGAATGAAATATATTTTGATTTCTAATATTAAGAAATCCTTCAGGACTTTCAAAAAATCTAAAATGTTCTCTTATTGGATATTTTACATTTGAAATACTTAAGGACAGTGAAATTGGTGACAAATAATCACCCTCACAATCAGGAAAATACTCATTATAAACTTCTAAAAATGTTTCTATTGTCTTTTTAACATTTTCACCAGAATACAAAAAAACTCCGAGTTCGTAATAATTAGAAATTGGTTTCTTAGCTAAATCACTTGCTTTATGCCAAAATGCTTTAATCATACCTTTATAGTCCTTGACAAAATCTGATTGACAAGCCAAGGACCTAAACTCATTTTTTAAGGTTTGTGCATTATTTATTTTTAGACTATCTATATATTCTTCGAACGCTTTTTGAAGCCAATTTTCTAAATTCTCGGTATTAAGATTAAACTTAAACCAGACTATTTTATTTTCCTGCCATTGATCTGGATATTTGAAGCTTTCGCCGCTTTCTCTAACTTCATAACATTTATCGCAAATCCACTCTTTGATATTTTCTTTCATTCTCTCTTTACCAGGATTAATTTGGCAAATATCACAAATTGGGGGAACAATCTTGTCTAACATTTCAGGCAATAAAATCTTTCTATATACTCTTGTATTTCTGCTATTAAGAACTTTAATTGTATCACTTCTATTACTTTTCCTTGAACTTAAAACTCTGGTATCAAGGTTTGACCGCAAGATTCCTAAATCTGCCATTGTTTCAATATATTCAATAAAAAATCCATTATCCAAAAAATCTTTAAACATTTCTTTAAGTTCCACCCCAATAGGAAGGAAAAGAGAAATAAAATCAAAGGTATGGAACATTACATAATCTTTATATTTACAAACAAAATCCTCAGCAAGCTTATTCCTTTTTACAATAAGATTAATATCCTGAAGCCTAACAAAAGAGTGTGGATATTTTATATAGCATTTAACAAATCTTGCTTGCCATTTGCCTTTATCTATATTTTGGTTACCTTCTGTTCTATTTCCACCTTCCGCATCTTTTATTGTGTTTACAGCCTCTCCATTCAACTTTAGTTCTAATACACTTTCTATTTTAATTTCACAATGTCTTTTTAAGACCCTGTAAATTTTTCCTACCAACTCAATATGCGTATAAAGCGAAGTAATGTTTTTTGGTTTAGACTTATCCTCTGGGGTAAGAATAAGATACTCATTATATTGACTTAAAAAATCTTCTGGAGAAGTAATTGTATCAATTATTTCAAAAAGTTTTTTTAAATCTTCCTCACTTTTGAAAGCTGCCCAATATTTTCCTTTATTTTTTTCATTTTCATAAAAATTACAATTCCATAGTTTTAAAACCCCCTCTAGTTTGTCTTCTGTTTTGTCCTTTGATTTGTCTTTTGATTCGTCTTTATTACTTGACCTTAATGGTAACCGAGGCAATGCCCTTGAGATTGATGATGCAAGGTGGTCTGCAAGAATAAGCAAAAATAAGTCAGGTCTATATTCTTGTGGGATGTCTCTCCAAGAATCTCCAGTGTTTACATCTTCTTCATTTATCTTTGAATTATGGTTATGATGATACTGAGCCCACCAAGATGGTGAAGTTGGTTTTTTTATTCCAAATTCTTCAAAGTCAAAGTTTGCAAAAGTATGACCGGTTAAATGATATTGTTGGAGTTCAGGGGAATCCTTATCAAGAAGCTTCCCAATATCGTGTAATTCAGCAATAAATTCTTTTTCCATTCAAATACCTCTTTGCCTTATATTCTCTACATAATTTTTAATCTCTTCCACCATCAACCAACCACCGTAATAGTTTTCATCGTCCTCTTTTTGATATTCCTTTCTTTCAGAAGCGGCTGAGATATCACAAAGTTTTAGTATATGATGAATAAGGGATGCCTGTATTCTTTTTTTATGCTGTTCTAAAAATCCTCCACTCCTTGCCCAGATTCTTAATCCTCTTGCCATATTTTTTAAATCTTCAATTGTTAATTCGTTTAATTCAATTGGGAAAAATTCTACTGATAGAGTTTCAATACCTGAAGCCCATTCAATTTTTCCATCATTACGAACTATTCCATCCATTATTGCCTGAACATATGGCCTTTCGATGTTGTCTCCAAGAAGCCCACTGTCAGTATGATGAATGGCAACTGCAAAGACAATTGCATTCTTCAAATCGTCGAGTGTATCATTTTTTACAAATTTTTTATAGAGATACGCTGCACCGATTGGAGCATGAGATGGTAATTTTTCACCCAAATTCTTTTGCCAATTCTCAGTAAGTTTTCCAATATCGTGAAATACTATCATATCAGTAAGTAAGTTTTGTATTTTTTTATCTTCTAAAGAAAAAATTCTCTGAATTGTATATTCAAAAACAGGAGAAATAATTTCAAGTTTATTTATACATTTTCTGATATGCTCTATATATAGTTCATTTGGAGCACTATATAATCCAACATTCATCAATTACCACTCCTTTTTCCGAGTTATAATACTGTTTATCTAATATGTAAACTCCAAAAGGTCTAATCCTTCGATCTTCCTCTTGCGCCTCCTTTTTATCTTTTCCAAATAAATTATGGACATATAATTTATTTTTTTTCTCTTTTCCGTCATAAGCCCATTTTATTTCCCATTTTATCGGTCCCTCCTTTTTCTTACTCCTTTCAAATAACCACCACGTAAACTTTATATCCACTTCTAAAGAATTTTCTTTTATTTCGTCCACATTCTTATTCAACCTTTCTTCAAGTATTTTCTCTTTTTCCTCAGTAATTTCTAACACTATTAAATAGGAAGGTTTACTATTCCTTACTTGAATATTTTCTGGCTTTGTATCTGCATATAAAACACATTCATATAAATCGACTAAAGTATCGGATGCTTCAAAATCATTTACTTTATAATCAAGAATGTTTACAAATTTCTGAACCTCTTTAAAATTTTTGATATTGAAATCGGAATTTTCTTTCAACCATCTCAGAGTTTCCTCAATATGTCTCTTTTCATACGGTTTGTATTCTTCATTATCCTTAACATTAAAAATTATCATCTCCCCTTCTTCCCCTTCATATCTTGCACACCTTCCTGCTCTTTGAACAAGACAGTCTGCAGGTGCGCTCTCAGTCAATAAAAGTTCTGCTGAAAAATCAATCCCTGCCTCAAGAACCTGTGTTGAGACAACTATTCCTACCCCTTCAGGAATTTTTACTTCCCCATTCTTTTTGTGAGGGATTAAAGATAAAGCAGTATTTTCGTGTCTTTCTCTATCTTTCTTTGTAAATCTTGAATGGAGAAGCACAATCTGCTTTTCACTTAATCCTAACCTCTTTTTTATTTCTTCATATACCTTCTGTGCCCTTTTAACCTGATTAAGAACTATAAGGGTTTTCTTTTCTTCGATTTTTCTTAAGAGTTCATCATCAATATTTACTTCATTATTCGCATATAGAGGTTCATCCCAAATTTTGATTTCTAATTTTGAGTTTATAACATCCTCTCCAACTATCTTTGTATAATCATTAATATTTTCAAAAAGGCTATTCTCAAGATTTTTGGGCATTGTAGCAGTCATCACCACAAAAGGTATTTTACTTTTATAAAGAATCTCCATTAGTGCCCGCATAATTGAAAAAGTAAACTCGTCTCTATACATATGAGCTTCATCAAAAACAACTAAAGATGAAGCAATAGCTCCTGCTGGTATGTCTATATGGTGTCCAACCTGCTGACTTGCCCTTGCAAAACCATAAAGAAACTGGTCAAGAGTTGTTACAACAATATCTGCAATAAAAAATGGTGCATTTGGAACATCTCCATGTTGGACTTCAACAGAAATATAAGGTGATATTTTTTGTGCATATTTTTTGATCCGTTTGGCAATACTGTTTACTGTAACCCTTATCGGCAATACATATATCATTTTCGGAGCAATTTGAAACTTATTGCTTTTAAACTGAGATAAAAAGGATGATAAAACAGCTTCGGTTTTTCCAGTCCCTGTTGGTGCTTTGATTAAAATTGGGAACTTTCCTTCATCTACACACTCTGAAACTTTGGTCTGAAATGGATAAGGCTCTAACACAAATATTTGTTGAAAAATATCTTTGTCATGCATGTAAACTTTTCCTCCATACCTCAATGCACCCAAAGCCGAGCGAATTTTTTGCACCAAGACCTGCTTCAAATGCGATTGTGAAAAGCCCTTCTGGAAGTGTTAATTCAAAGATACCATCCCATCCTTTTATAACCGTGTTTTTATAAATAACAACTCTTTGATTTTTTGAGCTAACTTTATAAGGCCTTATAGAACCTGACAATGTAGAATCTCCAGACCATGTTCTTAATTTTCTTTGTAGGTTAATAATTAACTGTTCCTCAAATTCAGCTTCAAAAGGACTGTAATAATAAGTTTTTTTGCGACCATTATGTGTTTGAAGTGTGCTATAAACAACTATTGGGGACAGAGTTCTTACATAAATTTTTTCTTGATATTCAGGCAGCCCTTCTACCTGGACTGATAACAAAATTAAATCTTCATTGCTTAATTTTAATGTGCCAGCTTTTAATAAATTCATAGCAAATGACTGAATAAAATTATTAAAAGGAGAGGAGATAACGAGAGTTATGTTTCCCTGTAGATGTATTTGTCCATCTTTTATATAAGACCTTTTATCTGGAATAAGCCTTGAAAATGTGAAGAATTTTAATTTTCGCTGTGTCTCAGGGTCTTTAAATCCTTTATCATGAAGCTCTTTCGCAAACCATGAATCAAGATTGTTGTAAATAAAACCTTGAATTATTTCATTGTAATTACATGGCAGGTTAATGAAGGGTTTTTCAGAACTTAATCTTATTTTAAGACGCATTATAAAATCTCTTTTTATAAGAATAATGAATTAAAAAATACTTGAAACGAAGTAAAAGTAAATATACAGCCAGAATATACCACAAAAGCAGAAATTAATAAAGAGAGATTCAATTCAAGCCAGTGGAAGCCCTACAATTGAATTTAAATCAGCTTTCTTTTTCAGGTTTTTCGTTGTTATCCTGAAGAACTCTTTTTGCTCCGATAAATCTCTTAAAATAGTATGGGGTGTCAAGACTGTCTATCGTTACTTTTTTGCTTCTTGAGGATGCGTGAATAAATAAATTATTGCCCAAATAAATTCCTACATGTGATGGGAATGAAGCGTATGTCTTAAAGAAAACCAGATCGCCTATATTTAATTCTTCTGTTTCGACTGATTTTCCTTCTGTAAACTGTTCTCTTGCAGAACGCGGAAGATTTATTCCAATGAGACTATAAACTTTTTTAACATAGCCTGAACAGTCAATTCCAAAAAGACTGTTTCCTCCAAATCTGTAAGGAATATCAAGCATTTTTTTAGCAAAAAGAATAAGTCTGTCATGAATACTTAAATTCTGAAGGGTAGGGGACTCTTTTAAATTTTCAATTTCTTTCTCAACAGGCGCCTGTGAGATAAAAGTATCATATGTTTTATATTCTTCAGCAGGTGTTTGAGGTTTAAGAATCAGTTTGTAGCCTTGCGGCAATGAATCATCTTCAAGATTATTAATATCCATTAATTCTTCTGGGTCAAGATTATATTTTTTTGCAATGCTCCATAAAGTATCTCCCTTTTTAACAATATATTCATCAGGAACATGTTTTTTAAATAAAAGCTTTTGTCCTATTTTAAGTTTTGATGATTTAAGATTGTTTATTTCCTTGAGTTCATCTACTGATATTGAGTATTTCCTGCTGATTGACCTTAGAGTATCACCTTTTTTAACAATATGAAATGAAGAAGGGTTATACATTACTGATTTAATTTCTTTTGGGGATTTATTTTTTACTACTTTTTCTGCTGGTTTATTTTTTTCTTTTTTTATTGTTTTAGATGGTATTTTTATTTTTTGTCCTGGTTTAAGATTTGTCGAATTGATGTTATTGCACTCAAGAATATCTTTAACATTTACCTTGAATTTTTTGGCAATATTTTTGGGTGTATCACCTTTTTTTATTACATATGTTTTATCTGCGAAAGAATTTGTTGCGAAAAATAATAAACATATAAAGCTTACAAGAAACATTGCTACATTTTTCATGGCAATCTCCTGTCTTTATATTGTTTCTTCACGATTTATATCTTTTAGAGTTGGCAAATCTGTTAAATCTTTAAGCCCGAAATATTGAAGAAACTCTCTTGTTGTCCCGTATAAAAAAGGTCTGCCTGGACCCTCTTTGCGACCCATAATTTTAATTAATCTTTTTTCATACAATGTCCTGATTGCGCTGTCAGAATTAACACCCCTGATTTGTTCTATTTCAGCCCTTATAATAGGTTGTTTATAAGCAATTATCGCAAGAGTTTCAAGCGCTGGCATTGACAATCTGTTTGAAAAGTGTGTGTTCTTAAATTTCTTAATCCATTCAGCATACCATGGGTTAGTGACCATCTGATAACCGCCAGCAATTTCTGCTATAAGAATGCCTGAATTTTTTTCATTATATTCTTTGATAAGTTCAGCAAATAAATTTTTTATATCGTTTTCAGGAAGATTAATAATATCCTTTACAGAAGAAATTGTTAAAACTTCCCCTGAAAGAAAAAGCAAAGCCTCAAGTATAGATTTATAATCCTTATTATCCATAAAAATCCACTATAAGAATATCAAAAAATATATAAAAAAATCAAATTATTAAAGAGATTTTGGTTAAAGTTTTTCTAAATTAACCTTTAATATAATGTTTTCTTTTCGCTGCCTCGAGGATTTTTTTCCTCAGTCTAATTGATTTTGGTGTAATCTCAACAAGCTCATC
>JACAFE010000034.1 GCA_013388435.1 Nitrospirota bacterium | reverse complement strand
GGGTTTATTGAAAAGTTTGCTTCAAATTAGTAAAATAATGATGCGTGAAATTTTATTTATAGTTTGTAATTCGGGTCAGCCGAATTAGTGATTTTCAACAAAAAAACATTCTGGAGGTCTATAATGAAAAAGTTAAGTGTTATTATATCCCTTATATTAGTAGTTTTTGCTTTAACAGCATGTCCTCCGAGAAAGGTTGTTCAACCAACGCCTCCTGATACTTCACAGCAGACCACTACCCCGACTTCTTCACAGCAACCCAATATCTCGGAACAAAAAATACCGGAAATAAAACAACCCGAGCGTGTAACCGAAACCCAGATTGCAAAAATAGAAACAACAGACGATAAATCAAAGGTTCAATTCAAAGAATTGACCGATATGTTTGAAGATATTTATTTTAACTATGATGAGTATGTCCTTCAACCAGATGGCAAAGCTATACTTGAAAATGTATCGAACTGGATGCTGAAGAATAAAAATACTGTTATATCACTTGAGGGGCATTGCGATGAAAGAGGCACAAATGAATATAATCTTGCTCTTGGTGATAAGAGAGCAAAATCTGCAAGAGATTATCTTATCGCTCTTGGTATTCCTTCTGAAAGACTTCAAACTATAAGTTACGGAGAGGAAAAACCTGTTTGCACTGAAAAGACCGAAAGTTGCTGGGCTAAGAACAGACGTGTGCATATAGTTGTTTTGAAGGAGAGATAAAAAGTGAATAGAATTATTAACTATATCTTAAAAATAAGAGCCAATATATTTGGTCTATTATTTATAACTATAATCTCAATATTTTTTTCAGGTTGTATGACTTTGCAGGAAATGGAAATGCTTAGAAATGATATTAATAGACTTCAAGCCGAAAATACTTCTTTGAAATCCGAGCTTGAAAAAATAAAAGACAAATCTGGCACAATTACTGCAGGTGAAGAGTCCTTTAATGCAATCAGGAAAAGTCAGGCTGAAATGCGTTTGGAGCTTTCTGGTGTTATTAAGGATGTTCAAATGCTCAGGGGTAAATATGAAGAGAACAAAGAATATACCGAGAAAAAGCTGAGAGATACAGGTATAGAGCTTGATCTTTTAAGAGCTCAAGCAAATACATATGATAATCAGATAAAAGAGATTAAAAACAGGATTAATGCTCTTGAAAACTTTGTGCATATTCAGAAAGAAACCGCAAGGGAAACACCAAAACAGGCTGAAAAAAAACAGGAAGAACTTAAGAAAGAACAAACCACAGAACATGCTGAACAGGTTCCTAAAACCGAGATTGCGTCTGCAAAAAATGCAAAAGCAAGATACGATGCTGCTTATAATATGCTTGTTAAAGATAAAAAATATAAAGAATCAAGAGAGATGTTTGAAACATTTATAAGAGATTTTCCAAAAGACCAGCTCGCTGAAAACGCATATTTCTGGATAGGTGAAACTTATTATAATGAGAAGGATTTTGAAGGAGCAATTGTTGCCTATGAAAGTTTCTTGAAAAAATATCCCAAAAATCAAAAAGTGCCTGCTGCTTTGTATAAACAGGCATTGTCTTTTATAGAAATCGGTGATAAAAAAAGCGGTAAATTAATTCTTGAACAAGTAATAGAGAAGTATCCAAAGTCTCCTGAAGCTGAAAAAGCAAAAGCAAAACTTGCCGAGATTGATAAGCAACCTGCAAAGAAACCTATCTTGAAAAAGAAGAAAAAATGAATCAACTCAGGGATGGATTCAAGCGCAAAATTGATTATATGCGCATTTCCATAACTGACAGGTGTAATCTTCGCTGCATATATTGTATGCCCGCGGGGTTACCCAGGCCGATTCAATATAAAGAAATATTGAAATATGAAGAGATTGTAAGAATAGTTACAATTGCAATTTCATCTGGTGTAAGAAAAATAAGACTGACAGGCGGAGAGCCGCTTATAAGAAAAAATGTTGTTGAGCTTGTAAAAATGCTCAAGGAGATTAAAGGGATTGAAGAACTCAGTCTTACCACAAATGGTATTTTCCTCGCTGATTATGCTGAAGAGCTTGCGGATGCAGGACTTGACAGGGTTAATATAAGTCTTGATTCACTTAATTCTGAGAGATATAAAACTATTACGGGCGGAGGCAATCTTGATGATGTATTAAAAGGAATTGAAGCTGCCGAAAAACATGGTCTTACACCTGTAAAAATTAACATGGTTCCTGTTCGAGGAATCAATGAAGATGAAATTGAAACTTTTGCGAGTCTTACATTTAGAGCTCCTTACCAGATAAGGTTTATAGAATTTATGCCATTCGGCTCGCGTGAATCATGGACACCCGAGAGATTCATATCCATGGATGAAATCAAATCATTTGCCGAGAAAATAGGCATTTTACATCCTGCAAATTTAAAAAAGTCCGGGCCTGCTCGTTATTATAGATTTGAAGGTGCTTTAGGTGTTTTGGGATTCATCAGCCCGCTCAGTAATCACTTCTGCAATGAGTGTAATAGACTGAGATTAACCGCAGATGGAAAATTAAGACCCTGTCTTTTCTCAGAGACTGAAATAGATTTGAAACCCGCCCTTAGAAGTAAATTTTCTTCCAATGATGAAATAGAACGTCTTATTAATCTGGCTGTGCAGATGAAGCCACGTGGTCATAATATAAATCTTGCTGATGAAAAACGTACCATGCTTTTTTCTTCATTAAAAAATCTTAAGCCCATGTATAAAATAGGTGGATGATAAAGCATATTTGAAGTATTTCATTCTCCGGTTCTCAGATTAAAATAGAGGATAAACTTTACCGGATAATATAATATTATTTATTGTTTCATTTGGTTGAAAAATGGAAAAGTGTATATTGCTATTTGTTAAATATCCTGAAAAGGGCAAAGTGAAGACCAGACTTGCCAGAGACATTGGTCAGGATTCTGCATTGATACTCTATAAGATTTTTGTACTTGATATTCTCGAGAAACTTTCCGCCTGCGCTTATAATTTGATAATTTATTACTATCCACTAAAAGATGATAAATCTGTTAGAAAATGGCTTGGAGATGGATATTTTTATGCTCCACAAAATGGTGAAACCCTCGGAGAGAGAATGAAGAATGCTTTTGAAAGGATTTTTTCAGAAGGATTTTCGAGAGTTGTTATTATTGGCAGCGATATTCCTGATATATCGGTTGAATTGATGAATGAAGCTTTCACTGAACTGGATAAGCATGATGCTGTAATAGGTCCATCTTATGATGGAGGGTACTATTTAATTGGATTAAAAAAAGAAAAATTTCTACCAGAAATTTTTAAAGGAATTGAATGGAGTACTGAAAAGGTTTTTAATGACACAATGAGAATTTTCAGGAAAAATAGATACAATATATATTTACTTCCAGAATTGCAGGATATAGACACAATTGACGATTTAAAGGCATTTTACGAAAGAAATAAAGCTAATGATTTTAGAAATTCAAAAACAATGAAGCTCATTTTAGACCTAAAAGATTCGATAATCCTGTCTGATTCCTCGAAACAACCAGTCCTGCAGGAATAAATAAAGGATTTTGATTATGAATATGACTTATTCAATTATAATACCTGTTCTTAATGAATCTGAGATTATTAACCAGTCAATAAAAAATATCCTTAAGGTTAATAATGGCTATGAAATTGAGATTATAGTTGTTGATGGAGATATGAACGGAAATACTGTTAATGCAATAGAAAATAAGAATGTAATCAAAATAATCTCTGGACGTGGAAGGGGAAAACAAATGAATGCCGGAGCCTTTGCAGCCAGAGGCGATGTGCTGATTTTTCTGCATGCTGACACAGAGTTTTTGGAAGGAGCCTTTGAATTAATTAATTCATTAATTTTCAGAAAAATGTGCGATTGTGGTTCTTTTTCACTTGGCATAAAATCCAGTAAAGTGATTTTTAGATTAATCGAAAAAATGGTTTATCTAAGGACAAAACTCACAAATATTCCTTATGGAGATCAAACGTTTTTTATAAAAAGGGATAAATTTATTCAGCTCGGAGGTTTTGCAGATATCCCGATAATGGAAGATATTGAATTTATGCGTCGTGCGAAGAAATCTGGATTGAAAGTGTGTATTCTCCCTCAAAAAGTTTTAACTTCAGCAAGAAGATGGAATGAAGAAGGCATAATATATAACACTGTCAGAAACTGGATATTGGCAACTCTTTATTTTACAGGAGTTAAACCTGAAAAACTTGAAAGGTTTTATTATAAACATTAAACATTTAACCTCAAATGCATTTCTATATTAATGTAATACCATAATGCCATTTGTTTATGTTATTAGTTGTTCGCCATAATTCATAAACCAAAAGTTATTTTCTCTTAGCCCTTAGCTTTTTGCTATTCGCTCTTGGCTATTGGCTATTTGCCTTCAGCCTTTTTATGAGCTATGAACTATGTCTGTATTATCTGGGTTAAAGATAAATTTCTCTGCCCTGTTTATGTGATTCAATTGCTGCTTCAACAATTTTTACTGCATTCGCACCATCCTGAGCATCAGCCTTAGGTTTTGAACGGGTTGTTACACATTTTATGAAATCTTTTAATTCAAGCATCAATGGTTCTGCGGGAGGAATTTCCTGCTGGATTACTTCTCCACTGAATGTACTCCATGTGTTATTATCATTTATGTGTCTATTCCTATAGATTTTAATTTTATCCTGTGAAGATGCAAAATTACATACAAGTGTGGACTTTTCTCCGTTTATGGTTATTATACGTTTCTTTTCCGGGGAGAAGTAATTTGCTTCTACTACAGCATAAACATCTCCGTAATCCATCCATATCCATGACATATCATCCATTCCTCTTTTTAGGATATCATTGCATTTTGCCAGAACCTTGACCGGTACTGATTTCATTATGTAATTAAAGAAATCTATAAAATGAATAGCATCGGAAATTGTTACACCTCCATCGGTGCGTGGCCTTTTAAAACCGTAGAAAAGACCTGTTAAAGCCTGAATTCGTCCGAGGTTGCCCTGAGAAATATAATCAATAATAAAATCTGCCGCAGGGTCATATCTGAATACATGTCCCGGCTGGAATATTGTGTTACCTCTCGAAACTATATTAGCAAGTTCCTGCGCGCGCTGTGCAGTATCTGCAATTGGTTTTTCGATTAAAATGTCTTTTCCTTTTTGAAATGCTTCGAGCGCGAGCTGATAATGGCTCGGAGCAGGGGTTACTATATCTACTGCCTGCACAATATCAAGAAATTTGCGGTAATCATCAGTTATATGATCCTCGGGTATCCCTGCTTCTATACATTTTTTTCTTGAAGCATCAGAGATTTCTGCAACGTAAAGGTCAACATGCAAATTTGTCCATACACGTAAATGATTTGTTCCCCATCTGCCTGTTCCAATTTGTAAAATCTTCATTTAAACTTCCTTTCAAAATTCTATAATTTATTCCGAATGTGGTTTTGTTTTTATACTTTTCTGAATTTTTGAACAATCTCTTTTGCCATAGTGGAATGACGATAATAATAACCTATTGCCCAGACGAAAATTATCAATAAAATTGATGCTATTGTTGATTTCAGGATAAAACTTCCCTGCACACTGCTTCCATATAGTGTAAAAATTGCTGATTCAGGAAATAAACCAATAATTGAGCCAAGAATAAAAACATGGTTTTTCACAGAAGTAAGTCCGAGTAATATATTCCCAAGCATGCATGGCACAGGTAGTTGTCTTATAAGAACTACTACAAGAATACCATTTTCTCTTAAATATTTTTCAATTGAATTAAGGCGGCTACCGAATTTTTGCTGAAAGAAAGGTCTTCCCAATAGACGCGTGATCCAGAAAATTACTATTGAGCCAAGGAAAGCTGCTGCAAGTGAAAGAATTGTGCCTACGATAAATCCAAAAACCATCCCTCCGAGAACAGTAATAATAAATCGTGGTGCGCCGAGAGCAATTATAATAGAGCCGCTAACCAGAAAAATTAAAGGAGCAAATGCATGGAATGAGGAAAGTTCTTCTTTGAGAAAATTTATATTTGAAAAATCAATATAATATTTCAAAGGAGTAAAATGAAGAATACCGAGGAAACCTGTGAGAATTACTGCCAGCAGGAGAGTCTTTAAAATTTCCTTTTTACTTGTATTTTCTTTCATGCATTCTTGGAGAAGAAATTCTTCTCTTCTCTTTTTATCCTCCTGAATCAACTCTATATGCTCTGTCAGCAGGCACACAACGTTTTTTCCACCATCTTATGGCAAGACAGTCTATTATGCCTCTGAACATTCTGTTCCCGATCCCGTATTTAGATTGTCCGCGTGTGCGAGGTCTATGGTTAACCAGTACTTCTTTTACCTTATATCCCTGAATCCTCAGTAATGTGGGCAAAAAGCGATGCATACCATTAAAAACAGGTATTTCCCTTAGAGCCGACTTTTTTATGGCTCTGTAAGTGCAGCCAGCATCTGAAATGTTATCGCCGGTTACAAAATTACGGAATTTATTTGCTATACGTGATGAAATTCGTTTTACCCAATCATCTTCACGTTTTCTTCTTACTCCGCAAACAGCATCGGCATTTTCTATTTCATTAAGAAGCATGGGTATATCAGCAGGGTCATTCTGCTGGTCTCCATCTATTGTAATGATAATTTCACCCCTCGCATTTGCAAAACCAGTTGCGCCTGCAGCACTTTCTCCTGAATTAATTTTGTGACGGACAATCCTTAATTCAGGATATTTTTTGGATGCATTTTGTAAAACAGAAAGACTTTTATCTGTGCTTGCATCATCAACACATATAACTTCAAATCTCTTTTTAGTTTTTTGTAAAACAGGAAATAATTCCTCAAATAGAGGCTCTATATTGTCTTCTTCATTAAAGATAGGGATAACAACTGAAAGGTCTATTGGCTTTTCCGACATATTAATGTATTTTTCTCTGACTTTCTATGAATTTTATAATCGCTTTTGCGGTTGTTTCAACTTCCTCTTCGGTTATATAAGGAAACATTGGCAGTGAAAGAACTTCGCTGCATGCTGCTTCTGATTCAGGGAAAGAACCTTTCTTATAACCGAGGTATTCATATGCAGGTTGAAGATGTAATGGCAAAGGATAGTGTAATCCTGTTTTAATGCCCTGTGAATTGAGAAAAGCTTTGAGTTCATCACGTTTTTTATGTCTGATTACATATACATGCCAGATAGCTTCACATCCTTCCGGCACCTGAGGTAATTTTATTTCTTCATAAGAATGCAGGAGTTCTTTGTATAAATTGGCTGTCTTTCTTCTATTTTCATTCCATTCATCAAGATGTTCGAGACAGATAGAAAGCTGCGCTGCTTTAATTGTATCAAGACGGCTGTTCGTTCCTATTACAAGATGTGTGAATTTTTCGAGCCTTCCATGATTTGCAAGCATTCTGACTTTCTTTATCAATCCTTCATCCCGCGAGGCAACTGCACCACCATCTCCGAATGTGCCAAGATTTTTTGACGGGAAAAAGCTAAAACATCCAGCGACACCCATTGTGCCAGTTATTTTGCCCTTATATTTCGCACCCTGTGCCTGAGCAACATCTTCTATGATAAAAATTTTGTGTCTTTTTGCTATATCAAGAAAAGCATCCATATCAGCAGGAATACCATATAGATGTACAGGGATAATAGCCTTAGTTTTTGGAGTAATGGCAGCTTCTGCTGCTTTAGGGTCAAGATTGAAATATCCCCTGAAAATATCGGCAAATATAACTTTTGCGCCACTCATGCTTATAGCCTCGGCAGTTGGAAAAGCAGTATTAGGTACAGTAATTACTTCATCGCCTTCCCCGATACCGAGCGCTTTTAGAGTTAGATAAATCCCGAGAGTAGCATTGGAAACCCCGCACACATATTGAACTCCCATCCATTTCGCCATGTGTTCTTCAAATTCCTTCACTGCAGGACCATTTATAAATTCACATCTTTCGATAATCCCGTTCATCGCACTCTGTATCGAAGGCAACAGTGGCTTGAACTGCCGGCTCAGATCAACAAAAGGTACATTCATTTTAATATCTCCTTAAAATTTAAATTGTTGCAAAAATAATGAGTTTTTCTATTGTTAAATATTTTTTAAAATTATCATTATTAAAATAATCCGATATTTAATTATAAATCCTGTAACTTCAAAAAACCTATATAGAAAATAACTCTATATTATACAAAAAATTAATGAAATATTTTAATTTGAAAATTGTACACATACAGAAGCTGGAGATGTAACAAAAGAATTTCAATTGTATTTTTAGATTTGATCTTTAGTTTTCTTATTCATTGACACATGATTATTTTAGTTGATATACTGCATTTATTAATATTAAGGGGATTAAATAAGATGAGTCTTGTAGGAAGGCTTGAAGATCTTGGTCTTTCTGATATTTTTCAGATTCTAAGTATTGGTAAAAAAACAGGCACCTTAATTTTGAAAGGCGGTAGAGGCAGTGCCTTTGTTATTTTTAAGAACGGCCTTGTTGTAAGAGCTGAAACAAACGACATTGATACTAATTTTGGTGAGGATCTACTCAAAGCTGGTTTAGTCAAGGATACTATATATAATCTTGCATTGGAAGTTAAGAAAAAACTTCCTGAGAAATCTTTAGCAGAAATTTTACTTGATTTTGGTTCAATCAATAAAGAAGTTCTTGAAAAAATAACAAGAAAAAGGATTGAAAGGGTAATTTACCAATTGCTTTTATGGCAGGAAGGAGATTTCCAGTTCGAGCTTGATGATGTTGACCCCAATAGGAAGACTGAAGTAACTGAAACGGGATGGGAACTTTCAAAAGGCATGAGCCCCGAATATCTCCTTATGGAAGGAGCGAGAGTTCATGATGAATCTTCCCAGACAATTTCTGTTACTCCTGAAGGGCATGATATAAAGATTGATGAGGAAAAAGTATGGGAAGAAGACTGGGGGACAGAATCCGTTCCGGAGAGGCAGGATATTGTTTCATTAAAAGCATTGACGCAGGAACTAAGGTTTCCTAATTCTGCTTCTGAGATCACTTTGCTTATATTACGTTTTGCCAGTAATATTTTTCAGCGTGGAGTTTTATTTATGGTTGGCGATAAAGAAATTGTAGGACTCGGACAGTTTGGACTTGAGATAGAAATGGCTGATGAGAAAATACGGGAGATAAAATTCGATTATGATGAAAGTCCTTTTTTAAAGAAAATCATAGACGAAAAAAGGCCTTATAAAGGCGAAATGATTAAAGATTTAGTTACTGATTTGTTAATAAGAGAAATAGGACAGGGGTATCCTGATGAAGTTGCCATTTTCCCTGTAATTACTGAAGGAAGAGTCGTTGCACTTCTTTTATGTGATAATTTAACAACAGGCGATAAAATCGGAGAAACAGAAGGTCTTGAAATATTTATAGATCAGGCAGGACTTGCTCTTGAAAAGTCTCTTCTTCAAAGAAGGCTTCAGGAAATGGAGAAAAAAAATTAGCATCGGAATGTTTTTTTTAAGAATAATCTGGTAGAATTTAATAATAAATTCTGTAAATTATGGAAAAAGAAAATAAGAATATACTTATTGTGGAAGATTCTGCTACAACGAGGGCTCTCATAAGAGCTGTGGTAGAAGAAATGGCTGATTTTAATATTGTAGAGGCTGGTTCTGGTTTTGAAGCTCTAAAACTTCTGCCATCATTAAGTTTCAATCTTATTATTACAGATATTAATATGCCAGACATAAATGGTCTCGAACTTATAAGTTTTGTTAAAAACAACCCGAGATATAATCATATACCCTTAATAATAGTAAGCACTGAAAGAAGCGAAGAAGATAAAAAAAGAGGTATGGCTTTGGGTGCAACGGCTTATATCACAAAACCGTTTAAGGCTCAGGAATTACAAGAAGTTATAAAACAGGTAATAATTTAACAAAAATGAAGGCATCTAAAAAGGAATTTATCGCTGAGTCCGAAGATCTCCTTTTTGAATGTCGGCAATTTGTTCTCGAAATCCAGGACACTTATCAGACTGCATTAAACCCTGATACAATAAACGCTCTTTTCAGGGCTATGCATACTTTAAAAGGACTTTCTGGTTTATTTGGAAGTAAAGGAATTACTGATTTAAGCCACGGACTTGAAACTTTACTCGATGATGTAAGACTCGGCAAAGTAAATATAAATGAAGAATTTGTTAATTTCTTATTCAAAAACCTTGATATATTAAAAACAGCGATAGACACAATTCGCGAAGATAAAGAACCGGATTTAAGTTCACAGATTGAGGAAATTAAATCTTTCCGTGCTTCCCTCAAAGAAAATGTTGGAGGTCCTGATCTTAAGGGGATTATCAATGATTCTATTCTCAAGGTGCTTTCTGAATATGAAGAGCATAGACTAAAGACGAATATATTAAATGGAAATGGAATTTATCTTCTCAAGGTAATTTTTGATCTTTCAACATTTGATACATCTCTTGAAGAGATTACAAAGAAAATTAAAAAACAGGGAGAACTTATTTCTACTCTGCCTGTTTCAGAAAATGTTCCTGATGGCTCTATCGGGTTTAATCTTATGTTTTCAAGCACCAATCCTGTTGATGAAATCAAGTCCGATATAGGCGGAGAAATTGAAACACTTGTGCAAACGAAAATATCTTCTCCTTCAACAAGCACGAGAAAACAGGAGCAATCTCTTAAAAGCACAACTACAACTGTACGGGTGGATATAGACAAGCTTGACAGAATACTTAACACCATTGGTGAATTGACACTTGCAAAAGATGCGGTAAAGAGAATAGGAATAGAACTTTCAGAAATGTATATTCATACTCAATTTGTTAGGGATGTATATAAGATTTCCCAGACACTCGAGAGAAGGCTTGCCGAACTTCAGGATGAAGTCCTCGAGATAAGAATGGTTCCTGTCGGACAGTTATTTTCACGTCTTGCGCAGGTTATCAGGCGCTTTTCAAGAGAGATTGGTAAGGAAATAGATCTTGTCATGTATGGTGAAGATACAGAACTTGATAAATCATTAGCCGAAGAAATAGTCGATCCATTGATGCATCTTGTAAGGAATTCTATTGATCATGGGATAGAATTACCAGAGGAAAGAATAAAAAAAGGAAAACCAGAACATGGCAGAATAGCTCTTAAAGCTTATCAAAAAGGTAATTACGTAGTTATTGAAGTTATTGATGATGGAAGGGGAATAGATCTCGATAAAGTAAGATCAAAAGCTATTGAAAAAGGTCTACTGGAGCCCGGGGCAAAAATAGATGATAGAGAATTGATTAATTTTATATTCTCTCCCGGGTTTAGCACAAAAGATGTGATAAGCGAGATTTCGGGAAGAGGCGTGGGTATGGATGTGGTCAAAGAGAAATTAGCTGCATTAGGTGGATTTACAGAAATTTATACAAAGAAAGACGAAGGAACCACCTTTACCCTTACTCTTCCAATCACTCTGGCAATTATCAAAGCTTTGGTTGTTAGGGTAGGAGACATGAGATTCGCGATACCTCTAACAGCAATTTCGGAAACTATCGCACTTGAAAAAAATGATCTTCAGACTGTTGAATGGAGGAAGGTTTTTTATCTTAGAGGTGAAATGCTTCCTGTAAAGAGTCTGGGAGATATTTTTAATATAGAAACTACAGATGAAGAAATGCTTTTTGCTGTTGTTGTTGGTTTCGGAAAAAGAAAACTTGGAATAATCGTTGATCAGATTATAGGCCAGCAGGAAATAGTTATTAAATCGCTTGGTGAGTATTTAAAAGGATTATTTGGTTTTGCAGGAGCAGCGGAAATAGGAAGACATGAAGTAATACTTGTTCTTGATGTTGAATCAATAATCGAAAGAGCTCTTTTCAGATATGAAGGGGTGACGCATGTTTGAAGAATTTTATGGTCTGAAACAGAAGCCTTTTTCCAAAACACCTGATCCGAGATTTTTATACCTCAGCAAAAGCCATGAAGAAGCTCTTGCAAGGTTGCATTATGCAGTTGAAGAAAAAGAACTGGTGCTACTTACAGGAGAGGTAGGAAGTGGAAAAACAACACTTACAAGGTATCTGATGGATTCACTCGGTGAAAAATATAGAGTTATTGTTATTATAAACCCAAGACTTTCGCCATCACAGTTTCTTAGAACTGTTGCAAAAAGATTCGATATAGATGTGCCTAACAATTACAAGGATAATCTTCTTGATGCTATATACGAAAAAGTCTATAAAGATTATGAAGCAGGAATAACTCCTGTTATTATTATTGATGAGGCACAATTAATACCCAGAAAAGAGACGTTTGAAGAGATACGTTTGCTTACTAATTTTCAACTCGATTATACAAATCTTCTCAGCCTGATTCTTGTTGGACAAACTGATTTAAGAAAAAGACTTAACCATAAAACTTATCTTCCTCTACGTCAGAGAATAGGATTGTTCTATCATCTCGGTCCTTTGAATGAACAGGAAATAAAAGGTTATGTTGAACATAGACTAAGAGTTTCAGGATTAAATGAGCCTTTATTTACAGACGGGGCTATTAATAAACTCTATCGTTTTTCAGGAGGTATCCCGCGTCTTATCAATAGTATTGCAACAACTGCGCTTCTTGAAGGCATGGACAAAAAGTTAAAAAATATTGAAGCATCTATTATAGAAGAAGCTGCGAGGGAACTCGGATTAAATGGATATCGCGAAAATTAGGAAAAAACTCAAGGATTCTGATACTTCTGATAATAAGGAAAATAAAACTGAAGAACAAAAGGATGAATCTACTTCAGAAGGTGAAAAAACTGAAATAGAACAGACTGGTTCATCTGAAAAAGAATCACAGAAAACTATTAAACAGGTTTCCTTAACTGATTTGAAGGAAGAATTAAAAACTGAGGGGAAAAAATCCGCACAGGAACAAAAAATAGATGAAGATTCTTCTAATGAGATTATTGAAATACTTACTTTCAAACTTTTAAATGAGGATTTTGCATTCAGAATTACTCAGCTTAAGGAAATTCTCAAATATCAGAGAATAACAGCCGTGCCAAAAGTTCCAGATTATGTGGTTGGCATCACCTCTCTTAGAGGTAAAGTAATTCCTGTTATTGATCTTCGCACAAAGATACTTTCAAAAAAATTACCTGTAAATTCAAAAGAAAGGATAAAAATTTTAATTATAAACGGTCCGAAGGGATTAATAGGCGCAGTGGTTGATAATGTGTCCGGAGTTGTGAGAATAACAAAATCAGAAATACTTCCTCCTCCTTCACATCTTGACGAAGAGCAAATTAAATTTATAGAGGGAGTGGCAGTAATCGATAAAAGGTTTATTTCGATTTTGAATATGATGGAATCTATTACTATTAGATTGAATTAAAATGAAAAGTAGATAAAAACAAGGAGGCATTATGAAAAACGAAATAGGACGGAGCCTTGAGTCAAGATATATAACTTATACCATAATTTTAATTATAGCAGGTATTGCAATCTGGTCTTTTATTATACCGCTTTATAAAAGTCTCAATTTTCTAATCTGGATTTCTATGTCTATACTTTTTGTAGCAGCTATGACTTTTTGTTTCTGGCTCGTTATTAGAAGACTTGTGATTTTGCCATTGAAACAAGTAGAAAAAACAATTCAAGCTTTATCAGAAGGCAATTTTTCTTACAACCCGGAAATAATAACAGATAATGAAATTGGGAGACTTGCTGAATTATTAAGCATGGCTTCTTCATCACTTAAAGAAATTTTAAGCGGAGTCAGAGATGCTTCAAAACGTACGAGAGAGTTAAGCGAGAAGATGGAGGAAGAATTCAGGAGAATCGCCGAGTCAACAAAACTTGAATCCGAAGCTATCGCCAATATAGCAAGCTCTATAGAGCAAATGAATTCTGCCACCGCTGAAATATCTGTAAATACAGGAGGGCTTGCAGTTTCTGCTGAGAATACTGTTACTTCAATGGAAGAAATGGTATCGAGCATAGGTCATGTTGCAAATAATGCACAGGAGCTATCTTCTGCCGTAGATTCAACCTCAATATCAATTGAAGAACTTTCAGCAACAATAAAAGAAGTTGCTCAAAAATCTGAGGAATTAACCGCTGCATCCGAAGAGACATTGGCAGCGATAGAAGAGATTTCTTCTTCTGTAAAAGAAGTGGAAATGAGCGCAAAAGAATCGGCGATGCTTTCTGAAAAAGTAAAAAATGACGCTTCAACATTGGGACTTGCTGCTGTAGAAAAAACTATAGAGGGAATGAACAATATCAAATCTACTGTTGAAAAAACAGCAGAGATGATTATGAAACTCGGAGGAAGGTCTGATGAAATAGGGAAAATTCTCAATGTCATTGATGATATAACAGACCAGACAACACTTCTTGCTTTAAATGCTGCCATTCTTGCTGCTCAGGCAGGAGAGCATGGAAAAGGTTTTTCTGTTGTTGCAGATGAGATAAAAGACCTTGCCGAGAGAACATCTTTCTCAACCCAGGAAATAGCATCTCTGATACAGGCTGTTCAAAAAGAGGTCAAGGATGCCATAAACGCTATGAATGAAGGACTTAAATCTGTTGAAGAAGGTTTTAAAGTTGCACGCGAAGCAGGAAATGCTTTGAGTAAAATAGTTGAAAGCTCAAAACAATCAGCTGAAATGTCTTTTTCTATTGAACGCTCCACAACTGAGCAGGCAAAAGCTGCACGTCTTGTTACCGAAGCAATGGAAAAAGTAAAAAATATGATAGCACAGGTCGCTATAGCAACATCTGAACAGAGTAAAGGTGCAAATCTTATAACTAAGGCAACAGAGAAGGTAAGAGATGTTGCCACACGTGTAAAGCTTGCAACTGAAGAACAACAATTGAGTGCCAAATTTATTTCTGAATCAATGGAGCAAATATCTGAAAAAAGCCAGCAGATAGCAAAAGCAATTAATGAACAAAGGGCTGGTTCGAATCAGATCTTTATTTCAATCGAGAAAATTAAAGATATACCAAAGAATAATATAGGTGTAATATCCGAAATAGGGGAGGAACTCGGAGATCTTTTGAAAAGTTCAGATGTTATTAATAAACAAATTGAAAAGATCAAACTTGATGAAAAATCTGCTTTTGAGATTTCAAATGTGCAGAATCAAAACAACGACACTGTATAAAGGAATGAGTGATATTTTGTTCTGTGAAGGAGAGAACAAAAAAGAATGAATCAAAAAAATATTCCGGCAAATAAACAATCGGAATTCAGCAAATTTGCTGTATTTAAAATCGGTATGGAGGATTTCGGGATAGAAATAAACAGGGTTGTGGAAATATTAAGTACACATAAAGTTTATTCCATTCCTGAATTGCCTGATTTTCTTACGGGTGTAATATCAGTAAGAGGAGAAATCATACCCTTAATCGACCTTAAAAAGCGTTTTGGAATTGAATCATCTTCAAAAAAAGAATTAATTATATTGATTAAAATGGAAAATGAAAAAATTGGCATTCTCGTTGATAGCGTGAAAGAGATTACAACTTTGAAAACCAGTGATATAACTTCTCCACCTTCTATATTCAAAGGGCTGAGGAAAAAATATCTCGCAGGCATCGGAAAGAAAGATGACCGTATTATAATCATCCTTAATATTGATGAATTATTGACTTCGGAAGAGAAAATAGCACTCAAAGAAACAGAAGAGGTTATTGAAGAAAATGCAGGAACTGGAAAGACAGCTTAAAGACGAAGATACTGAAATAAGAAGAATAGCTGTTGAATCTCTTAAGGGCAGAGGTTTAGCTGCTGTTCCTTTACTCATAAATGCGATGCAGGATGCAAGCTGGAGGGTAAGACATTATGCTACCGATATTCTTATCGAGGAACATCCTGTTGAAACGTATATAAGCAATTTAATTGATTTGCTCTATATAGAAGATAACGCGGGAGCCCGCAATTCTGCGATTGAGGCTCTGGTAAGACTTGGGAAAAAAGTGACCCCATATTTACTCGAAGCTTTTAATACACCAAACAAAGATGTGCGAAAATTCATCATAGATGTTCTTGGCGAGTTTAAAGATGAGCGTTCATTGCCTCTCATGTTAAATGCCCTTAAAGATGAGGATGAGAATGTCCGTGTTACAGCAATTGAACATATTGGAAAAGCAGGAGAATCTTCGGTAGTTGATGCTTTAATTGACATTATAGAAAGCGATGATCTTTGGACAGCTTATCCTGCTGTTGATGCTCTTGGAAGAATAGGCGACAGGAGGGCAATTTCTGCTTTAAAGAATGCAATGAAAAAAAAACCTTTAAGAGCTATTGCGATAAAATCTCTTGGTCGTATCGGTGACCCTGAGGGGTTATCTTCTGTTGTCGAGTGTCTTCAGGATAATACAAAATCTGTACAGGAAGAGGCTATAAGAAGCCTTGAGAGATTTTACAGAAAAGGCGTAAGCGAAGAATATATAGTAAATGAAATAAGACAGACAATAGGCGAAAAAATATTTGATATACTCATCCCTTATACAAAATCATCAAAACCTGAAATTAAAATATCATCGATACTTATCCTTGGACTTTTAAAAGATGCAAGGGCATTTGCACCTTTACTCGAAATATCACAGGAAGAAGAATTTTCAGAGGATGTAAAAAGAGCTTTTGTATTTATCGGAAAAGACAAGCCGGAATCACTTCTAAGTCTTTTCGATACCGAAAATATTTTCCAAAAAAGGTTTATTTGCGAGGTTGCCGGAAGAATAGCTTCACCTGTATATTTTAATGTTTTTAAAGAACTTCTTAATGATGAAGACGGTCATATCCGCTCACTCGCATGTATGGCTCTGGCTAATATCGGTAATCCCGCAGCAATAGTTCATTTAAAGAAATTACTTTCTGATTCCTATGAAGATGTTCAGGAAGCAGCTGTAAAAGCACTATCAGTATTTGGAAGAAACCTGTCTGTTGATGAGTTTATTGAAATGTTAAAAAACCCTGCTCCTATATTAAGAAAAAATGCTGCTTTAATTCTTGGTAAAATTGGAGCAACTGAAGCAGTTAATGCTCTCGGGTTTGCTCTAAAAGATGGTGATGTTAATGTTAGAAGCGCCTGTGTTAAGGCTTTCTCAATGCTTCGCACCGAAGATTCGATAAGATACCTGATTATTGCTTTATCTGATGAAAAACCCTATATAAGAGTTTCAGCAGCACTCAGCCTTGCAGAGATTGGCGGGGAAAATGTTTTTGATGCATTGTCATTTCTTGCTAAAGACACCGATGACTCTGTCAGAGTGGCAATCGCAAAAGCTTTTGGTATTCTTAATGACAGAAGAGCTGTGGGTTTATTAAAAAATATGTTATATGATAAAAACGGATTTGTTGTTACAACCACGATTGAATCACTCGGAAAATTTAAAGATGAAGAATCAAAAGATGCTTTGCTGATGATGTTAAAACATGATGATAAGGAGATAAGAAGGACCGCTATAAGGGCTCTTTCAGGTTTCGAAGGAATTGAAACTGATATTATTCCATTTCTTCATGATGAAGATTGGGCAACAAGAATGGCTGCGGTATCTGTGCTCGGTGTAAAACCCCGTGGAATTATAAGAAAGGAACTCGAAAAACTTTTTGATTCCGAAGAAGACCCAATTGTAAAAAAATCTATCGAAGAATGCCTTACAGGAAAATTATAATTTTTATTCTTAAATTTCTCTAACGGATATTCATTAATGTTTGAAAAAGAAGAAATAATAAACCTTGAAGATGATGTTTTTAGACTTCTACGGGATCTTATTAAAGATTACTGCGGGATATATTTTAGCGACGACTCTAAATATTTACTCGAAAAAAGGCTTTCGAGGAGGGTTAAGCAGCATCATTTTACAAAGTTTCGGGATTATTTCAGATATCTTTTATATGATAGAAATCGTGAAGAAGAACTATCCTCGATTATTGATATACTTACTGTCAACGAAACATATTTTTTCAGGGAGCAGAACCAGCTCCGTACTTTTACAGATGAAATTCTTCCGGAATTGTATGATACAAACAAAGAAAAGAAGAAGATTCGTATCTGGTCTGCTGGCTGTTCAACAGGGGAAGAACCTTATACCATCTCGATGTTAATACTCGAAAAAGGTTTATTCAACGATTGGAATATCGAAATAATTGGGAGCGACATCAACCAGAGAGTTCTTCAAATTGCCAGAAGCGGCATATACAGGAAAAATTCTTTCAGGACGACAAGCCCTTATCACCTGAAAAGATATTTCAGAGAAGAAGACGGAATGTATAAAATATCGGATAATGTAAAGCAATTTGTAAATTTCAATCACCTTAACCTTCTCGATCCCGATAAAATAAAGTTAATCGGAATTGTCGATGTCATATTCTGTAGAAATGTATTAATATATTTTGACCATCCTTCCCGTAAAAAAGTGGTGGAAAGTTTTTACAACAGACTTTCGGACGGAGGTTATCTTTTGCTCGGTCATGCGGAATCTTTAATTAATATATCTACAGCCTTTAATTTAAAGCATTTCAAATATGATATGGTGTATCAAAAACCCGAAAAAAAAGGAGCTCATGTAAATGCCTAAGATCAGAGTTCTGATCGTTGATGATTCTGCATATAGCAGGCAGACAATTAAGAAAATGCTTGAAAGTGACAGTCATATTGAGGTTATAGGTGTAGCATCTGATGGACTTGATGCGATGTCTAAGACTTTAAGACTGAAGCCTGATCTGATAACTCTCGATCTTGAAATGCCTGAAATGGATGGTTTTACATTTCTGAGATGGCTTATGAAGAATAAGCCTACTCCTGTTATTATTGTGAGTTCATTTTCGGATTCAAAGACTGTTTTCAAAGCACTTGAAATGGGAGCAGCAGATTTTATTGCAAAACCACCGAAAATATCTTCGCCCGATTATCAGAATATGGTTAAGGACCTTCTTGTAAAAGTAAAAGCTATGAAAGCTTTACGCCTTGACAGGCTCAGTAAAAATCTCGAGATACTTGAGCAAGAAGGTTATTCTGAAAGTACTTGTGTCCCGGAAGAATATAATATTGAAACAGTTGCCATAGGTTCCTCAACAGGGGGACCTTCTGCTTTAAGCATTATACTCACTAAATTGCCTTCTGATTTCCCTGCATCTATTGTTATAAGTCAGCATATGCCAAAAGGTTTTACCAATTCTTTTGCTGAAAGACTGAACAGTATATGTAAGATTAAGGTTAAAGAAGCTTCTGAAGGAGATGAACTTGAACCCGGGAAAGCTTTTATCTGTCCGGGAGGTTATCACATGACTTTTTATAAACGTGGAAAGAAAGTATTTATAATGATAAAGGAATCAAAACAGACCGATAAATATGTGCCTTCTATTGATATGATGATGTCATCTCTGGTAAATATTTATAAATCAAAAATATTGGGTATTGTCCTTACCGGCATGGGAAATGATGGAACTGCTGGTATGCTGGACATTAAAAAAGCTGGAGGTTATACTATAGTAGAATCTGAAGATACTGCTATTGTAAATGGTATGCCTGCTGAAGTAACCAAAGCAGGTGCAGCTATTAGAGTACTTCCTGTGAATGAAATACCAGGTGAAATTATTTCTATGATAAAAAAAATTAACACACAGAATAAAGATAATTAGACGGAGGGAATATGGAAAAAGAAGCCATTCTTTCAAAAAAGGCTGAAGAATTCCTCCAGATATTTAAAAAAGGAGAGGAATTTACAAAAGACCTCATTAAAGAAAATGAACGACTAAGATTTAGAATTGCCCAGCTTGAAGAAGCTATAGAGAGGACGGGTAATGAGGAAAAAATCAAGCTATACGAAGATCAAATAAAAATGCTTAATCAGGAAATTAACTCTTTAACCGAGAGATATAAAAAGGTTGAAGAAGAAAACAAAGATTTTGCAGCTAAATATGTTGAGGTAGAAACAGAAAACAATAATCTTGCCAATCTTTACGTAGCAAGCTACCAGCTTCATTCAACTCTTGATATAAATGAAGTTTTAAGAATTGTGATGGAAATAATAATTAATCTAATAGGTGCAGAAAGGTTTGCTATTTATCTTATGGATGAAAAGACGAATGAGCTGCTCCCTGTTTCTGTTGAGGGATTAAATACACAGGAGATGCCAAAAGTAAAACTCGGGGAAGGAATAATAGGCAAAGTTGCCAAAGATGGCGAAAGCTATTTTGACAGTAATACAGATTTAATCTCAGAAAAGGCTGATATATCCAGACCCATTGTTTGTATCCCGCTTAAGATTAAAGAACATGTAATTGGTGTAATAGCGATTTTTTCATTGTTCGTCCAGAAGAAAACTTTTACAAATATTGATTATGAACTTTTCAATCTCCTCGCAGGTCATGCAGCAACCGCTATTTTTTCATCAAAGCTTTATACTCAATCAGAAAGAAAACTTACAACCATACAAAGCTTTCTCGATCTTTTAAAGGAAAAACCAAAGAGATAAGGAGGGAAAGATGCCAAATATTCTTGTTGTTGAAGATTCTCCAACTATGAGACAACTTATCGGGTTTGCTGTAAAAAGAATACCTGATTCAAAAGTTATTGAAGCTACTGATGGTGTGGATGCTTTGAAAAAGCTGTCTTCCCAGAAAATAGATATCATACTCGCAGATATAAATATGCCTATAATGGATGGACTGAAACTTGTGAGTCTTGTTAAAAACAACCCTTCTTATAAAGATATACCCGTTATAATGATTACCACAGAAGGCGCTGAAGAAGATAAAAGGAGAGCTCTTGCTATCGGTGCAAACGCGTATCTTACAAAACCAATACAAACTCAGGAATTGATGAAGCTTGTAAGCAGCTTTCTTTAATAAAGACCTTTTAATTTTGAGAATTCCTGATTATTCTTAAAAAGGTCTCAACGATTTTAGGATCAAAATATTTCCCCGAATTATTTTTTATGTATTCAAGAGCATCTTCCTCACTCCACGCAGGCCGATACGGGCGGTCTGACCTTAATGCATCCCATACATCAACAATCGCAAAGATTCTTGCTTCGATAGGAATCCGTTCTCCTTTAAGTCCGCTTGGATACCCGCTTCCATCCCATCTTTCATGATGATATAAAGGTATTGTAAGTGCATGCCTGAGGAATGAAATTGATGAAAGCATCTCATAAGCATATTCAGGATGTTTTTTCATTATTATGGTTTCCTCTTTTGTCAATGGTCCATTTTTCAGCAACACTTTATCTGAAATAGCCATTTTCCCTATATCGTGTAGCAATGCGCCTCTTCTTATATGAACAATATCCTGTTCGCTTATCCCCATAGTTCTCGCAAGTTTAACAGTCATTTCAGCTACTCTGATTGTGTGGCCTTCTGTTTCTTTGTCTCTCATATCAAGAGCGCGGGACCAGCCTTCAAGAGTTGTGTCATAGGCTAATGAAAGTTCAATATTAGAGCGCTGGAGTTCATTAAAAAGAGATGCATTGTCAATTGCAATTGCTGCTTGTGAAGCCAGTGATTCAAAGAATTCGAGCCATTCAGGGTCAGGTTCAAGAGGTGAGCGGTGAAATACTTCGAGCACACCTTTGACCTGCCCTTTTGCGATTAATGGTGCAGCATGGTGGGAAATAAATATATCATTAGCTAATATCTCTGAGCGGAGACAAGGGTCATTGCTTTTCATAACATCAGGGATGCTGATAACACGCCTTTCAAAAGCAGCACGACCTGCGTGTCCTTCTCCGATTCTTAATCTGGTATCTTGTATTGCCTTTGACCTGAATCCTCTGCTTGCTGCATATTCAAGAGTCTGTGAATATGGATTGAAAAGCAAGACGGTTGCTGCATCGGTTTTTAACTGAGATGTAACATGGTCTAAGAGCACATTGAGGGTAACCCTGAGATCGAGGCTTGATGTTATAGCCATATCTATCCCGTGTAAAGCTGAAAGTCTCTGAAATCTCTGTTCTGTCTGTTCATAAAGGGTGGCTCTATGTATTGCATTCGCCGCGATTTCACCAATTGCGGTGATAAGTCTGATTTCATTTTCGTATATTCCTGATTTTCGGCCAATCCAGATTGCTCCAATTGTCTGTCCGTGCGCTATTAAGGGAACACATGCAGCGGAGCGAATATCTCCTATTTTTTCGTTTAATGAAAGCTTTGGATCAGATATTAAGTTATTACTAAGATATGTCTGTCCTGTTTCTATCACATAACCTGTAATTCCTTCTCCAAAATGCAAACTCTTTCCTGCCCAATCACCCCACATGCCTCTTGATAATTCAAATACTATTTCTTTATTAAAAGGAACTGTTAATGCAAGTGCTGCTGCATCCCCTTTAAGTATGTTTATCAGACGATCAAGAACAATGGGCATCATATCTGACCTTCCTGGAGCTGAACGCAAGGCTGCACTCATCTCTATTATTGCTTCCATTTCCATTTGCTTTCTCGCGGTCATTTCAAGAAATGAAACTACGGTTTTTTTTGTGCCAGGAATATTTGAAGCAACTGCAATAATATCCTTTACTTGTCCATTTTTATTTATAAACCTGAACTCTGTTGTGTTTTGCTTAAGATTAAAGCCGGAAAATGTCTGATTTATAAAATTCTTTATTTTATTAGTATCTTCCTGCATTACAAAATCAAGTAGAGATATTTTTTCTGAGATATTTTTATTATTACTTCCGGAAAAATTTTTAAATTCTGAATTTGAAAGGGATATTGATAAATCTTCTTCAAGAATTACAATCGGGGTTCCAGTGTTTTCAAAAATTGTTCTATATTTTTCTTCTGAAATCCGAAGGGCTTCTTCAGCTTTTTTACGGACATTTATTTCTCTCGAAATACTTTCAATTGTATTATTTATTTTTCTTTTTAGAGATTCAAGTAATTCGGTCTCTGATTCTCCGTCGACCCGGGCTGTAAGGTCTCCGCTGGTTACTTTTTGAAATACATCAAAATACTCTGCCAGACAAATAGCAAATTCGTGACACTGGTCCACTCCTTTTGCAACCTCGGCAGCGGTGAGATTCACAAGATGTTTGAGCTTGCCTATCAACTCTATCTTAGAATCTTCATTAATATTAACATCAGGGTCTCCTGATGCAATCTTTTTAAGAGCTTCAAATACTTCTGAAAGGCTTATAGATAATTCAAGACCTAAATCTTCAAGTTCCAGGTCTCTTTGTTTGATTTCATTTTTAAAATCCTTTAGTTGTCTGCTAACAACTTTTAGAAATTTATTAATTTCAGATTTATCTGCAGCAAACTCGAAAAATTCACAATCAGGGCATATTTCAAGCTTGTCTATTGAATTCTTCTGGATACTGTTATGACAATATGTATCCGAAATAAGCCAGCAAGTAATAATTTCGGATTTGTAGGCAGGACAATCAGTTTTATTACAATTTAAAAAATCATGACATTTCTGCATCTTTTCCCCAATATAAAGTTGTCAAAAAAATGATTATAAATAACGATTGATAAGATACAAATTAAAATTATCTTTGATTATATTGTAGCATAAATATTTATATTCTAAATAGCTTATGCTTAAATTTTATGGCGATATAGCATTATTCGGATTTATAAAAATAGCATATCAGGCAATAACTCAATTTATGAAACAAAATAAACTACCTTAATATGGGAACATGGCTTTATTTTATATTTTGATGTGATTGCATATTTTATCTCTGAGGCTTACGCTTAGACTTCAGCCTCAGTATAAAAAGACCCGTGATTTTGTTTCATAAATTGAATTATTGCCAGCATTATAGAATCATGTTTATTATGTATAGAAATATTCATGGCAACGCATTTTTTAGTGAAATGCATTTTTTGGATTAAACAGTTATGTCTCGGTGAACAATATTTAATTTTACAGGATGTTTTTTAATGATTTTAGCAAGTTTTTCTACAATTGCAGGGGAGCGGTGATTCCCGCCTGTGCAGCCGATTCCTATTGTAAGGTAGGTTTTCCCTTCTTTTATATAATTCGGAATCAAAAAATCTATAAGATTTTTGATTTTTTTTATATAAACATTTGCTAAATTATTTTTTAGCACGAAATCAGCCACTTTTTTGTCAGTTCCTTTTAAATTTTTTAATTCAGGAATAAAATGCGGGTTCGGCAGGAAGCGCACATCAAAAAGCAGGTCAAGGTTCTGGGGCGCACCAAATTTGAATCCAAAAGAAATTAACACAACTGTCATAAAATCTTTATCCTGGGCAAGATTAAACTGGCATGTAATTAATCTTCTTAGCTGATGTGGTGTAAATGAAGAAGTATCTATGATTCTATCAGCGATTTCTCTTAAGACCAGAAGCCTTTCTTTTTCTATTTTTATGGCATCTTCAATATTTCCCTGCAAAGGATGCGGCCTTCGAGTCTCTTTAAAACGTCTTAGTAAAACATCCTGCTCGGCTTCGAGAAAAAGTACTTCTGTATTGAATTGGTTTTTCAGGGCTTTTATAACATTTTCAACATCAGTCAAAAACCCTTTTTCCCTTATATCTATACCTATCCCTATGTCGCGTATTTCAGAGCTTGAGGAAACTTCAGTAACAAAAGCCTCTATTAATGCAATCGGCAGATTATCAACACAGAAAAAACCTGAATCTTCAAGGGCTCTAAGCGCTACGGTCTTGCCAGAGCCCGAAAGCCCAGTTACTATAACAATAAAAGGAAACTTTTTCAATTCATTTATTTAACCGGCTCAATAAGTCCGAAATTGCCGTCTTTCCTCCTGTAAATTACGTTTATTTCTCCGTTGCTGTCATTTGTAAAAACAAAGAAATCTTTGTCAAGAAGTTCCATCTGCATTGCGGCTTCATCAGGGCTCATTGGCTTTAACTCAAAACGTTTATTTTTTATAATCCTTCCTGTTTCCGCAGGAGGTTTTACTTCAGCAGATGTTTCTGCTTTGCCTTCGGATTTTCTGTGGGATACAAGCTTTTCTTTGTATTTCTTGATCTGCCTGTCAAGTTTTTCTGTAACTTCGTCTATAGAAGAATAAACATCTCCTGTAATCCCCTCTGCCTGAATAAGAATTCCGTTTACTTTCAATAAAACCTCTGCTTTATGACGATATTTCTCAACCTGTAAAGTTACAATAGCTTCCGATATACTGGACAAATATCTGTCAAACCTTGAAATCTTTTTTTCAACATAACTTCTTAATGCCGGTGTAACTTCAAGATGTCTTCCGTTAACTATAATGTTCATATAACCTCCTCCTTTTAATTATTTTTTTTCCTTCTTTGGCTTTGTGGCGGAATCCCGAGTTCTTCCCTGTATTTGGCAACTGTTCTTCTTGCAATCACTATACCACTTTTTTTGAGCATTTCAGAGATCTCTTGGTCGCTGTGTGGTTTTTTGGGGTTTTCATCAGAGATAAATTTTTTAATGCTATTTTTTACTGATGTCGATGAAACACTGCCTGTACCGCTATGTAAAGCGCTGCTAAAAAGGAATCTGAAAGGAAAAACACCATGCGGACAGGATAAGTATTTATTTGAAGTAACTCTGCTGACTGTACTTTCGTGCAAATTTAAGTTTGCGGCAACATCTCTTAAAGTTAGAGGTTTCATATAATCTGAACCTTTTTCAAAAAAGTCTTTTTGTAACTCAAGGAGTATTTCTGTGACCCTGTATATTGTTCTGTTTCGCTGATCTAAACTCTTAAGCAATCCAGTGGCTGAACGCATTCTGTCGAGCAAAAATTGTCTTTCTTCTTTTGGGAGGTCATTTTCCTGCATAATTAATTGGCGATAATAATTGCTTATTCTTAATTTTGGAATTCCTTCGTCATTAAGAATTATTTGATAACCATCCTCTGTTTTTATTATAAAGACATCGGGAGTTATGTAATTTGTACTTACATCCGAGAATGTTCTGCCTGGTTTTGGTTCAAGTCCTTCGATAATTTTAACAGCTGCCATCACATCTTCAACAGTCACGCCATGTTGCTGTGCGATAACAGAATATTTTTTCTTCTCAAGTTCTTCCATGTTCTGCAAAATAATTTTTTCGACTACTGTTTCAGTAAGGTTCAAATTTTTGAGTTGAAGAAGAAGGCATTCCTGTATGTTTCTTGCTGCCACGCCTGGCGGATCAAATCCCTGAACTAATTTGAGAGCTTTCATAGTGGTTTCTATGTCTGTTTCTGCTGAATTTTGTATTTCTTCAAGGGTGGATGTTAAATATCCATTTTCGTCAATATCTCCGATAATTATTTCTGCTACCCTTTTAATATTTTCAGGTGCATTTGAAAGTCTTAATTGCCAGATGAGATGTTCAGAAAGGTCAGGTTTTTTTGAGATAAATTGTTCAAAAGAAGGTGTTGTAACAGTCCCCGGATTAAAGTAACCCATGTCACGACCATCTGAACTTCTCTCTTCAAAATAATCCTCTGAAGTAAAATTAAGCAATTTTTCAAGAGGTGCATCTAAGTCTTCTGTTTCATTCTCATATTCGATTGTATCTCTTTCTTCATTTGAGAGTTCTTCAATAGATGTTTCTTCAAGACTCTCTTCAAGAAATGGATTTTCGAGAAGTTCCTGTGACAGGAATTCCGAGAGTTCAAGATGAGGAAGCTGCAACAGTTTAATAGCCTGCTGCAATTGCGGAGTTAATATGAGTTTCTGGGATAATTTAAGTTCAAGTCTGTTTTCGAGCGCCATTATAGTCTAAACTCCTCACCAAGAAAAGTTTGCCTGACACTTGGATTAACTATAAGTTGTTCAGGCGTTCCTTCTTCGAGTATCTCTCCATTATTTATAATATAAGCTCTATCTGTAATTGAAAGGGTATCCCTAACATTATGGTCTGTGATAAGTATCCCTATATTTTTTGTTTTGAGATGTTTAAACATCTTCTTTAATTCAATTATAGCAATAGGATCAATTCCTGCAAAGGGCTCATCAAATAGAATAAAGCCGGGTTTAATAGCAAGAGTTCTCGCAATCTCTGTCTTTCTTCTTTCTCCGCCAGAAAGTTTATATCCCTCTTTGTGTGCAAGAGACATCAGATTGAATTCATTAAGAATATATTCTGTCTCTGAATTTATTTCATTTCTATTCAATCCCCTTATTTCAAGAACTGCTTTGATATTTTCTTCAACAGTTAATTTTCTAAAAATAGATGGCTCCTGTGGAAGATAACTGATTCCCATGATAGATCTTTTATACATTGGCAGGAAAGTTATATCTATATCGTCGAAAAAAATAGAGCCTCCATCGGGTCTTACAAGACCTACCATCATATAGAAGGTGGTTGTTTTCCCCGCGCCATTTGGACCGAGAAGCCCGACTATTTCACCGGAACTTAAGTAAAGATTGAGACCTTTTACAACTTCTCTTTTCCCGTAAAATTTTGAAAGCCCTTTGGCATTAAGAATATGCATAATATTCCTTCAGGGTGAAACTTTATTTTGTAGAAAAACCTTACTATTATCAATTAAAAAGCGGTCTTCATTAATTAAATATGTCATTTTTTCGCCTGAAATAACATTATTGTCTTCAACAGCTTTTGGAGTTCCGGTAAATATAACGGTTTCTGAATCAGCAAAATAGGTGGCTTCTCTTGAAGTTATAATTCTCGTGTCCTTGATTAATCTGACATTCCCGGATGCATCTATACGTTTGACGTCTCCGGAATTTTTATCGGAATAAACAAGCATTTTGTCCGCAAAAATAGTCATGTTCGAAGTTCTTGCAATAACAGAATGTTCAAAAAGTGCGGTATTTGTTTTTTTATCAGCCGTAAGTTTTTCGGATGTTATTACAATAGGCCCTTTTATTTTTTTTGCCTGCTCTGAATATCCTATTCCAGCTGCGAATAAAATAAGCAGAATAACGAAAATACTATTTTTGAAAAGTTGCTTTGACATCTTTTAAGACCCTGACCTTTTGATTTGCTTCAGTCTGTAAACCTTTACCTTCGATGCTAAAGCCTTTGCCTTCGACTCTGATTTCTCCATCTGTTTTCATATCTCCTGATTTAATTTCATATTCAATTGAATCCGCAAGTATTTTATAGTTCTTACCCACGGCTTTGACCGCTTTATCTGTAGTAAAACTCTTATCTTTAAAATCGTAAACGCCTTTACTTGCAATAATAGAAACATCCTGCTGACTCAGGACAAGTGTTATATCTTTTAATTCTGCGATGTTTTCTTTTTCTATAATATCCGCATTTTTTGCTGTAAGCATCCATAGAGTATTGCCATTTTTTTTCTGTATTATTTTTAGATCTTCAATGGATGAAGAACTTTTTGTACGGATATCCCCAATATTATCCTTTCCTGTTTTAAAAGCAAGAAAAAGGCTGCTTATTAGCAAAAGGGAAATTAATATTAGTAAAACTTTACTCATTTAAAATATTATCATACAGGGATAAGTAAGTAAACCTTGAAAAAAAATCGCTCGAGTTGTAATAATAATCAAATGATTACTTTTGAAGATTTTAAAAAGCTTGATATAAGAATAGGCAGAGTAATTTCTTCTGAAAAAATTGCTGGTGCCGATAAGCTGTTAAAACTGGAAGTTGATTTTGGCGCTGAAAAAAGGCAGATAGTTGCCGGAATTGCAGAGGTCTATTCCCCGGAACAAATAGTTGGAAAGGAAATTCCTGTTCTTACAAACCTCGAACCGAGAAAAATACGCGGGATAGAAAGTCAGGGAATGATTATTGCAGTGGATGTTGATGGCAAACCTATTTTGCTTCATCCCGACAAAGAAGTAGCACCCGGAAGCATAGTCCGTTAGCCACGGTTATACTGAAAATTAAGATAAAAATTAATAATTTTGTTTTATGAAAATAGCACATCTGGCAATAACTCAATTTATGAACCAAAATAAACTACCTCAATAAAGGAATATAGCTTTATCTTGTATCATAAATATAGTTGCCTATTTTATCTCTGAGTCTTACGCTTCAGATATATTAGTTTAAAATATTATGTTGCATCTTATTGTTGTAATCCGTCATTATAAAATAAAAAGGGGTTTTATATGCTAAAGGTTATTTTTGTTCTGTTTACATTGATAACATTTTCATTAACAGCTTATGCTGATGAAGATGTAGTTGCTAAGGTTAACGGGACAGTTCTTACCCGTGCAGATCTTGAAGTCGAAGTTGATAGGATTATACCTCGTATGTCTTTCCATCGTAATGTTACTGAAGAGAAACGGAAGAACTATTATAAAAAAGCTATTGAAGAAATGGTAAACCGTGAACTGCAATATCAGGATGCTCTTACAAAAGGAATAAAAGCAGATCAACAGAAAATAGACGCACAGGCAGAACAATTTAAGAAAAGATTTATAACAGAAAAGGAATACACGGCATTCCTCGAAAAAAGAAAACTCTCGGAAGATATGGTTAAGAAGCAGTTTGAAAAGGATATGCTTATACAGCTTATATCTACAAAAATAATTACAGAGCCTTCAAAAATAAATGATGATGAACTTAAGAAATATTACAATGATAATATTGGGAAATTCAAACAACCTGAAAGTTATAGGCTGAGACTTATTTCTGTTAAGGAAGAGAAAAAGGCTCAGGATATTCTCGAAAAACTGAAACAGGGTGAAGATATAGAACAGCTTGCGACAACAATGTCTGAAGATGCATATCGCGTAAAAGGCGGTGATACAGGATATATACACAAAGGAAGAATGCACCCCGAACTTGAAGATACAGCTTCAAAAATGAAAATCGGTGAAATAAGTGATATACTCAAAGTTCAAGGAATGTTTTATATTATAAAGCTCGAAGATAAGAAACCTGAACACACTGTTGCTTTTGATGAAATCAAGGTAAAACTGAAAAAAGAACTTGAAGATAAAAAAGCAAGGGAAGCAAAAGAGAAATGGATTGCAGAGCTCAAATCAAAGGCAAAAATTGAGATATTAATGAATTTGGAACCAGAAAAGTCGGGGAAATGAGTGGTATATTTTATTCTGTCTCTGATTCTTGCTTTATCTTCTTCAATATGCTTTGCTGAAGAAAAAATCCCTGTATATAATCTCTCTGTATCATTCGATCTCGATAAATCTACTATCAATGGCAGGGCTATAATCACATCGCAGGATGAAAAAGATCTGCTTGTTTCTTTTGGTAACCTCAAAATAATTTCGTTAAAAATTGACGGGCAGACGCTTCCTGATTATATGAACCTCAAAGCAATAACCCTGAAGGGAAAAAGTACCATTGAAATTCTTTATGACTCTTATTTCCCTGATTATCAGGAAATCCCGGATTTGCAGAATTCAGGAGTTGCCATCAATAACATTATTAGCAAAAAAGGCATATCTCTTACACGTATGTGGTATCCTGTTTTTGATGGCATGGCTTATTTTAATTTAAAGGCTACAGTGCCCGTGGGGTTCAGCGCTATATCAGAAGCTGAAGATATAGAAGTTAAAAATACCGGCGATAACACAGAATATTCTTTTTACTTTCCACATCCGCTTAATGAAATAACATTTGCTGCTGCAAAATATAAAGAGTTTAAAGAAAATATAGACGGCATCCAGCTTTATGCTTATTTTTTCCCTGAAGATGAAAGTCTTGCAAAAATTTACCTTGATTATTCAAAGAAATTCATTCAGATGTATAACAATTTGTTAGGAAAATATCCATATAAGCGCTTTTCTGTTGTAGAAAATTTTCAATCTACAGGATATTCAATGCCTGCATTTACATTGCTCGGTCAGGATGTCGTCCGGCTACCTTTTATCGCAGAAACTGCTTTAGGTCATGAAATATTGCATCAGTGGTTCGGAAATTATGTATATATTGATTATAAAAAAGGGAACTGGGCTGAAGGATTAACCGCCTATCTTTCAGATCATTTATATGAAGAGCAAAAAGGGGAAGGGTGGCGATACAGAAAGAATATAATATCCAGTTATCTTAGTTATGTGGACCCGAAAAAAGAAATTACCCTGAGAGAATTTAAATCAAGAACTGATTTTGCGACAAAAGCAATAGGCTATGGAAAGGCATCAATGGTATTTCACATGCTTAAAAATCTGGTTGGTGAAGATATTTTTATTAATACATTAAAGGTTATTTTTAATGAAAAATCTTTTCAGAATGTTTCATGGGATGACATTAAATCTTTATTTGAAAAATCTTCCGGAAGAAATCTTGATAGTTTTTTTTCTCAGTGGCTTGATAGAAAAGGTTTGCCTTTGTTTGAAATAAGTGATTTATCGGTGAAAATACTCAAGGGAAAGCAGACTGTTATTTTTAACATTCTGCAAAAAGATGAACCTTATATGATTGATATGCCTGTTGAAATTATAACTAAAGACGGCCGTTTCAGAAAAAACTTGCACATCGAAAAAGCGAGGGAAAATATCAATATAGAAGTTGAAGGAAATCCATCCGAGCTTGTCATTGATCCTGACTATGATATATTCAGAAAATTTTCTGAGGATGAATTCCCGCCATTAATTTCAAGGCTTATCGGAGATAGTAAAAAATTAATTATTCTGCCCGATGAGGGAAAGGAAAAATATAAAAAACTTGCAGAAATATTTAAAGAACAAAATTTTTCTGTAAAAGATGAAATAGATGTGAATGACGAAGATTTAAGAACATCATCGGTACTGGTATTTGCAGATGAAGGAAGAGTCATAAAAAGATTATTTGGCAGTATAAAAAAATATGACAGAGGCTTTTCTCTCGAAGTAAAGAAAAATCCACTGAATTCTGAGAAAGTTATTGCAATAGCATACGCAGATACAGAACAAGAAGCGGATTCTGTGTCAAGGAAGATAATGCATTACGGTAAATATTCTTTTATAAAATTTGAAGATGGCAGAAATATTCAGAAAGACATTACAGATACGTCTCGCGGAATGAGGTTTCAGCTTGATATTTCAATAAAAGGCATAAAACCTGAGAAGACTCTAAACATAGATGAAATTATTGAGCAAATAAAATTAAAACATGTAATATATGTTGGCGAAAGGCATGAAAATTACGAAGACCATAAAATACAATTAAAAGTGATTATGGGGCTTTATGAAAAAGGTAGAAAAATAGCTATAGGCATGGAGATGTTCCAGAGACCATTCCAGAAAGCATTGAATGACTATCTTTCAGGAACTATAAACGAAAAACAATTTCTAAAATCTACTGAATATTATAAAAGATGGCAGTTTGATTATAATCTTTACAGGGAAATCATAGAATATGCCAGAGCAAAAAAAATTCCTGTAATAGCTCTTAATCAGTGGACAGAAATAATCAAGAAAGTTTCACGTGAAGGAATTGACGGACTCGATTTTATTGAAAAAAGAGAAATACCGGAAAATATGGATATGTCAGATGAAAATTATAAATCCATACTAAAAGAGGTTTTTTCATCACACAGAAATCATGAGAGCAGGAATTTTGAGTATTTTATGCAATCACAAATTTTATGGGATGAAACAATGGCTCATACAGCGGCAGAATTTATGGCAAAGAATCCAGATTACCAGATGGTAATACTTGCGGGAGTCGGTCATATTATGTATGGCTCGGGAATACCAAACAGATTGAAAAGAATAAACGGAAAAGATTATGTAACTCTGATACCAGTTTCTGAAAACACGGATAAAAAGATTGCCGATTATATTCTTTTTCCCGAACAACTTCCCGCGCCTTCAACACTAAAACTCGGATTGATTTTAAAAGAGACAGAAACAGGCGTTAGAATAGAAGATATAATTCCTGGAAGCAGAGTTAAAAATTCCGGGCTTAAAAAAGGGGATGTAATTCTTGCACTTGATGACTGGAATATAGAAGATATAAATGATATAAAAATATTTATGTTTGATAAAAAAGACGGTGATACTGTAAAGATTAAAGCAAAAAGAAAAAAATTTTTGTCAGGCTATCAATTATTAGAACTTACCACAACACTTTAACGTTATAACATTAACCATAAAACGCTTTATTAGGGTTGAACTCCTTTTTAAAATAATGGATAATTACATATAAGATGGGTAAAACAGCAGGCATAATAATAATCGGAGATGAGATACTTACAGGGAAAGTTCAGGACTATAATTCTTTTTTCATGGCTCAGGAATTATGGGCTCACGGTATTCAACTAAGCCGTATTTCTATAATTCCGGATAATATAGATGAAATTGCAAACGAGGTAAGAAAATTCTCAAAAAATTACGATTTTGTTTTTACTTCAGGTGGTATTGGTCCTACTCATGATGATGTAACAATAGAGGGCATTTCAAAAGCTTTCAATGTAAGGACAGTAATAGACCCTACTTTAAAAGCTTTTCTTGAAATAAAACTTGGGAAATTGTCTCCGGAACAATTAAAAATGGCGGAAGTCCCTGAAGGAGCTGAATTGATAAATGACAACAGCCTTTCTTTTCCTTTGATTAAGTTTTTAAATGTCTATATTCTGCCGGGAATCCCTCAGCTTCTAAGAAAAAAATTTTTTGCGATTGAAAAACTTTTCAATGAACCGGTGGTATTTTTAAAAAAAATTTTTCTTAATGAATCAGAATCCGAAGTTGCTCCATTGCTTAATGATATTGTAAAAAGGTTTAAAACCGTTAAAATAGGTTCTTATCCTGTGCTTGATAATGCTGAATATTCTGTTATGGTGACCATGGAGTCTCTTGATAATATAAGCCTTGAAGCTGCCTCCGCAAGCCTTATTCAGATGATTTCAAAAGAAAAGCTTGTAAAGATTGAATAGCAGTAAAACCCTATCCATATTAGAGTTTTTTACCCCATACAGAATATACGGGATCTGAAAACGGGAATTCAGGGAAATATTTATCATCAAATGGTCTTGGCAACCCTCTCATTGAATATGTATGAAGATCTTTAAATTTGTTGCAGTTTATGAAATATTCAAGGACAAGTCCCATACGTTCAAATTCATAAATTTCTGTCCAGATTCTTATAACTTTTGGAGGAAACCAGCGGTTAGAGAAAGTTATTACAAAATATCCATCAGGCTTAAGAACCCTTGCTACTTCTTCAAAAACTTCAAATGGTTTTATTAAATATTCAATTGATAATGAGCAGACGACAGCATCAAATTCATTGTTGTTAAAAGGCAGAACAGGGTTTAGGTTTAAATTATGGACAATATGTTCATTAAGCTGGAAATTCAATTCCATCTCCTCTTTATTTAATCCTATTCCCGTAAGAGAATCGAGATTAACATGCCCCGGCATATGGGACTGCCAGCTACTCATAAGGTCAAGAACCTTCATTCCATCTTTGAGAATATTTCCATATATCCCGGAAATTATTGTTCGCGCCATTTTATCGACATGAGAGACAAAACGTGGATTTTCGTAAAACAATATATCATTATTTTCATCAGCCCTTGAAAAAGGATTATCTTTAAAAAAATCTGTTGGAATGTTATTCCAGCGTGCCTGCATTCCGGGTCCTTTAATCACTGTATCAATCCAATCTGTACATTCTCCTCCTGTTTCCCCTGATTTTTTTCTGATTTCATGAATGAATATTGTAAGAGCAGGCTCTTTACCTGAAAGCGGATGATTGAAGTCAACTATTATATTGGTTTCATTGGAAACAGCACATCTAAAAGGTTCCTGATTTCCTTTGAATATATCCGGCAAACCTTTAAGAACACCTTTAGGATAAAATCTTCCGGACTGAGGGAAAATCTCAAGAGGGAAAAAGCAAAACCTGTCAAATTGTTTCTGGTTTATTTCGAATAAAGAATCATTGTCATATTCACAGGATGAAAAAAATTCCTTGCACTTAAAATTAAGAGATTTTTCAGAATGTTTTCCGATTAATGTTTCATAAATATTTTCAGGAAGTAAATCTCTCCATAAATTGAGTTTTCTTGTATAAAAACAGTCAACATGTGAAGCGTATAAACTTTTCCATTTAAGTGTGAATTCTACCGCGATTAAAGATTTTTCATTTATTACTTCAGTATCAACATAAGAATGCTTTCTCATAGAAATCCTTTCAAATTATTAATTATTTTATAATATAATTAATTTATTATTTATATCAACTAAAAATCTGGTGCTTTACTCTTAATGTATGATTTTATATACTGATATGAAAGCCATATGAAAAAAGTTATTCTTGACAGGAAAATAAATAAAGAACTCGAAAGAGAGCAAAGTTTTCTTAACAGGGAAGATATAATAAAATTTACATCCATATCGAACAAACATGCATTATTATTACACAAAGCAGAAAAAGCAGATCTCATAGTTGCAAACCTCGATTCCAAAGGTATGAATGGAGAAACGCTCTGCTCCATCATACGAAATGATAAAGAATTAAATAAAGTATCTATTATTATTTTATGCCATAACACCAAATCGCATTATCAGCGTTGCTTAAAATGTCAGGCAAATACATTCATAGCGCATCCGGTAAATAATGCTGTCCTGCTTCAGGAGATGTATCAACTTCTAAATATTGCTCAAAGAAAATCAATCAGAATACCGCTTAAAATAATAATTGAAGGAACTGCAAAGAAAAAAGCTTACAAAGCATATTCAGAAAATATCAGCGCTTCTGGAATGCAAATAAACACAAATCTTTTACTTTCTGAAGGAGATACGATTCTATGCAATTTTAATATACCGGGCTTAAAAAATTTTTCTGTCAATGCTGAAATAGTCAGGGTTATTGAGAAAAAAATTGATGAGAATTTTAATTCTTATGGAATAAAATTTATAGATATGAGTATTGAAGATTCAAAGACAATTGAAAAATTCTTAAATAATCTTAAGGAAATTAATGGTAGGCGCGAAGGGGATTGAACCCTTGGCCTCTTCCGCGTCAAGGAAGCGCTCTCCCACTGAGCTACGCGCCTATAGAGTAAATAAAATAACATTTTACAGTTTATTTGTGCAACTATGTTTTGATAAAGAAAATATTTGCTCAAAATCGGATTAATGTAACATGTTTAAATTAATTCACTTTTCATGAATAATTTTCAAAAATAATTAAGAAAGGATAATAATTGAAAGGAATCTTTATATCTTTTGAGGGAATCGAAGGCTCGGGTAAATCAACCCAGGCTTCTTTACTCTCTAAATATTTGTCTGAAAAAGGATATGAAACTGTGCTTACAGCAGAGCCTGGCGGAACTCCTATAAGCCAGAAAATACGTGAAATTCTTCTTTCCATAGATAATAAAAATATGACTTATATGACAGAACTTCTGCTATACAATGCAGCGAGAGTTCAGCATATTCATGAACTAATCATGCCAGCATTAAATCGTGGTGCTTTTGTTATTACGGACAGATTCACTGATTCAACCTATGCTTATCAGGGATATGGAAGAGGTATAAGCCTTAATTTGCTTGATAAAATTGATTTAATAGCTACAAATAACTTAAGGCCTGACCTTACGTTTCTCCTTGACCTTGATGTAGAAACAGGGCTCATGAGAAATAAAGGTATAAATAAAATCGACAGACTCGAACTTGAGGATATAGAGTTTCATAAAAAGGTTCGAGCCGGGTATCTTGCGCTTGCTGAAAAAGAACCTGATAGAATAAAGATTGTTGACGCATCCATGGAATATAATATAGTTTATAAAAAAGTTATTTCTATAATCGCAAATTTTATCTCTCATCTGGATCTATAAATATGGACAGGAGAAAATATGGCATTAAAAGATGTAATTGGACATGATAAGGCTATAAACATACTCTTAAGAACTATAGAAAAAGGCAAAATTCCATCAGCATATCTTTTTTCAGGAGAGTCAGGTATAGGCAAAAAGTTTACTGCCTTGAATTTTGCAAAAGCTTTGAATTGCATTTCTGAAAAAAGAACAAATAATTACAACCTTTTTTATGATGCCTGTGATGAATGTCCTTCATGTCAAAAAATAGAAAAAGGTGTACATCCCGATTTTCTTATGATTGAATCAGAAGGAAATCAGATTAAAATCGAGGAAATAAGGGCTATTGAAGAAAAATTATCTCTAAAAGCTTACGAAGGTCAATATAAAATTGTAATAATTGATAATGCGGAAAATATGAACCAGTCAGCAGCAAATGCCTTTTTAAAAACACTTGAGGAACCACCTGAAAACAGCCTTATAATACTTGTGTCATCTATGTCTGAGTTGCTGCCTGATACTATAAGATCAAGATGCTGCAAAGTCAACTTTGCTCCATTATCATCTGATGAATGTTTAAAAGTGATTAAAAATGTTATAGGGAATAAATATAATTCTAAGAAGATATTTTCAAAAACTTCCAGAACAAAAAATGCATATAGCAGATTGCATGAAATTGATATATTGGAGATAATTTCGAAGCTTTCCATGGGAAAACCGGGTTATGCGGTAACAGTTAATCTTATTGAAGAACGTAAATGGTTTATTGATTTATTGGAAGATATGATGAACGCTGAAAAAGATGGATGGAGTTCCCGTGAAGAGATGGAAAGATGGTTTGAACTCCTGTTAGTATTACTCAGAGATATGGCTCTTTTAAAGGTTAAAGAAGACGGAAATTATATGATTAATATTGATTTGAAGGAATATATAGAAAAATTGAGCAGAACTATGAGCTTAAAGGTTATAATAGAAATCTATGAGCAAATGAGCAGACTTAAAGGATATTTGCGTTATAATCTTAACAAATCTCTTACGTGGAACTTTACGGGTTCTCTTTTAAGAACAAGGATGGATATTAACAATGCCTGATGTTATTGGTGTTAGATTTAAACCATGCGGCAAAATATATGATTTTGAGGTAAATGGGGTTGAAATTAGTAAGGGGGATCTTGTGGTTGTGGAGTCTGAACTCGGCATTAATATAGGTAATGTTGTGACTGAAAGACGAACAATTGAGGAATCGGAACAAAGTCTTAAGAAAATAATAAGGAAGGTAACCGAAGAAGACCTTGCCCAGCAGGAAGAAAACAAGAATCTTGAAGCAGAAGCAAAATTGTTCTGCCTTGAGAGGATAATGGCAAGAGGACTTCCGATGAAGCTTATTGCTACAGAATCTACACTCGACAGAAAAAGAATAATCTTCTATTTCACAGCTGAGAAGAGAATAGACTTCAGAGAACTTGTTAAGGACCTTGCTTCGAGATTCAAGACAAGGATAGAAATGAGACAGATAGGGGTCAGGGATGGAGCAAGAATTATCGGGAGTCTCGGAATATGCGGAAGAGAATTATGTTGTAAAAAATTCCTGATAAATTTTGAGCCTATTTCAATTAAAATGGCAAAAAAACAGGAACTTGTACTTAATACCGGAAAATTATCCGGTGTATGTGGAAGGTTAATGTGCTGTCTTGGATATGAATATTCAGAAAATTATACAGAAGATGTTTCTGCAAAAACTGGAACCTCTGAGGAAGAAATATCTTTGATTGAAGAAAATGATAATGAAGAAGTGATTGTAGTATCGAGCGAGCAGATTTATGAATCTGAAACAAATGAGGAACCTTTGATAAGTAACAAACAGGAAATTAACACTGACTCAGAGCACAAAACTGATGAGCAAAGAGAACAATACAGAAGATGGCATCCAAAAAGAAAAAAAAGAAGATTTCATAGAAAAAAGGACACACAACAAAATGGAAAATAAATTTTATGTAACAACACCTATATATTATGTAAATGATGTTCCTCATATCGGTCATGTCTATACAACAGTTGCTGCTGATATACTTGCAAGATATAACAGATTGAAAGGCAGAAAAGTTTTTTTCCTTACTGGCACTGATGAGCATGGTCAAAAGGTAGAAAAAGCAGCTAAAGACAAAGGTCTTTCTCCAAAAGAACATGCAGATGTGATGGTCGAAAATTTCAAGAAACTCTGGGTAAAACTAAATATAAAGTATGATGCTTTTATACGTACAACTGACATTGAACATAAAGAGATTGTAAGACAGATACTTCAGGAATTATACGATAAAGGTGAAATTGAAAAAAGATTATATTCAGGTTGGTATTGTGTTCCTGATGAACGTTTCTGGACAGAAAAAGAAGTAGATGAAGGTAAGTGTCCTGATTGTAAAAGACCTGTCGAAAAAATTACAGAAGAGAATTATTTCTTTTTGATGTCAAAATATCAGGAAAGGCTGATTAAATATATAGAAGATAATGCATACTATATACTGCCGGATACGAGACGCAATGAAGTTCTTGGTTTTTTGAAAAATAATGTTCTGGGTGATCTTTGTATATCAAGACCAAAGCACCGACTTTCATGGGGTGTGCCATTACCTTTTGATGACAATTTTGTAACTTATGTCTGGTTTGATGCGCTGACTAATTATTATTCAGCCACAAAATATCTTGCCCCGGGCGCAGAGATATGGTGGCCTGCCAACCACCATTTGATTGGTAAAGATATACTAACAACCCATGCAATATACTGGTCTGCAATGCTTATGGCGCTCGATCTTCCCCTGCCGGGCAATATTTTTGCTCATGGCTGGTGGACTATTGAAGGCAGGAAAATGTCAAAGTCTCTCGGTAATGTTATTGATCCGCATGATATAACAGAGAGATTCGGCGCTGATGCATTCAGATATTTTCTTTTCAGAGAGGTTACTTTTGGCCTTGATGGTGATTTTTCCGAACATGCTATTACGCAAAGATTTAATACTGATCTTGCCAATGATCTCGGAAATCTTCTGAGCCGTTCTTTGACAATGATTGAGAAATATAGAGAAGGAATAATCCCGCCTCCAGTTGAAAATATGGACAGGGAAGGGTTAGAAAAGAAAGTTAAATCATGGTTTAAAGATTCAGAAGAAAATCTATTTACAAGAATTGAGGAACATTTCAAATATCTTGAATTTCATAATATTCTTGGTTTAATATGGTCGGTAATAAATGATATAAATGAATATATCCAGAATGCTGCGCCCTGGAAGGAAAAAGATCAGGATACACTTTCTAATATACTATATACTCTTGCTGAATCAATTCGTTTAATAGCTATAGTTCTTTTCCCTTTTATGCCTGACACAGCTCAAAAAATTTATAAGCAGCTTTCTTTAGATGATGATATTTCAAAAATAGATTTTAATAAACACGCAAGCTGGGGAATGCTTAACCCGGGGCAAAAAGTCTTAAAGGGTCCTGCTCTTTTCCCACGCATAGACGTAAAAAAGAAAATTTAAGATATGTGTTCTTGACTTCAAAAGAACCTGTCAGATAATATTAAGGTATTCTAATTTTCGGATGAAAAAAATGACTATTGCTATTGGTTGTGACCATGCTGGGATAGAACTCAAAAAAGAGATTCTCTCACTATTGAATGAGCTCCGGATAAAATATATTGATTTTGGAACCGATACCAGTGCTTCAGTTGATTATCCTGATTTCGGTGAAAAAGTATCAGATGCAATATCCTCTGGAAAAATTGAGAAAGGCATATTGATATGTGGTACAGGTATTGGCATGTCTATCGTAGCAAATAAATTTCCAGGTGTAAGAGCGTCGTTATGTAATGATCTCTTTACTGCAAAAATGAGCAGATTGCATAATGACGCAAATATTCTCGTAATGGGTGGCAGGATAATAGGTAAAGATCTTGCAAAAGAAATCGTTAGAACCTGGGTAAGCACTCCTTTTGAAGGAGACAGGCACTGCAGACGTCTTGAAAAAATTCAAAAAATAGAGGAAAGATTAGCAAAAAATGATATTTGAAAACTTAAAATCAACAGACCCTGATGTTTATGAAGCGATCCAGAAAGAAATTGAAAGGGAAAGAAAAAATATTGTACTTATTGCTTCTGAGAATTATGCGAGTAAATCTGTTATGGAGGTGCAGGGTTCGGTTTTTACGAATAAGTATGCTGAAGGCTATCCGGGTAAAAGATATTATGGTGGCTGTGAATATGCTGATGTAGTAGAGAACCTTGCAAAAGAAAGAGCAAAACAGCTTTTTAGCGCAGAACATGTCAATGTTCAGCCTCATTCAGGGTCTCAGGCTAATATGGCTATATTTTTTGCTATGTTAAAGCCGGGGGATACTATTTTGAGCATGAGCCTCAGTCATGGAGGCCATCTTTCACATGGAGCATCTGTAAACTTTTCCGGTATTTTTTATAAAACAGTCTTCTATGGTGTCAATAAAGAAACCGGAATGATAGATTATGATGAAGTCAGACGTCTGGCTATTGAAAATAAACCAAAAATAATACTTGTTGGTGCAAGTGCATATTCAAGAATAATTAATTTTGAGATTTTCTCCAGTATAGCCAGAGAAGTCGGAGCTTATTTAATGGCTGATATAGCACATATCGCGGGACTTGTTGCAGCAGGTCTGCATCCATCTCCTGTTCCTTATGCTGATTTTATTACAACAACAACCCACAAAACTCTCAGAGGACCGAGAGGAGGGATGATTTTATGCAAGAGTGATTTCGCAAAGATTATAGATAAAACGATTTTCCCCGGAATACAGGGTGGACCTCTTGTTCATGTAATTGCTGCAAAGGCTGTTGCTTTAAAAGAAGCTATGACACCGGAATTTAAGAATTATCAATCAATGGTTGTCAAAAATGCAAAAAAACTTGCAGAGGAACTTATAAAAAATGGGTTTAACATTATTTCCGGTGGAACGGATAATCATCTTATGCTTATAGACCTGAACAATAAAAATGTTACAGGTAAAGAAGCTGAAGAAGCTTTGAGCATAGCAAGAATTACTGTAAATAAGAATGTAATCCCATATGATCAAAGGTCAGCTACTATAACAAGCGGAATAAGACTCGGCACGCCCTGTGTTACAACCAGAGGAATGGGCGAGTCTGAAATGGTCGAAATTGCTGATATTATTTCATCAGTAATTCACAATAGTAAAAATGAGTCTGCAATAAATTCTCTCAGATTCAGGGTTGAATCTCTCTGCGAGAGATTCCCTATATACTAAAATTCAACATCTGCATTATTTCAAATGCATTTTTTGGGTTGAAGAACTTTTATGAAATGTCCATTCTGTGGTAATCTTGAGGATAAAGTAATCGATTCCCGTACAAGCAGGGAAGGGAGCGCTATAAGACGGAGAAGGGAATGTCTTAAGTGCAGAAAACGATTTACCTCATACGAACGTGTTGAAGATATTATTCCTATGGTTGTTAAAAAGGATGGACGCAGGGAACCATTTGACAGGGATAAAGTTTTAACAGGCCTTAAAAAAGCTTGCGAAAAGAGACCGATAGGAATGGAAACTCTCGAGGATATTACAGATTCAATTGAAAAAAAACTTATCGGACTTGGGGTAAAAGAAATACAGAGTTCATGGATAGGTGAAGAAGTAATGTCATCCCTTAAAGAACTTGACAAAGTGGCATATGTAAGATTTGCCTCTGTTTACCGTTCCTTCAAAGATATAAATGAACTGATGAACGAAGTAAAGACTCTTTTTGAACACAAATAGTTTTTATATTGTTATTTTAATTTTATCCTTCGTAAACGCAAAGCATTGCCTATTACTGAGACAGAACTAAAACTCATTGCAGCAGCAGCAATCATTGGACTTAGGAGAATTCCCAGAAATGGATAAAGAATTCCTGCTGCAACCGGGACTCCTATTGTATTATAAACAAACGCCCAGAAAAGGTTTTGTTTGATGTTTTTCATGGTTTCTCTACTTAGAATTCTTGCCCTGACAATACCGGTCAGCTCTCCTTTTACAAGTGTTATATGAGAACTTTCCATAGCCACATCTGTTCCTGTTCCCATTGCAATCCCAACATGTGCCTGGGCAAGAGCAGGAGCGTCATTTATGCCATCCCCAGCCATCGCAACAATAAATCCTTTATCCTGTAATTTTTTTATTTCCATAACTTTCTGTTCGGGTAGAACTTCTGCAATAACTTCATCTATATCGAGTTTCTTTGCAACAGCTTCAGCAGTAGTGCGGCTGTCTCCTGTAAGCATTATAATTTTAATCCCTTCTCTGTGAAGTTGTTCAATCGCTGATGCAGAAGTTTGTTTTAATTTGTCAGAAGTCCCGATAATTCCTGTGATGCTACCATCGCACACAAGAAATATAACCGTTATGCCTTCTGATCTCATTTGTTCTGCTATTTCTAAATATTCCCTAACATTGATTCCGAGTTCATCCAACAAGCCCAGATTGCCGAGAGCGATTTCATGTCCTTCAATCTGGCCTGTTATTCCTTTGCCTGTGATAGAATTAAATGATTCGGATTTCGTTAGTTTAATCTGTCTTTTTTCGGCTTCAATAACAATTGCATTTGACAAGGGATGTTCACTGCCTTTTGCAAGACTTGCTGAATAATAAAGCACTTTATTTTCATCCCATCCATGAACAGGAATTATTCTAACAAGCTCGGGTTTCCCGACTGTAATAGTACCTGTTTTATCGGTAACTAAGACATTAACTTTTCTCATTATTTCTATAGACTCTGCATTTTTAAAAAGAACACCTGCTGTTGCACCTTTGCCCATTGCAACCATTATTGACATTGGAGTTGCTAATCCAAGAGCGCATGGGCATGCTATTATCAAAACAGCGACTGAGTTAATAATCGCATAAGCATAACGCGGCTCCGGACCCCATACAGACCAGATTATAAAAGTAACGAAAGCAACTGAAATTACAATATATACAAAATATTTTGCAACAATATCTGCAAGCTTTTGTATTGGTGCACGACTTCTCTGAGCTTCGGCAACCATATTAACAATTTGAGAAAGAAGAGTGTCGGCTCCTACTTTTTCAGCTTTTATAACCAGTGTGCCTGTAGTATTTATAGTAGCTCCAACAACCTTATCACCCGGTTGTTTTTCTGCTGGAACAGGTTCACCTGTGATCATCGATTCATCTACTAAACTCGTTCCTTCAGTGACAATCCCGTCAACAGGAATTTTTTCACCTGGCCTGATGCGTAATATATCTCCTGGTTTAACTATCTCTATTTGTACATCTTCTTCTGAGCCATCATTATTAATTCTTCGTGCTGTTCTGGGAGCAAGCCCGAGTAAAGCTCTGATAGCAGCGCCTGTTTTCCCTCTTGCTTTAAGTTCAAGCACCTGGCCAAGGAGAACAAGAGTAATTATTACTGCCGAAGCTTCAAAATAAACTCCAATCTTTCCATTGGATTCTATGAAAGATTCGGGGAATATCGTGGGAAATAAAACAGCAACCAGGCTGTAAATATAAGCTACCGCAACACCCAGTCCGATAAGTGTAAACATATTCGGACTGCGGTTTAGAATTGAATTCCATGCACGTATAAAGAAAGGTAACCCGCACCAGAGGACAACAGGGGTAGCAAATACGAGTTCAAGCATTCTTAATAAGTCAATATCAATTATATGTTCAAGTGAAACCCCGGGTATCATATGATGCATTGCAATAAAAATGATGGGAATTGTTAATATTGTGCTGATTTTGAACCTTTTACTCATATCTATGAGTTCAGGATTTTCTTTTTCTTCCAGAGTTACAACTCTCGGCTCAAGCGCCATACCACATTTCGGACAACTCCCTGGTCGGTCACTGACAACTTCAGGGTCCATTGGGCATATCCATTCAGTTTTTGTTAGCTCAGTAGAAGACAAAATGGGTTCCAATGCCATCCCACATTCAGGACATGAACCCATTTTTTCTTTTTTTACTTCAGGATGCATTGGACATGTATAGCCTTGACATGTAAGTCTATCCTCTGGTATATCGGAAATTTTTCTACCTCTGTCTCCTGAATATTTTTCCGGTTCTTTTTTAAACTTATCAAGGCAGTATGATGAGCAGAAATAATAAGTATTTCCTTTATATTCATACTTGAGATCAGTATTAATATCAACTGTCATGCCGCAAACATAGTCACGCTCTTTTTTAACGCTTGTTTCCTCTTTATTAATGGTATCTGAAGAGCTCTTGATCTTTAAAATTGGTGTGAAAACCTTAAGCTTTTTTTGATCCGAATCTTCTGCTTTTAGATAAAGCCCGGGATTTTTATCAAATTTTTCTTTACATACAGGATTGCAAAAATAATAAGTCTTACCGTTATAAACAGTATTACCAGCTGCTTCCGAATCCTCAATCATCATTTTGCATACAGGATCTATTACTTGCATAATATTCCTTTTAAATAAATTGGGTTAACCATAAACATACAATTGAAATAGTGCAGATGTTGTAAATTTATTTTCCGATAACAATTCCCTTTTGCTCCTCCTTTGTCATGGAGATTAGATAGTTGTTTACTTGCAATAACTCAATTTATGAAACAAAATAAACTATCATAGGCTGAAGGCTTTAGGCTTCAGCCTTTTTTTATTCGCTATTTGCTCTTTGCTATTTGATAAACGTAATAAACGCAATAAACAGTTTGACAAATTCCAGTCGCCAGAGCGACTAACTTCCAGTGCCGTTTTTCGGCACTCAATTCCAGACCCGCAAAGCGGGTCTCACTTCCAATGCGAAGCATTAAATTTGATGAACGCAATAAACGCAATAACGCTATAAACGCTATAAACGCTATAAACGCAACAAACGCAATAACGCAATAAACGCAATAACGCAATAAACGCATTAACGCAATAAACGCAATAAACGCAATAAACGCAATAAACGCTTTTTGCCTTCAGCCTTTTTATGAGCTATGAGCAATGTCTGTATTTTTGGGTTACCCTGTATGAGTTAAATAAACAAAATAATCAAGAAGATTATTAATAATCTTCTAATATTCTAATGTTTGTGCTCTGAAGGTGAGGGTGTCTGTGTGCCAGGGACGTCAGTTGCAGGAGACTGGGGAGCGGATGGTTGCATTTGCATCATGCATTTGCAAATATTAGCCATATTTTGAACCCTGTCTTTCATTTCTTTTATTTCCTGTAACATTTTGTCTTTTTCTTCGGGTTTTACTCCTGAAACAATTTTTTCTTGCATAGAAATTAAATTAGTAATAATCTGCATCATTTCCTGACAATGAGTTGCCTGTATTTGTTGGCCCTGCATCATTCCCTGGCCATGCATCATTTGCATTTTTGGACATTGCATCATGGGCATCTGCTGAGTATTACCCATTTGCATGCCCTGACCCATCATTCCTGTCTGTGCAAAAGCTGTAAGACTGAATACTAAAACAATAATAAAAGCTACTATTAATTTTTTCATATTATCCTCCATTTTTTCGGGTTAAATTATTATATTTAGTTAAAGTATAGCAAAAAGAAAGATAAACTACAAATAATTTATTAGAATTTCTTTAATGCTTCTTTAGCTGCGTTAGTTTCTGCCTCTTTCTTGCTTTTCCCTACGCCGTATCCTGACTTTTCTCCGTTAATATAAACTTCAACAGTAAATACTTTACTATGCTCTTCTCCTTCCTGTTTGATTAGTCTATATTCAGGAATTGTATTAAATAGCATCTGGGATTTTTCTTGTAAATCTGTTTTAGCATCATGAAAATTACCGGATGTTATGATTTTGTCAATCTTTTCTTTGAATAATTTCATCACAATATCTTTTGCAGGATTTATGCCTCCGTCTAAATAAATGGCTCCAAGAAGAGCCTCAAAAGCATCTGCGAGAAGGGATTTTTTTGTTCTTCCGCCGGTTAGTTCTTCGCCTTTGCCGAGCCTTAGAAATTTGCCGAGTGATATGGTATTAGCTATTTCAAATAAAACAGCTTCCTTTGCGACATATGATTTAGTTTTAGCCATTGTTGATTCGAGAAATTTTTCAGGAAGAGAAAAAAGATACTCAACGATTATAAAACCGAGAACTGAATCACCGAGAAATTCAAGCCTTTCATTATATCCAGTTGAATTCTTAGGATACTCATGAAAATATGATCTGTGTGTTAGGGCTTCTTTAAGAATTTCCTTGTTTTTAAAAGTATAGCCGAGATTATTTTCGAGTTCTTTTAGGTCTTCACAATGCATAATTTGAAATTTAAGAGATATATTTCTTAAAAAGAAGACATGCGTTTGTTCCGCCAAAACCAAAAGAATTAGAAAGACAGCAGGATACATCAGCTTTTCTTGCGGTGTTAGGAACATAATCAAGATCGCACTCTGGATCAGGATTTGTTAGATTGATAGTTGGAGGAATTATACCTTTTTTAATACAAAGTATTGATATTACTGATTCCACACCTCCAGCAGCTCCGAGCAAATGACCTGTCATTGATTTTGTTGAACTTATAGGTATTTTATATGCATGTTCTCCAAAAAGTGTTTTTATAGCATTTGTCTCGATTTCATCACCATATTTTGTTGATGTTCCATGAGCATTTATATAATTAACTTCAGAAGGCTCAACACCAGCATCTTTAATAGCCATTCTCATACATCTTACAGCGCCTTCACCATTCGGTGATGGCGCTGTTATATGATAAGCATCTGATGACATGCCATAACCTGCTATTTCTGCATAGATATTTGCTCCTCTGTTAAGAGCGTATTCGAGGCTTTCAAGAATAACTATTCCCGAGCCTTCTCCCATCACAAATCCATCCCTGTCAATATCAAATGGTCTGCTTGCTTTTTCAGGTTCATTGTTTCTTGTTGATAATGCTTTCATAGCATTAAAACCACCTATAGCCAGAGGTGTTATTACTGATTCAGAACCTCCTGCAATCATAATATCCGCATCACCTCTCTGGATTATCTTAAAAGCATCACCTATTGCATGGCTCCCTGTAGCACATGCTGTGACAACAGCAGAATTTGGCCCTTTGGCTCCGAATCTGATGGAAATTTGTCCTGAAGCGAGATTAACTACAAGCATCGGGATAAAAAAAGGTGTTATACGTCTGGGTCCTTTTTGAAGATAGACATTATGGTAATATTCAATTGAATTTAATCCTCCTATCCCAGAACCTACAATTACACCTGTCCTTTCAGCATTTGCTTCGGTTATCTTTAAACCTGAATCATCCATAGCCATTTGAGCTGCTGCAATAGCAAAATGGATAAAACGGTCCATTTTCTTTATTTCTTTAGGTTCGATGTAGTCTTCAGGATTAAATCCTTCTACTTCACCTGCAATCTGAGTTGGAAAAGATGAAGCATCAAACTGGGTAATCCTTCTGATACCTGACTTTCCAGCAATTAGATTTTCCCAGCTTTTCTTTACACCTATCCCGAGCGGGGTTATCATCCCAAGCCCGGTTACTACAACCCTTCTCTTATCCATAAATATTAAGCCGCTTTTTTATTGTTAATGTAGTCGATCGCGTCTTTAACCTTTGAAATTTTCTCTGCATCCTCATCGGGTATTTCGATACCAAATGCTTCTTCAAATGCCATAACAAGTTCTACAGTATCGAGAGAATCTGCTCCAAGATCCTCAACGAATGAGGCTTCAGGCACAACCTCTGAGGGATTCACCCCAAGCTGTTTAGAAATGATTTCTTTAACCTTTTCTTCTACCATTAAGACACCTCCAAAATTAAAATAAATTTCAAAATTCAAAAAACATCATAAAAGTGAAAGCATAAATTAACAATGTCAGTTTATGCCAGACTTATGAACTTAAATTATAACTTTTATGATTTAAATTTTTCATTAATTTTGTTTACATATACATACCGCCATTTACATGGATAGTCTGTCCAGTTATATATCCGGATTCAGGTGATGCAAGAAATAATACTGCATTTGCAATATCTTCAACCTTGCCAAATCTTCCTATAGGAATGAGTTTTTTCATTTCCTCTTTGATTTTTTCGTTAAGCACATCGGTCATAGCGGTTTCTATAAAACCGGGAGCCACAGCATTTACTGTTATTCCCCTTGAAGCATACTCTCTTGCAACGGTTTTTGTAAATCCTACAATGCCGGCTTTTGAAGCACTATAATTTGCCTGTCCCGGATTTCCCATAAAGCCTGCAACGGATGTAATATTTATAATTCTTCCGTATCTCTGGCGAGCCATTTCAGGTATTACAGCCTTAGTGCATAAAAAACAACCTTTGAGATTTATGTCAAGCACCGCATCCCATGCATCTTCACTCATCCGCATCAGAAGTCCATCTTTGGTAATCCCGGCGTTATTAACAAGTATATCTATTTTTTTAAATTCTGAGATAATCTTCTCAAAGGTTTCTTTTACTTCATGAGAGTTTGACACATCAAGCCTCAAACCGACAGCCTTAACACCAAAAGATGACAGAGAATCTGCTGCTTCGTTTGCAGCCTGTGGATTCCTTCCGCAAACAATAATATCAGCTCCATTCCTTGCGAAATGTTCGGCAATAGATTTTCCAATTCCACGAGTCCCGCCTGTTATAACAGCTACCTGACTTTTAAAATTCATCATAATACCTCCGTAAAACTGGTTTTAATTTTAACAAACTGCTTTAGTCTTTTCCAGTCTTTATTTGCTTGAATATCAAACTAATAAAATTAATTTATTGTAATATTAGAGAATTTATGTTATTAATATTATGTTGAGGTTGAGCTTGAAAATGCAAATTAAAAATCCTCATAAATGCTAAATTTTGATTAGTCATATCAGATTGAATTTTATCCGAATGTTCTGTGAAAATAATTTGTGTTACTGATAAAAAGCATTTAATGTTATGGCAATCAAAGAAATAACAACATTTCAGTTTATCTGCCTGTATTTTTACAGGTTATAATTTTTGTTAAAAGGAAAATAAAATGAAAGCCAAAGTTTATTTAGTTGATGTGACAAACAGAGACGGAGTTCAAACTTCGAGAATACTTTTGCCCAAACTTTCAAAAACAATGCTTAACATTTATCTTGATGAGATGGGAATATTCCAGTCAGAAATTGGTTTCCCGACCCTGAAACATGAGATTAATTATATCAATGCAAACCTCGAACTCTTTAAATTAGGTGTATTCAAAAGGATTCATCTTGAAGGCTGGTGCAGGGCGATTCCCGAGGATGTTAAATTAAGTTTCAAAAACTGTCCGGATTTGAAACATATAAATATTTCTATTTCCACTTCTGAGATTATGATACAGGGTAAATTTCAGGGAAGAAAAACATTTAAAGATATAGTGAAATCCCTTTCAGAAGCAGTTAAAACCGCAAAAGAACTCGGCGCTCAAACAATAGGCATAAATGCAGAAGATGCTTCGAGAACAGAGCTTGACAGATTAATTGAATTTATACTTGCAGGGAAAGAAGCTGGAGCTGATCGTTTCAGATATTGCGATACACTTGGGACAGATGATCCTATAACAATTTATGAAAGAACAAAAGCTCTTGCCCTTGCAACAAAATTCCCTATCGAGATGCACTGTCATAATGATCTTGGCATGGCAGAAGCTGTTTCGATTGCAGGTGCTCAGGGTTCTGTTGAAGCAGGTGTTGATGCATATATAAATACTACAATCAATGGTTATGGAGAACGTTGCGGTAACTGCGACCTTGTGTCAACTATATTAGCCCTTAAATTTTCACAGGGGCTCAAAAACAAGCTTCCTCTTGATGAAAATGTTGACTTAAAAAAAGCATGGAAAATCGGGAAGTATGCTTCATATGCTTTTAATATACCCATACCGATAAATCAGCCGGGCATAGGTGCAAATGCTTTTGCACATGAATCGGGAATACATGCTGATGGCGCTTTAAAAGACAGAAGAAATTATGAACTTTATGACCCCGAAGATGTTGGCAGGGGCGAGCCTGAACTTTCTGAAACCGGCAGAATAATAACAACAGGAGAATATGGCGGCATTAAAGGCTTCAGACATGTATATGATAAACTCGGCATACATTTCACCAATGACAATGAAGCAAGGAGAGTTCTCGAACTTGTTCAGTATGCTAATCTGCATACCCAGAAACCTTTAACAGACGATGAATTAAAGCTTATAGCGACTTTTCCTGAACAGGTGCAGAAAATACTTACAGTTAATCCTTAAATAAGATAAATTCCAAAAATTATTTTTAGACGATTGGAGAGACCATGTACAATATCACTTTAATTCCAGGAGATGGAACCGGACCGGAAATAACAGAGGCTACAAAAAAAGTTTTAGAAGCTACGGGGGTGACTATAAAATGGGATATTCAGGAAGCAGGAATAGATGTATATGAAAAAGAGGGAACTCCGTTACCACAAAGGGTGATTGATTCAATCAAGAAAAATAAAATTGCTCTTAAAGGACCTGTTACAACACCTGTTGGCACAGGATTCAGAAGTGTAAATGTTACACTTAGACAAACGCTCGATCTCTATTGCAATCTGAGACCTTCAAGAATTTTCAAAGGCGTAAGAACAAGATATGAAAATGTTGATATTGTAATAGTCAGGGAAAATACTGAAGACTTATATGCAGGGATAGAATTCGAGAAGGGCTCTGATGGCTCAAAGCAGGTGATTGAGTTAATAAGAGAATTAACAGGTAAAACTATCAGAAGCGATTCAGGAATTAGTATAAAACCGATTTCAGTATTCGGAACAGAGAGAATTGTAAGGTTTGCATTTGAATATGCAAGAAAGAATAAAAGGAAAAAAGTTACTGCTGTACACAAGGCAAATATTATGAAATATTCAGACGGACTTTTCCTTGAGACAGCCCGTAATGTAGCTTCGAATTATCCTGATATAGAATTTGAAGACAGAATAGTTGATAACATGTGTATGCAACTCGTCCAGAAACCTGAACTTTATGATGTGCTTGTTCTGCCAAATCTTTACGGAGATATTGTATCCGATCTCGCTGCAGGACTTATTGGCGGACTGGGCATTGCTCCAGGCGCTAATCTCGGGGAAGAATATGCTGTTTTTGAGCCTGTTCATGGAAGTGCTCCAAAATACAAGGGCTTGAACAAAGTTAATCCCCTTGCTATGATATTGTCAGGAGTTATGATGCTGAGGCATATTGGAGAAATAACCGCTGCAGAAAGGCTTGAAAAAGCTATTTCAGATGTCATAGCAGAAGGCAAAAATGTAACATATGATCTTAAACCTTATCCTGATGATCCTGCTGCTGTCGGAACATTACAATTTGCTGATGCGATTATAAAAAGTATGAAATAATTTATATGGAGATTGGAAGTACAAAAGAAAAAGAAGATATATACAGGCTGCAAATTCAAGCTGAAAAACAATTAAAAATCAATGAAACCTGAAATTCTGAAGGTGCTTGAATATGTGGTCTGATATAGCACTTATAACTGTTTTTATATTTTTGAACGGCTTTTTTGCTGCTGCTGAAATAGCTGTTGTAACAATAAGAAAAAGCCGCATAAAACAACTTATCGAAGAAGGCAACAAAACCGCTGAAATTCTGAAAAAATTCAAGGAAAATCCTGATAAATTTCTTGCAACTATACAGATAGCTATTACATTTGTTGGTGTTCTTGCAGCTGCACTCGGCGGCGCAGCAGCTATTGAAATTATAAAGCCTGCCATAAAACAGGTGCCTGTACCATTAATTTCTGCTTCGAGCGAAGCAATAGCAATAGGAATTGTTACTATCAGCATCACTTATTTCACCCTTATTTTTGGTGAACTTGTACCAAAGTCTCTTGCCCTGAATAATCCTGATTGGATAGGACTTAGAACCGCTCCGATTGTTGATGCTTTCTCAAAGATTGCCGTGATATTTGTAAAAGTTCTTACAGCAAGCACAAATATTATTCTTAAGCCTTTTGGAGGAAAAAGATATTCTGACAGGGCTTTTATATCAGAAGAAGAGGTAAAGATGCTTATTATAGAGGGAGGAGAGCAGGGTGTTTTTGAGCCCGCAGAACAGGAGCTAATTCACAGCGTATTTGAATTTACCGATATGTCGGCAAAAGAAGTTATGTCACCTGCAACACAAATGGTTACAATCGGAATAAATATGCCTATAAATGAGATACAGCAAATCATAAGCGAAGAACAATTTTCTCGATATCCTGTTATTGGTAAAGATATAAACGACATTAGAGGAATACTCTATGCAAAAGATTTCCTGAATGCTTTACCAAAAGGCATTTCTGATATAAGAAAACTTATAAAACCTCCTTTCTTTATCCCTGAGACAATGAAAATAAGCAAACTTCTAAAAGATATGCAGAAAAAAAGGGTGCATATGGCTCTGGTGATTGATGAATATGGTGGAGTTTCAGGACTTGTCACAATGGAAGACCTTCTTGAAGAGATAGTTGGTGAAATAAGAGATGAATACGATGTTGAAAGTCCGGTTATTAATTTAGGTGAAAATGTTTACTTAATAGATGCTTCTATAAGTATCAGAGATTTAAAAGAAGATTACTCAATTGAACTTCCTGAATCTCCTGATTATGAGACATTGAGTGGGTTTCTCCTGTCAGAATTTCAGAAAATACCTGTTGCGGGTGATTTTATCGAGATAGATAACAAAAAGCTTACAGTCTCTGAAATGGTCGGCAAAAGAATATCAAAAGTTAAGTTAGAAATAATTACCGACAAAAATAAAAAAACAGAATAAAATATTTTGCAACATATAAATTATTTCAATCGCAATAAGCTATGTCTTTATTATTTTGAGAGGAAATGGCTTCCTGATATTCTTTCCAGAGATTGATTTTAGGAATTCCATTGTCAATGAAATCCCATGGCAGAATTTCAAGGAAATCTTTTTTTCTGAAAATAAAGAAATCTTTATCAACGCCTGACTCTTCAGTTGCTTTTATCCAATCATTTTGTTTTATCATTGCTGCAAGGACTTGAGAAATCTTTCTGTTGCCTTGCGAGAAAAGTCCCTGCATATAAGCATATTTCGGGACATCATGGAATACTTTAGCACCCTTAATCTGAAGAATGCTCTTCTTAATATGAGTAAGACGTTTTTTGATTATAATTTCTTTCTCCATAGGATGCCACTGAAATGGTGTAAAAGGTTTTGGCACAAATGTGCTTATGCTTAATGTTATAAACCCTCTGGCAGAAATTGACCTGATTTTTTTAACAAGGTTTACTATACCATCAATATCATCATCTGTCTCAGTAGGAAGTCCAATCATAAAATAGAGCCGTAAGGTTTCTATCCCTTCAAGAAAAAGCTGTTCCGAAGTAAAAAGTATATCTTCTTCTGTGATTTTTTTATTAATGACTCTACGCAATCTATCAGTGCCTGCTTCAGGAGCGATTGAAACACTCTTATGACCTTTCATGAATTTTATAAGTTCAGCGCTTCTTGTTCCTGCTCTTAAGGAAGTGATTGAAAAATCTACCCCTGAAATCTGAAGGGTCTCTTTTATAAAAGGATAATCTGAAAGAGAAGGTCCTATCAATCCGACTCTTTTTGTTTTTTCAAGTGCATTTTGTATTTCTCCTTTAATAACAGTTAAATCTTTTTTTCTCGGTGGATTGTATATCTTACCAACAGCGCAGAACCTGCAATTCCACGGACAGCCTCTCATAGCCTCAACCAGAGACATTTCTGAGAATTCTGTTTCTTTAGTGAGTATAGATGTGTAAATTTTTGATTTTGAAATATCGTTGAAAAAACGCCTTCTTATTATGTCAGGTGCTTCATTTAATGCCTTTCTTGATTTTATGGTTCCTTTAGATGTAAAAGATATACTGTAAAAAGAAGGTATATAACATCCTTCAATCAAAAGAGATTTATTCAAAATATCTGTTTTCCCTGAAGAACCTCTGCATATATTTATAAATTCGGGTAACATTTCATCTGCCTCTCCGATAAAAACTATATCAAAAAAATCCGCAACAGGTTCGGGATTTAAAAAAGCGCATACACCGCCCATAATTATTAAAGGATGTTTTTCTGTTCTTTCTGAGCTGAAAAAAGGTATTCCCGCAAGACTTAATATTCTTAGGATATTCGGATAATCATTCTCGAAAGAAGTCGAAAAAGCGATAATATCAAAATTGTGGAGAGGTCTTTTTGATTCAATCGAAAAGAGTTCCGTACCGGTTCTAAAGAATTCTTCAATATCTTTCTCATCTGGCAGAAAAACTCTCTCACATACAACATCATTTATGCTGTTTAAAAGACCATATATGCCCTGAAAGCCGAGATTTGACATTCCCAGATGATAAGTATTTGGATAAACAAGTGCGATATTGATTTTTCCGCCCGGGTCTTTAAATATCGTTCCTTGTTCTCTCGATAACAATAAATCGGTTTTTTCTTTAAGCTTCCAGCTCATAACAAAATTAGAATGCTGAACATTGCTATTGACCAGAGAATTTCGACTGGCAAATGAAATTCACAGGATGAATCAAAGAGCAAATCAGCCCTTGCCGGGAATTCTTCATCTTTTAACCATAAAATTATCGTAACGGGAATTCTTGGCATTGGAAAAAGTCTAACAGATACATCACCAAAATTTTGCAATGTTGCTCCAAATTTTTTTGAATCATTTAGGAAAGCATCTTTGTGCTCACCATATTTTTCGGCAAGTCTCGATAGAGGGAGCAAATGACTTCCCCTGAAAAAAGATGCACCATCTTTGATGTCAGAAGGTCTAATAAGTTTTTCTGTTAAAGGTATATTTTTAGAGTTTATAAGATACCATAGGCAGGAATGAACAAAAAAATATCCGTAACGTTTAATGAGGTTTTTACCTTCAGTTGAATAGCTCTTGATATTTCTTTTCCCGGGTGATATAAAGACATCTGAATTGAGAGACCTTATGATATAATGATTTTCCTTTTCATCATATTCTGCTAAAGCATTCCTGCATACAATTGACGGTTCAATTTTTTCAAGTATTTCCCATGCTTTTACTTCACCGGGTGAAAACATAAATTAATAATAACATAACCATAAACACATCTTCATTTCCAGATGCAGTTTGTACGCTGTTACACCTTGAAAATTATATAGTAAAACTTGAAATGATATTTACGTAACAATAAAAAAGATAAAGTTTGACAAATTTAAGGAAACATGTTAGAAAAGAATGATGTCTCTATTAGGAAAGAAAAAGCAACGAATTGGCGAACTTTTTGTTGAGCAGGGCTTAATAAATACAAATCAATTAAAAGACGCTTTAAAAAGACAGGCACAGGTTGGCGGCCATCTGGGATCAATTCTTGTTGAATTGGGTTTTGTTGATATTGACACCATGCTATCATTCCTCAGTAAACAGGTCGGCATACCTTCTGTAAATTTATCTAAGATTGATATACTTCCAGAAGTTCTTAAAATAATGCCTCTTGAAAAAATAAAAGCAATGAAAATACTTCCAATTACAGTAAATGAAAATTCTATTACTCTTGCAATGGTTAACCCAAAAGATATGATTGCAATAAGGGATATAGAATTTTCATTGGGCAAAAAAGTCAATCCTGTTGTTGTCTTAGCTTCACAAATGGAAATGGTTATAAAAACTCTGTCAGAGCACCCTGGAGATGGAATTTCTGGTTCAAACCTGAGTAAAATTGGCATTAAAACTGATTTAAGAAAAGCTCCTTCTCTTATTAATCTTCTTAAATATCTTTCATCTTCACCTGCTTCTGATCTTATGCTTACTGCAGGAGTGCCTCCGTCAATAAAATTTGGCAATGATGTAAAAAGAGCTGCTATGAATGCTTTAACTCCTGATGATTGCATAAGATATGCAAAGGAAATCCTTAATGAAAAGAACTGGGAGATTTTTCAGGAAAAAGGCGATTTTGATATTGCAAAAACTTATCCCGAGATCGGACGTTTCAGAATAAACTTATATAAACAACGCAATTCAATTTCAATCACCATGAGATATATAAAAGACATACTTCCTTCAATGGAAGAGCTTAATCTTCCTGAATGGATTAAAGAATATGTATTGGCGCCTCAAGGACTTATCCTTGTATCCGGACCTGCAGGGCATGGGAAAACTACAACTTTAAATACGATCGTTGATATTATCAATTCTACAAGAAGATGCAATATTATCACTTTTGAAGAGCCGATTGAATATCTTCATAAACATAAAAAGAGCAATGTAAATCAGCGGGAAATTGGAACTGATACGCAATCTTTTATTGAAGGGATGAAGCATGTTTACAGACAGGACCCTGACGTTATTGTAATCGGAGACCTCAGGGATGCTGAAAGTTTTAATCTTACCTTGCAGGCTGCTGACACAGGACACCTTGTTATTGCATCAGTACATGCAAGCAATTCATTAACAACAATTGAAAGAATAGTAAATATGTTCCCGCCACATCAACAGGTATTTATAAGAACAAGACTTGCTGACAATCTTATTTTTATATTTTCACAAAAATTAATTCCTCTAAAATCAGGCGAAGGAAGAATCCTTGCCTATGAGTCTATTATCAATAGCACGGGAATTAAAAATCTAATACGCGAGGGCAAAACACATCAGATAAGATCTCAAAAAACAAGCATTGGCACAGAAGATTTCACACCTCTGGAAATATCTCTTGCAAAGCTATACAAATCAGGGCTTATAACGCTTGAAGATGGTCTTCTATATGCTGAAAACAAACAGTTCTTTAATGACCTTACTAAAACAAGTTAACCCAGAATAAATCAGACACGGGCAATAGCCAATAGCAAAGAGCATAGAGTCATTATCTATAAGCTCTTCGCTCTTCGCTATTTGCTACTTCAGCCTAAAGCCCTCAGCCTTTTTATGAGCAATGTCTGCATTGTTTCAAATGCATTTTCGGGTAAAGTACAAAGCATAAGGTGTGAATATAAAATACTATATAATGAAAGACATATACTATGTAACCCGGATACACGGTGTACACCGTGTAACACATAAATTACATTCTTCGGGCTGAGTAAATTGAAACTTGAAAAATTTTACGGTTTGACAATTTCCTTTGACAGCAATTGCTCCGATATAATTATGAATGTGAATTATATCAAACAAACTCCAGTTATCTTCATCAGAATGCTGCCCGTCTATTGCAATAATTTCAGGATTTTCTTCAGGAAAAATTGAGACCTCAAAACTTTTAAATGATCCTGAGATACCGACTCCTTTTGCTTTTAAATATGCTTCTTTTCTTGTCCAGCATCTGAAAAATGCTTCTTTCCGTAAATTCCCGGAAAGACTATTCAGCTTTTTATTTTCAATGTTTGAAAAGAATCTTCTTGCTATATCTTCAAAGTTTATTTTTCTTAATAAATATTCAATATCAATGCCTATTTCATATCCATTTGAGATGGCGATTACAGCCATTTTATGGGAGTGTGAAATATTAAAAAAAATTTTTGGCAAATCGGGATTAAGCATAATATAAGGTTTGCCATAATTATTATTATAGAAGACTATTTCTTCAGGCTTTTCCCCTGAATATTTTGAGAGCAATAATCTTAAAACTGCATGTGAAATTATATATCTTTCCCGGTCATCAGAAAAGCGGAAAGCAGAAGCTTTCTTTTTTTCTTCATCTGATAATATGGGTAAATACTTTTCTACTTTACTTAAATCAGAGCCAAGATTAATCTCCCAAACATGAACTTCGTTTTTTTCTATTGTCATAAAAAGACTATAATATTAATTGCATTTTTTGGGTTAAACAAACAATCCTTATATTATTCTGACTTTTTGCCAGGCAATGTAATGTATATTGTTGCTCTTTCCCTGTAAATTAGCAGGAGAATTTCTTTATCTGACTTAATTTTTGATACCACCTTATCATAATCTTTCATATTTGTAATTTTTTGCCTGTTGATTTCCAGAATTACATCACCTTCCTTCAATATACCAAAAGCAGGGCTTTCTTCATCAATGTCTTCTATTATCACCCCATATATTTTCGATGGAAGCCCCAATCTTTCAATTAACTCAGATGTTATGTTTTGAACTGCGATGCCGCTTAAAGAATTATTGTATTCACCTTTTGAGAGTTTATGTATTTCTGAAGGTAATTCCCCGACAATAATCTTTTTTATAAGATTTTTGCCTTCTCTTATAATCTTTACTTCGATCTCCTGTCCGGGTTCTGTTACCGCAACTTTGTTCCTGAGTTGATTTGGATCTTCTATTTTTTTGCCATCAAACTCTATTATCACATCTCCTCTCTGTAATCCTGCTTTATCAGCCGGACCATCTTCAACAACATCGCCGATAAGAACACCTTTATCTTCACTTAAATTAAACTGTTTTGCAAGTTCGGGTGTAAGGTTTTGTATTGCCACTCCTATCCATCCTCTTACAACTTTGCCTTTGTTAATTAAACTGTCCATGACCGCTTTTGCCATACTTGTTGGAACAGCAAAACCGATTCCCTGATAACCACCGCTTGTACTAAAAATAGCGGTATTAATACCAACAAGTTCTCCTCTGACATTAACAAGTGCGCCCCCCGAATTACCAGGATTTATTGCAGCATCTGTCTGAATAAAGTCTTCATAATCAGCGATGCCAACATTTGCTCTTCCCACCGCACTAACAATACCCATTGTTACAGTCTGACTCAATCCATATGGACTGCCTATAGCAAGCACAGTCTCACCAACTCTTAACTTGCTTGAATTTCCCATCTTAACTACAGGTAAATCTTTCGCTTCTATTTTTATTACAGCTATATCGGACATCGCATCACTTCCTACAATCTTTCCCATAAATTCTCTTTTGTCAGATAAAGTAACTTTAATTTCTTCAGAACCTTGAATAACATGGTTGGCAGTCAGTATATAACCGTTTGAGTCAACAATTACGCCTGAACCGAGACCCGAGGATTTTCTTTCTTTTGGGGCTTTAAAGCGATCTCCGAAAAATCTTCTGAAAAATGGGTCATCAAAAAAAGGGTCAAAACCGCCCTGAGTTTTAATTGTCCTTGTAGTAGAAATATTTACAACAGCAGGCTTCACAGCATCGACTATCTCTGCTGTAGCCTGACCGACTTTGCTTAAAATTTCAATGGTTTCCTTTGAAATTTTGCTTTCATCTGCGTGACAACTTTTATTAAATGCAAAATCAACTAAAAATACGGAAATAACCAAAACAAATAATCTGAAAAAATAGCTGTTTATTCTTAAATTCATAATATTAATCTCCCTTTTTTATAAAATAAAGAAACAGTAATTTTATATTATATTTCTATAAACTTATTTTTACAATACCAGCGCATTTCAATGCATATTTATTATATGAATAAAATATGAATTAACCCAAATAATGCAGACATTTCTCATAAAAGGCTGAAGGCTTTAGGCTGAAGGCTGAAGTATGAGCTTCGCTCATAAGTAAAAAGTTATTTTCTCTTATCTATTTGGCTTCAGCCTTTTTTATTCGCTCTTTGCTCTTAGCTATTTGCCAGATTTCCCCTTTGTTAAGGGGGTTAGGGGGTTGTTATTTGCCTTTGTTGTTGCGCCGTGCTCCGTGCAGTTTTAATTAAACACAATAACGCAAAAAACGCAACAAACGCTATAACGCAATAACGCTATAAACGCAATAAACGCTATAACGCAATAAACGCTTTTTGCCTTTAGCCTTGTTATGAGCTATGAACTATGTCTGCATTATTCAGATTAAAGTTATAGCTTACTTATACAGAGTTATTTTTGTAGTCCATCAATAAATATATCAGTCCCTTTATCCATGCTGTAAATTGGGTATGTTTTGTAATTTTTCACCCATGGTTGTCTTATTGTATATTCTGTTTTATGCCAGAGGCATAACCATGGCACTTCTTGAATTATAAGTTTTTCAGCTTCGCTGTAAAGTGATATTCTTTCTTTTTCATCATATGCAAATTGTGCTTTCTCTATCAGTTTATCAACTAAGTGATTGGTGTATCTTGTTCTATTTCCAGCTGCCCCATGATTTGATGAATGAAAAAGAGGAAACAGAAAATTCTCAGGGTCTGGATAGTCAGCCCACCAGCTTAAATAAAATATTTCCGCTTCCCCTTCATTTACGGCTTTCTTATAAGCACTCCATTCGAGTTGTTTTATTTTCACATTAATACCAGCAGCCTCTATGTAGGATTGAATTACTTCTGCAATATCAATAATTTCCTGATCTGCAGTGATATAAAAATTTATAGTTTTACCATTTAATCCAATCTCTTTAATAATTTTTTTTGCGAGTTCAGGATTATATTCGTATTTATTCTGAATATGCCATTTTCTAAGTTTATCAGGAATGGGTCCGTAAGCGATTCTTCCTCTTTTTTCATAAATAGTTTTAAATATCTTTTCTTTGTCAATAGCATATACGATAGCTTTTCTTGCATTTGTATTATTAAACGGAGGCTTTGAACAATTGAAGCCCAAATAATAAGTATTTAGTCCTTCAATTGAAGAAATCATATCTTTTTTAGAAGGATCTCCTGTAAAACGTGTATATTCTGATGAAGGTATTGTAAGAATATCAATATTGCCAAGTTCAAATTCAGATACCGCGGTAAGATCTTCAGGTATTATTCTGTAAATTATTCCTTTAACTCCTGCATCTTTTTCAAAATAATCTGCTCTTCGTTCAAGAATAATCTCTGTTTGCGGTGTCCAGTTTTTTAAAACATAAAGTCCTGTTCCTACTGGATGCGAAGAAAAATCAGGACCTAACTTTTCAACTTCCTCCTTGGGTATCACATATGCAGCAGTCATTGAAAGTAATTTAAGAAACGGAAAAAAGGATTTTTCAAGGCTGATTTGTAATGTATAGTCATCAATTACACGTAATCCTGTGATTTCTGGCGATTTGCCTTCAATAAAAGCTCTTGCCCCTGAAATCTTTTCGAGAACCCATGTGTTTGGGGATTTGGTTGAAGGATTAAGCAGCCTTTCAAATGAATATTTAAAATCCTGTGCTTTTACTTCTCTGCCATTTGAAAACTTAATACCATGTCTGAGTTTAAATACATAGGTAAGCCCATCTGGTGTAATTTCCCATTTCTCTGCTATATCGGGGATTATCTGAAGATCATCCCCGATTTTAACAAGACCATTAAATATCTTTGCAGCAATTAAACCGCCTGTTACATCAACTATAAGTGCGGGGTCAAGTGTTGTTGGATTTGTATTGAGTCTGTAATGCAAATATCCTTCCATACGGTTTCTGGATGTGCAACCGAACAGAAGGGAAATTAAAATAATAAAAATCGTAATATTGACTCTTAAAATCTTAAAATAGCTCCTATGCCACCTGTTTCCTTGAGTTTCGGGTTGTCATAAACAATATCAACAAAAGCACCCTGTTCAATAGCTCTCTGGGCAATAAGGTCAGTTACATAGTTTGCTTTTTCTACCTCTCCTTTGCAATAAGGACAGGATGTTATGTTCTGTATTGTAAGATGTCCGCAATTTTTACATAAAAGTCCTTCAATGCTAAAATCTTTTAGCAAGACAAGTTTCATAACACGTCCTTCCTGAATAGCGTTCATAACATCTTCAATTCCTATTACTGCATTCTCATTTTTCATGGCTTTTGTTAATATTTCTTCGATGGTTTCCGATTCCTTCATATTTTCATAAGCTCTGAATATCGGTTCTGTTTTTTCAAGTATTTCTTTGCCAGTAGCATTCATATCTGCATGAAAAGTGCCTATTATCTTTTCAGATATAGTATGAGGCAACATTGTTCTTACCCTTGAAACAGCATCTTCGGAACCACCTATTATTAACCTGCCAACATATTCTTTTGACATTATTGTATCAAGCTGTTTAAGGACATCCTTCAAGTGTCTTTCAACATGATAATCTATGTGTCTTTCATAACTTTTTTCCGACAAAGAAAACCAGCCGCCTTTTTTATGCCTTCCCGGAACTCCTTCTGTATATATTTCAATATATTCTTCAATTTCTCCGAGATGAATCATGAATAATCTTGCGTATTCCCTGCCAACAAGTAATATAGCGTATCTCTGATAATTGTCTAAAATATCCAGTAATGGTTTAATATATGGTGTTGTATCAATTATTATATCGTTCCTGACAGGAATTGAAAGATGGAATTCTTTCCAGAAATTTTTCTTATCACAACTGATTATCGCAAGGCCTTTTTTAAATACCTTTTTATTTGTGAGAATATATGATTCAATTTTTTCAAAGTCACGGCTTATGCTTTTCATTATCACTTTATCAAGTTTTTCTACGTTTTGCTTGAGCATGTTCTTAACATGTATTACATAATTGTCCTTAACATTTGTGACTGGATTCACATTAAGATAAAGGCTAACAAAATATGCATCATTACCTCTTATTTTTGCTATTTCCTTAAGTTCTTCTCTGCTTATCATTTTCTCCTCCTCTCAGTTTTTGTCGTTTGCAACAATTATTCTAATACTAAACCAGCGGCTCTAATAAAAGATGTGAACAGGGTTTTAGATAAAAAACTGTTAATTTGACGTTCAGGATGCCATTGAACTCCAATTAGAAAAGGATATTTTTCTCTGTAAAATGCCTCAATTATTTTATCTTTAGAAATGGCTAAGACAGATAAACCTTTTCCGAGACTTTTTAAAGCCTGGTGATGGGTGCTATTTACAGAAAACCTGCCTTTTTTAAAAAACCTGTTTTCTGTTATCACAATATTATGATAACTTTTTTGATGATTAATTTCTATATCTTTAATGAGGCTTAAGTCCTGATATAATGTTCCACCAAAAAAAACATTAAGTAACTGCATGCCATAGCATATTCCGAGTATCGGCTTTTTTTCCTTTACAGTCAATTTTATTAAAGAAAGTTCAAAATCAGCTCTCTTACGGGATACATTCTTAGTGCATAATAATTTTCTTTCATTATAGTATAAAGGAGGCACATCATCCCCGCCAGAGATGATTAACCCATCTATTATTTTTACATAGCTTTGAGGATCATCGTAAGACATAAAAAAAGGCACTCCTCCATACATACTTACAGCATCAGAATAATAGCGTTTAATTCTGTAGTATTGTTCTTTATAATCCAATGTTATCCCTATTATCGGCTTCATAATATCCCATATAGATTTTATATTTATACCAGAAATCTGTCTGTTCTAACCCGTTTATCATGTCACTAAAAAGACTATAACCCCAATAATAACATTATAAAATGTTAATGATTAAAATTATGAAACAAAATAAACTATCTAATGCTGAAGGCAAAAAGCGTTTGTTGCGTTTATAGCGTTTATAGCGTTATTGCGTTATAGTGTTTATTGCGTTATAGCGTTTATAGCGTTATAGCGTTTGTTGCGTTTTTTGCGTTCATCGTGTTAAGCGTTTAATTAAAACTGCAAAGCGAAATGCGCACAAAAAGAAGGCCGAAGGCTGAAGTATAAGTAAACAACAAAATTACAAAGTAATATACGACCCCTAATACCCCTTAACAAAATAGAAATTAGTTCATACTTCAGCCTTCAGCATTTTTCAATTTCGCAACATCTGCATTATTTCGACTGCTTTTTTTGGCTTAATTATTTTTATTTTCAAGCCTTTTTGGTATGGGTTTTAAAATTCTTCCCGGTCTGATACCAGTAATTTTGCCCTCATATAAAACAGGTTTTCCGTTTATAAATACATATTGAATGCCTGATGGTTTCAGAAAAGGTTTTTCAAAGGTTGCATTATCATGAATTTTTTTATAATCAAAAATAACTATATCCGCATAAAATCCTTCTTTAATAAGTCCTCTATTTTGCAGTCCGAATGTTTCCGAAGGAAGCGAGGTAATCTTAAATATGGCTTCTTTTAATTCCATTATTGATTTGTCTCTAACATACTTGCCCACGAATTTTGGAAAACTCCCGAATCCTCTCGGGTGAGGATTACCCCTGAATGTAATTCCACTAAAACTACGTGCTGAACTGTCGGTCCCGATCATTATATAAGGTAATGAAAGAAAGCGTTTAAGATTATCTTCATTCATGGCTGTAAAAATCGCTCCAACCCTTATTTTCTCTTCAACGAGTAATTCTATTAATGCATCTAAGGGATTTAATTTTCTACTGTTTGCGATATGCGAAATTGTTTTTCCTTCCATCCATTTGTTCTTTTCACTAACTACTGATGATACAGTAATATTTTCCCAGTATTCCGGTTCAGGATGTCTGTCAATAATTTGCTGCTTTAAGACCTTGACAATCTTACTGTCTTTCAATCTTTTTAATTCTTCTTTAGCCCCTCCTTCATAAGCCCATGAAGGTAAAATAGTATCAAGGTCTGTTGAAGAAGCTATATAAGGATAACGGTCGCCGGTTATCTTAATTTTATTGTTACGTGCATTTTCAATCAGAGAGATTACATCATCAATTTTGTGCCAATTTTCCTTACCATTTGTTTTTATATGGGATATATGCACGGGCACACCTGTTTTTTCACCTATTCTGATCAACTCTTCAACAGCTTCAATAAGATGGTCACCTTCGCTTCTGATATGAGAAGTATATATGCCAGTTTTGCTTGAATTAACGTCTGAATTATTTAATAAGTCTATTAGCTCTTCAGTATCCGAATAGACTCCCGGTGGATAAATCAAACCCGTAGAAAGACCTGCGGAACCTTCAGTGAAGCTTTTTCTTAGAAGCTCCTGCATTTTTTTCATTTCCAGACTATCCGGTTTTTTATTTTTATACCCGATAACAGATGCTCTTATATTTCCGTGACCTGTTAGAGATAAAAAATTCAAAGCAGGTTCTCTATTTTTGAGCAACATAAAATATTCGTTAAAATCATGCCATCTCTCTTTGATACAATATTCTTTGAGATCAGATTCTCTATGTTCAAAGGCTTCACCATACAGGGGAGCTGCTGAGAGCCCACAATTTCCATTAATTTCTGTGGTTATTCCCTGGCAGACTTTGGCTTCTGCGCGTGGATCTGCAAGGAGAGTAAATTCAGAATGCGCGTGGGTATCAATAAATCCCGGAGAAATAACCATTCCTTCTGCATCTATAAAATTATCTGCATTAAAAATATTTTTTGCGGAATTTTTCTTTATAATAAAAGAAATCTTATCTCCTGAAATAGCTATGCATCCCTCAAAAGGTTCAGATAAAGAGCCGTCAATGATCAATCCATTTGCTATAAATATATCAATATGTTTCATATTTTTTACTTATTTCCATTGTATTTTTTAAAGAATTTTTCAGGGGATTTGATGCTGTTTATAAAAAAATTCAGTAAAATTACAGCAAGATTTTGAATCTTGTTATAGATGTTTGATCCCACTTCTGTTTTTTTTGACTCTTTGTATAAAGAATATATGTTGTCTTTAATCACGGGAAGTGATTTATATGTCAAAACAGTTATCTGGAAAAAACTTTTTACAGGCACGCCAATTTTTTCAAGAGGACTTAAAAGTCTTTCGACCGCTTTAATAAGATAAGTTATTTCTGTTGAGGCAGTTAAAATTTTTACACCGGCAATCATAAATAATATTCTCAATGTTCTGATTAAAGCATTGTTTAGTCCTTCTTCAGTGATATAGAAATAGCCTGTTTTGTAAATTATTCTTCCGTTCTGAAAAAATAAATTGCTGACAAAAGCAAAAAAAAGCAGAAAACATATAAAAATCCATCCTTTTTTTAAATGTTTGAAAGGTATAAAAAGCACTACTACAGCAATCAGAAGTAATACATAAAAATATATTTTCAGATTATTTATGATAAACAATGAAACTACAAATAACAAATAAAGTATAATTCTTATTTCCGGGGGCAAATTATTTCTTTCATTGTAAACCGTGGAAAGTAAGCTCCGCAACTTTTTGAATAGCTGGCGATGATTTGAAATAAGTATCAATTCCTTCTGCCAGGGCTTTTGCGATTTCCTCACGGTATGTTTCATTTGAAAGAAGATTTTCTTCCTGAGGATTGCTTATAAAAGAGACTTCTGCAAGAATAGATGGCATATTGGCTCCAAGAAGAACATAGAACATTGCCTGTTTTACCCCATGATCTATTATGTTTTTATATTTTTCGTTAACACCGGAAATAATGGATCTTTGAATATAATTTGCGAGTTTTACAGATTCATCTCTTTTGTTTTCTCTCATTAAATCAGTCTTTATTGTTTCGAGAATATCGAATTGCTTTTTCATCGCCCTCATTTTTCTCAATGATATTTTGTTTTCTCTTGCTGCGACCTTCATGGCTTCCTCATCATCTGTCCAGTTTAAGAGATAAGTCTCAACGCCTCTTGCTTCTCTGTTAGGACTTGCGTTAGCGTGTATTGATATAAATAAATCTGCATTCTTCTTGTTGGCTATCGCTGTTCTTTCTTCGAGAGGTAGATATATATCTGATTCCCTTGTCAGAAAAACTTCATTCATGGGATTCTTTTGAAGAATTTTCCGGAGTTTTAGAGCTATATCAAGAACAACATTTTTCTCATATAATTTTTTAGGCCCGACAGCACCTGGGTCATGACCACCGTGTCCCGGGTCTATAACTATTCTTCTTTTAGCGAGAAATACTGAAGAGTTACTTTTTTTGTTTTTGCCTTTTAAATCTATAATCAATCTCGCCGGATTTTCGATTATAAAATAATTCCAGTCAGAAATTTCTTCGATATCAAGCACAACTCTAACAGTTTCACTATTGTACTGACTTGCACGCACAGATTTTAAAATTCCATCACCAACAGGAAGAACAGTTTTTATTTCCTTTGTTATGTATGAATTTTTCAGATCGAAAAATATACGTTCAGGGTTGCTGATTTTGCACTTATTGAATTCTACCTGTCCTGAAAGTTCAATCACCACCCTTGTGTAATCTTGAGATGAAAAATGTTTGATATTTTGAACTTTAACATCTGAATTTGCTCTTCCGGGAATACAGAGAATTATAGAAATAAATAAAGATGACAGGACTATAAATGTTCTTTTAAGAGAGAGGTTATAAAACATTTCTGATTCTTAACCCTCCTGTATGAATAGATTATACAGCCTGTACTGAACTTACCTCTGGAATTTCCCTTTTTAAATAAGCTTCAACCCAGTTTTTCAGAGTCAATGTTGACATAGGACATCCACCACAAGCACCTTTAAGCCTTACATAAACAATTTTATCCTTAATCTCTACAAGCTCTATATCTCCTCCATCACGCCTGAGCCCTTGCCTTACTACTTCAAGTGCTTTTTCAACTTCTTCCCTATTCATATATCCTCCAATTTTTATATTAATAATAATAAAATAGAACAATTTATTCAAGTTATTATTTAAATTTCATTCACTTATTCAAGAAAGTTTATTTCCCTATAACCAATCAGACATTTGTCAAAGGAGTAATGATGTTGTTATTACTCATTATTTCCAGAAGATAAGTATTTACGATCATTCTTTTGGACGGAAGACAATGATGCCTGGCTTTTTTTTAATATAACTTGTGAATTCGCTATCTATAACTTTCCGAAATTTTTTTTGTGATGAAGCGTGTCGTAAAAAAATATTTTTGCTTTTCTTTATTATAATTCCGGTATGAGATACATCGAGTCCCTGCATTTCAGAATAGATCCCGATATAATCACCTGTCTTTAAGTTATTAATAATTCTTTTATTTATAGTATTTGAAGGGATATAAAATATCTTTCGTTTTTTTACCGGGATATCTTCTAATATTTTTGAACCATCTTCTTTCAGGTTCAATATTTTTTCAATACATATTGCTTTGTTATCCGAAACAGATAAAGTAACATCATCAATAAACTTTTTATTTGAATATTTCCAGTCAGTGAAAAAATGATTGCGGTTCTTAAAACTTACTTTGCCTGATTTATATCTGATTTTTTTTACATTTATAAGGAATTCATCGAATGAAGAAGAGATTCTCATTGCTTCTACATAATCAATAAAGGTGAAACAGTCAATGCCTTCAAGGTTTATTACAAATATCTCTTTAGAGTTTTTATCGCCAATAAGGGTTGAACTTTTATAAGGTGTGCCGAGAAAATTGCGCGAAATAAAGCATATTTTTTGTTGAATATCTTTTTTCTCTGAAGCCTTTTTAATGATTAAGCTAAGTTTTTTTTCAGTAAATTTGCCTGAATTTAAAATCATTTAAAAATATTTCAGACTGAGTTTAATAGTCTGACAGCATTTTCACGGAGTATGAGTTTTTCTTTCTCCTCACCGAGATTAAGTGCTTTAAACAAAGAAAGAGTGTTTCTTTGATCTGTCCATGGAGAATCTGTGCCAAAAAGTATATATTCTGGAGGATGATTAAAGAATATTTTTTTTACAGTATCATTTAAGAATTCGAGAGAAAAGGAGATTTCCATATAGATTGGTTTGCCGAGAATATGTTTGCTTACTTCTTCCCAATCTTCCCATGCTCCGAGATGGGTTGTTATAAGTTTTAATCCGGGAATTTTTTTCAGAATATTTATGATTTTTTCAGGATCAGCTATCCTGATTCTTGGAAAAGCAAAATCAAACCCCGTATGCATTACAAGTATTAAATTTTCATCGCAAATTTTTTTATATACAGGGAAGAGTTTTTCTTCATCTATAATAAAATTCTGGTAGTAAGGATGAAATTTTATTCCTTTAAATCCTTCCTTTTTTATAATATGAATTTTTTCGATAGCTTCAGGATCATAAGGGTGAATGGAAGGAAATGGTATTATCCTGTCTGTTTTTATCTCTTTGCTCCATTTTAAGATTGAGTCAAATTGGGAAGGTTTGGTCGCGATATTGCAAATTATGCTTTTTTCAATATCGCAACTATTCATTGATGACAGCAAGGAAGAAATCTTTCCGTCAAGACATGCTTTAATGCCTCCCTCATCCTCAAGCAACTTCATTACTCTTTCTGAAAGTTCGTCAGGAAAAGCATGAGTATGAAAATCTATAATTCCTTCCATAGCATGAATATTTTACAATTGTTAATGACTGAAATGAAAGTATCAGGATTTGATTCAGGATTATTTTTCTTCCCAAATTCAAGATTATTAGTGGTATAATTACGAATTAATTATAAAAATATTGAAAAAGCTTAAAAGTTTATGGGCTGACAGGCTTTCAAGCCCTGAAGAAAAAACTGAAAATAATGTAAAGCAAAAACAATAGCTTTAATTTAACCATTAATGAGGTAATAGACCGTGAGAGAAAATCAAGATAACAATGAAGTTTTACTTTTAGGAGATTATGCAATTGGAAGGGGAGCAATTGAAGCAGGAATATCTATAGCTACAAGCTATCCCGGAACTCCTGCTACTGAAATACTTACCTATATAGCAAAACATTTTGAAGGCGATGCAGAATGGTCAGTAAACGAAAAAGTTGCTTTAGAGACCGCAATTGGTGCTTCATATGCAGGGAAAAGAGCAATATGTTCAATGAAACATGTTGGTCTGAATGTAGCATCTGATGCATTGATGACTATTGCATATCTCGGGATTAAAGGAGGACTTGTTCTTGCAGTTGCAGATGACCCGGGTGCTTATTCTTCGCAGAATGAGCAGGATTCACGTTTCTATGCAAAATTTGCAAAAATTCCGTGTTTTGAACCATGCGATTCACAGGAAGCAAAAGATATGACAATTGCTGCGTTTGATCTGTCAGAGGAAACAGGGCTGCCTGTAATGTTGAGGACAGTTACGAGAGTTTCTCATGCTGAATCACCTGTAAAATTGGGGAGAATCAGGGAACAGAATCCTCTTAAGCTCGAAAAAGATCCAGCTAATATGATAGCAGTCCCGAGCAATGTCTTAAGATGCCACGAAAAATTAATTAAAAAGCAGGAATTACTGATCAAATGGGGACAAAATTCAGGGCTGAATAAAATTAACAGTAGCGGAAGAAAAAAAGGAATTATAGCCTGTGGAATAGGTTATGCTTATGCAAAGGAATACGGTGATAATTTTGATATTCTTAAGATTTCTTACTATCCTGTTGACGAAGCATTGATTAAGAAATTTGTAAAGAAAATGGATGAGGTATGGGTTCTTGAAGAAGGAGAGCCGATTATTGAAGAGATTGCGAGAAAATATTCAAATAAAGTTAAAGGTAAAATATCAGGCGAAATAAGTATGATAGGCGAACTTGGCCCCGATGTTTTGTCTAAATATGTCTGCGGATGGAAAATACCTGAAAACACAACCCTTGATACAGGAACATTGCTGAAACGTCCACCCGCACTCTGTCCGGGTTGCCCTCATAGTAAGCTTTATGAAGCTCTGAAATCAGCAAATCCAACATTCACAGCCGGCGATATTGGTTGTTATACGCTCGGAGCAAGCCCTCCTTATCAGATAGTTGACACATGTCTATGTATGGGCGCAGGAATTAGCAAGGCTGCTGGAATTGCCAAACAGGGCGTAAAAAGAGTGGCTGCGGTTATCGGAGATTCTACATTTATTCATTCAGGAATACCGGCTCTTATTAATGCTGTTTACAATAAAGCCAATATCCTTGTGTTGATTCTTGATAATTCTTCCACTGCAATGACAGGACACCAGCCCACTCCTTTGACCGGTATAACAGCAAAAGGTCGGGAGGGCGGAAAAGTATCGCTTGAAGAAATCTGTAAAGCATGCGGGGCAACTTCAATAGAAGTTATAGACCCTTATGAAGTAAATAAAACAGAAACTCTGCTCAGAGAAAAACTCGATTCTCCCGGAGTTAATATAGTGATATCCCGCAGGCCATGTGTGTTTGTAACAAGACGTCTTGCAAAATTAAAACAGAAATCTATAAGCTGTAAACCTGCTGAGCAGAAAGCACCGTAACACCAGCTTGTTTAAGAGCTTTTTTGCCCTTGCTTATGCTGTCTGTACGAAGGACAACTATTGCTTTTTGACCGCTTTTTTCAACAAAGGCGTACATATACTCAACATTTATATCAGCATCAGTCAAAATTTTTAGAATTTCTGCCAGCCCGCCTGGTTTATCTGAAACACCAACAGCAATAACATCATTTTCTCTTACAGTAAAATTATTTTTTTCGAGAGCTTTTTTTGCTTTTTCAGGTTCAGGCACTATCAGGCGTAAAATTCCAAAATCAGATGTATCTGCGATTGATAAGGCTCTTATATTTATTTTTGCTTTTGCAAGAACATTCAATGCTTCCCATAACCTGCCTTTTTTATTTTCCAGAAATAATGATATTTGTTTAACTTCCATTTTACGCTCCTTTATAATTGACGTTTATCGATTACTCTCTTGGCTTTTCCTTCGCTTCTCGGGAGAGTTTTTGGTTCAACCAGGGTAACTTTTACTCTTAGACCGATTGAATTTTCGATATGTTTCTCGATCTTTTTTCTTATCTCTTCGAGTCCTTTTATTTCATCGGAGAACAGCTTCTTGGATGTCTCGACCTGAACTTCAATTTCATCAAGATGTTGAGGCCTTGTTACTATTATTTGATAATGAGGCTCTACACCTTTAACCTCAAGCAGAGCTTTTTCAATCTGATATGGAAAGATTAAAACTCCTCTTATTTTGAGCATATCATCAGTACGGCCTGTAATCCTGTCCATTCTCACAAGAGTCCTGCCACATTTACAAGGTTCCCTTCTTAATGCGGTAATGTCTCTTGTCCTGAATCTTATCATCGGCATTCCGTCACGTGTTAATGTTGTTAGTACAAGTTCACCTTTTTCGCCATCTGGTAATGGTTCAAGTGTATCGGGTGAAACAACTTCAGGATAAAAATGATCCTCGAAAATATGAAGCCCGTTCTTTTGTTCACATTCCTGAGCTACTCCGGGTCCTATTATTTCAGTAAGTCCGTATATATTCAATGCGAGAAGATGAAATCTTTTTTCAATTTCATCTCTCATCCTGTCTGTCCACATCTCAGCGCCAAAACACCCTGCTTTTAGTTTAAGTTTCTTTATATTTATCCCGGCCTCTGCAACAGCTTCTGTGAGGTACAAAGCATAAGAAGGTGTGCATGTAAGGATTGTAGAGCCAAAATCCTGCATTATATCAAGATGCCTTTTTGTCTGGCCTGCGGATACAGGCACAACAGTTGCACCTATTCTTTGAGCTCCATAGTGAATTCCGAGTCCGCCTGTAAATAAACCATATCCATAACCATTCTGTATTATATCGTCTTTTGTTGCTCCGCACATTGTTAATGCCCGGGCAACAACTTCTCCCCAAATTTCAATATCTTTTCTCGTATATCCTGATACAGTTGGCTTTCCTGTAGTTCCAGAAGATGTATGGACTTCAACAATTTCTTTTCTCGGAACAGCAAACAATCCGAAAGGATAACCTTCTCTCAGGTCGGTTTTGGTGGTAAAAGGAAGTTTTCTTATATCAGAGAGGTTTTTTATGTCCGAAGGTTTAATTTTCAATTCATCAAATCTTTTCTTGTAGTAAGGAACGTTTTTATATGCCCTTCTAACAATTGCTTTCAGCCTTTCAAGCTGTAAAGCTTGCCGTTCTTTAATCCGCATACATTCTGCTTGCTTATCCCAGATCATTTTTTATTCCCTCCCGATTTTCTAAGTAAAGAATTTTTTGATAATTTTAAAAAACTCAATTTGGAATTTTTCAAAAGCTTTTTTGCCTTTTCAATATCTTTTATATCAACTACAAGGTAAGCTTTTTTCCTTGATTCAAGAATTAGTACATATGCGTTTTCAACATTGATTTTTTTCTTTGATAAAACAGATGCAACCTCATATAGCCCGCCGGGTCTGTCTATCATTTCAATTGCAAGGACTTCATTCAAGGAAACAGTAAAACCTTTTTGTTTAAGTTTCTGATATGCAAGGTCGCAGTCATCCACAATGAACTTTAATACTCCAAAACCATTTGAACTCGCGATGCTTATTGCAAGAATATTGACTCCAGCATCAGCAAGAACTTTTGTGATTTTTGTAAGCTTTCCCGGTTTGTTCTCGGAGAAAATAGACACTTGTTTTAATTGTTCCATTTTGTGCTCCTCTTATAATGTTCTTTTATCTATTACTCTTACAGCTTTCCCTTCAGTTACGGGTAAAGTGCCTGGTTCGAGCAATTCAACATCTGGTCTTACCAGTACTTCAGCTCTTAGTTTTTCAACTATTTCATTTTTGAGATTAACCAGATGCTCGACTCTGCCATCAAAAAGTTCTCTTGATATTTCTACCCTGACAATCATCCGGTCATATGATTCAAGAACAATTTGATAGTTCTGTGCAACTGCCTTGATACCCATAAGCACCCTCTCAATCTGTTGAGGGAATATGTTGACACCTTTGACAATAAACATATCATCGCTTCTTCCAATGATACGTGAAATTCTGCGATGGGTTCTGCCGCATCTACATTTTTCAGGTATTATCATCGTAATATCCCTTGTTCTGTATCTTATGATCGGCATTGCTTCACGGCATAGAGTTGTTAGAACGAGTTCGCCTTTTTCGCCATCAGGAAGAGTCTTGCCAGTTTCGGGATTGATTATTTCCATAATGAAATTGTCTTCCCATAAATGCATTCCATTTTTTTCAGTACATTCAAACGCAACTCCGGGACCGTTCATCTCAGATAAACCATAAGAATTATAAACATCAATATTGAAAAAAGACTCGATTTTTTTTCTTGTCTCTTCAGAATATGGTTCAGAACCCAGATATGCTCTTCTTAAAGAAAAGTCAGAAGGGTTAAGCCCTTCATTACTCATTACGCTTGAAAGATAAAGAGCATAGCTTGGAGTAATATGCAATGTGGTTGTCTTAAAATCCTGCATCAATGAAATCTGTTTTTTTGTGTTTCCCGGACCTGCAGGAATTACGAGAACACCGACTTTTTCAGCTCCATAATGCATTACCAGAGCGCCGGTAAATAAACCATATGTCATCATATTCTGAAGCACATCATCCTTTTTTACACCTGTCATTATAAGGCAACGAGCAATAAGTTCTGCTGCCTGGTTAACATCTTTCTTTGAGAAAAATATTGCCTTTGGTTTCCCTGTTGTTCCGCTCGATGTGTGAAGTCTGACAACTTTTTCTTTAGGCACAGCAAGCATACCAAAAGGATAATTTGCTCGAAGATCTTCGGTTTTCGTAAAAGGTAATTTTTCAATATCTCTCAATGAAGTAATATCTTTTGGCTTAATATCTGATTTTGCAAAAATATCTTTGTAGAAAGGTATATTTTTTGAAGCTCTTGATATAGTATTTTGCAGCCTTTTTAGTTGTAGTTTTTCAAGCTCTTTGCGATCAATAGTCTCTATATCTTTTTGCCAGAACATGTTAGATTTTCCCCTCCAATAATTCTCTTCCTTTTTTGAATGCTTCAATGTTAATTTCAATTGTTTTTGGCGGAACTGATTCTCTTATTGTTTTTTCCCACGCTGAAATGATAAAAGGCATATATCTTGAGAGAATCCCCAGAATAATAATGTTTTCTAACTTAGAATTTCCCATTTCATTTGCAATTTCCATAGCATTAACACTATCAACATGAAAGCCCATTGATATAAGTTTTGATTTAACATCTTCGGGATAGGGATTTGAAGCAGGATTAACAGTGAAAGGTATAACTTTTCTATGATTCAATATCACATTGCCATAAGGTTTAAGATAATATGCATATCTTAAGCCTTCGAGTTCTTCGAGAGCAACAAGAAAATCTGCTTTACCTTTTGGAATTAAAGGAGAGTAAACTTCATCTCCAAACCTTACATGACTTATTACACTTCCACCCCTTTGAGCCATGCCATGAAGTTCGCTTTCTTTTACAGAATAACCAGAGATGAATGCGCATCTGGTTAATATTTTGCTTGCAAGAATAATTCCCTGCCCCCCCACTCCTGAAAACAATACATTTGTAATATCCATATTCCTCTCTTTGTTTTGTGCAGGTTGTAAGCAACCATAGATTTCATTTTATATTTAAAAATTCTATTAATTTATCATATATTTTAAGTTTACTTCAATCTGAAATAGCAAATCGCAAAAAAGTAAAAGAATTAAGAACAGACAGTAGTTGTAATATTAGTTATAGATATGATAATCTTTATAACCATATTTTCAGGAAGTGTAAATAATGGATGTAGAGCAATTATCGATTTTTATTGAAAACAAATCTGGAAGACTCGCAGAAGTAACAGGTATCCTTTCCAATGCAGGTATAAATATAAGAGCGTTATATCTTGCCGATACCGCTGATTTCGGGATTTTAAGATTAATTGTTAATGATACAGAGAAAGCAAAAAATGTTTTAAGATTTAATGGCTTTACTGTTGAAAAAACAAAAGTGGTTGCGATAGAAGTTCCTGACAGACCGGGTGGATTATCCGGTATACTCAATATTATCAAAGATGAAGGGATAAATGTTGAATATATGTATGCTTTTGTAGAGAAAAGCGGGGAAAACGCTATTGTGATTTTTCGCTTCGATGATACTGAAAAAGCGGTCAATGTCCTAAAAAAATCAGGCGTTAAAATAATTCAAGGTGAAGAGATTTCTTCCCTGTAAAAATAAAATAAAAGAACAATCTATTTTAAAATCATATAAACAGGGAATGATTATTTTAAAATCCCTGAAATTTTCTTTTAAGGAGGTTTTTTATGAAAAAGGCAGGAGCTGTTTTTGTATTGATTGTATTAGGGTTAGCATCTGTTTTTCTGTTTTTGCAGAATGCTGAGGCAAAAGAACCTTACAAAATAGGAGCGGTCTTTGCTGTTACAGGACCTGCATCTTTTCTTGGTGAACCTGAAAAAAATACCGCTTTGATGTTGCAAGAACAGATCAATAAAGCAGGCGGTATTAACGGTCATCCACTGGAAATAATAATTGAGGATACAAAAAGTGACGAAACCCAGGCAGTTTTATCAGCAAAAAAGCTCCTTGAGAATGACAAAGTTCTTGCTATTATCGGTCCTTCCACAACTGGCGAATCAATGGCATTGGTTCCAATCATGAATAATGCTAAGACACCTTTAATATCATGCGCAGCAGGCGCTCCAATTACAATGCCTGTTAAAGAAAGATACTGGATTTTTAAAACTCCCCAGTATGATACAAGCGCAGTAGAAGCAATTTATGGTTATATGAAAAAGCAGGGCATTTCTAAGGTTGGAATTATCACAATTTCTACAGGTTTTGGAGACGCTGGAAGAAAAGCTTTGCATGATATGGCTCCAAAATATGGAATTACAATTACTGCAGATGAAAAATATGGACCAAAAGATTCTGATATGACAACACAGCTTACAAAAATTAAAGCTTCAGGTGCCCGGGCAGTAATTAACTGGTCAGTTGGTCCGGGTCAGGTTATAGTTACAAAAAACTGGAGTGCACTCAAAATGGGTATTCCTTTATATCAAAGTCATGGATGGGGCAGTAAGAAAAATATAGAACTTGCTGGTAAAGCAGCAGAAGGCGTTATTGCTCCCCTTGGCAGACTTGTTGTTTGGGATAAGCTTCCTGATAAACATCCTCAGAAGGCTTTATTGAAAAAATACACTCAAGACTATGAAGCAAAATACAAAGGCGAACCCGGAACATTCGGCGGTCATGCCTATGATTCTATAATGATGATAGTCGAAGCTTTGAAGAAAGTAGGACCTGACAAGAAAAAAATCAGAGATTATATTGAGACAAAAATAAAGAAATGGCCGGGAACCGGCGGCATATTCAATATGTCTCCTGAAGACCATTGCGGGCTGGATAAAACTGCCTTTGAAATGGTTGTTGTAAAAAATGGCGATTGGGAAATTTTGAAATAGAGTGAATGAATGATTGAGGGGAGAAAATCCCCTCAATCATTTTTCATGGTATAGCACGATTTGTTAACTGTATTTCTGCAATTTCTCTTTTCCGGTCTTACTATCGGGGCTGTTTATGCGCTGGTTGGTATTGGTTTTAATATAATATATAACTCAACCTCAATCATAAATCTTGCCCAGGGTGAATTTGTTGTAATAGGCGGACTTTTAATGTGGTTTTTTTCTGAATCACTTAAGCTTCCTTTTTTTGCCGCAGTCTTATGCACACTGATTTCTTCAGGATTAGTTGGATTATTAATCGAAAGACTCACCATCAAACCTTTAAAGAATCCGGATCTGCTTCTAATGATAATGATTACAATATCGGTATCAATTGTTCTTCGGGGGGTTTTGATGTTTCTTTTCGGAAAAGAGCCTTATGTATATCCGCCTTTCACTGAAGGAGAGCCCATAAATATTTATGGAGCAATTATCCAGCAACAAACATTATGGGTAATCAGCATCACGCTTTTTTGTATAATTTTGCTTTTCTTGTTTTTTAAAAGAACTATTACAGGTAAGGCAATGCTTGCATGTGCTGTTAATCCTACCGCAGCAAAACTTGCTGGTGTAAATGTATCGAAAATGGTTATGCTCTCTTTTATATTAAGCGCCATTGTTGGTGCCATAGGCGGAATGACAATTACTCCTATTTCACTGATGGAGTATGACAAAGGTCCTATGCTTTCTGTTAAAGGCTTCTGTGCCGCAATAATGGGAGGACTTGGAAGTAACAGAGGTGCGGTAATCGGAGGATTCATAATTGGTATTCTTGAATCAATGACAGCAGGTTATGTTCATTCAGGTCTTAAAGATGCAGTTGCACTTGTTATTTTACTTTTAATACTTTTTTTCAAACCTTCTGGAATCTTTATAACTAAATCAATGTCGCAATTAAGAAAGTTTTAGACATGAAAAAAGAAGATTTCATGGTCTTTATAGTATTTTTCATATTCGTTGGATTGCTGCCTTTGTTTATAGAGAGCAACTATGCACTTACAATTGGAATTTTTTCGGGTATAAACGCACTTGTTGCGATAGGGTTGTGTATTTTGATGGGATACGCTGGACAGGTTTCTTTGGGACAGGCTGGATTTTATGGAATAGGTGCATATGTATCATCTATACTCAGTGTTTATTACGGGTTTCCTGTTATCCTTGGCATTTTATCTGCAATGATAGTTTCAGCGATTGCAGCGGTAGTATTGGCGGTCCCTGCACTGAGGTTGAAAGGTCATTATCTTGCAGTTGCAACTCTCGGTTTCGGAGAGATTATATATGTAATTCTTAATGAATGGGGACCGGGCGGCCCATCTGGATTTGGAGATATACCTCATTTTAATATTGCAGGTTATTCAATTCAAACTACAAAAGAAAGTTTTTATTTTATATGGATAATAGTTGCAATTGTGATGCTTTATTCTATCAACCTTACTAAATCAAATACAGGAAGAATTCTAAGGGCAATGCATGACAGTGACACAGCCTGTGAAGCTATTGGAATAAATGTTCCTTTACTCAAAATTAAGGTGTTTATTCTTAGTGCGCTATATGCATCACTTGCAGGAAGCCTTTATTCTCATTATGTCACATTCATCAGTCCAAGCAGTTTTTCTCTGTTTTATTCAATATTAATTCTTATGATGGTAATTGTGGGTGGAAGCAAAAATTTGTGGGGTGCTGTTGCGGGTGCAATTGTTATAACAGTACTGCCCGAATTATTAAGAAAATTTCAGGAGCTTGATATTCTGGTTTATGGTTTTATATTAACACTGACCCTGATGTTTTTCAGAAAAGGTCTTGTGCCTATTATATCGGAAAAAATCAAGAATGTACGGGGTTATAAATTTGCTAAGCATTAAGGGAGTTTTTAAAAATTTTGGCGGTCTTGCTGCTTTACAGAATGTTAATCTGAATGTTAGGCAAGGTGAAATAAAAGCTCTCATAGGACCAAATGGAGCCGGGAAAACAACTTTGCTTAATATCATAAGTGGCATCCACAGGCTTGATAAAGGAGAAATACTTTTCAAAGATGAAAAAATAAATAATCTGCCTCCTTCAAAGATTGCGAATAAAGGTATTTCAAGAACTTTTCAGCATGTTGAACTTTTTGGAAATATGACTGTTCTGGAAAATATAATGGTTGGATTTTATGCCAGAAACAAAACAAGTTTTTTTATGGATGGATTTAAATTTTCTTTTATAACTGACAGTGAAAAAAAAATTTATAAAAAAAGCAGGGAATTTCTTGAATATGTAAAACTCGGACACAAAATAAATGAAATTGCTTTAAATCTTCCAATTGGTGAGCAGAGAATTCTTGAAATTGCAAGAGCGCTTGCTACAGAACCAGGACTTATATTGCTTGACGAACCAGCAGCAGGGTTAAACATAAGAGAAACACGCGAGCTTGGCGAAATAATAAAAAGAATCAGGGAAGAATTGGGTATAACAATACTTCTTGTTGAACATGATATGGAACTTGTCATGAATATAAGTGACTCAGTTGCTGTCCTGAATTTTGGTGAAATTATAGCTGATGGAACACCAATGGAAGTGCAAAAAAACCGTGATGTTATAGTTGCATATCTTGGAGAAGAAGAAGAGGTTCAGCCGGGATATAATGTTAATACTTAAGAATGTAGATATATTTTACGGTAAATTACATGTTATTAAAAGGGTCTCTTTGCATGTTAACAAAGGAGAAATAGTTGCTTTAATCGGTGGAAACGGAGCGGGTAAAACAACATTATTAAGGACAATCTCAGGAATCAATCGTCTTTCTAATGGAAGCATAACATTTGATGGAAAAGATATTTCAAAAATGAATCCAGAAACAATTGTCGGAGCAGGCATATCGCATGTTCCGGAGGGGAGGCTAATATTCGGTCCTCTAAGCGTTGAAGACAATTTAATAATCGGCTCATACAACCGTTATACTTTTAAAAATCGCTCGGAAATAAAAAATGATGCGGAAGATATTTATAATATATTTCCTGTTTTGAAAAAAAGAAGAAAGCAGCTTGCAGGAACACTTTCAGGAGGAGAGCAACAGATGCTTGCAATCGGCAGAGCTTTAATGGCTAAACCAAAATTGCTATTGCTCGATGAACCGAGTATGGGACTTGCTCCGATAATAATTAAGGAGATTTTTAGATATATAGTTGAGCTAAGAGATAAATTTGGGTTAACAGTTCTCCTTATTGAACAAAATGCAAGAAGTGCTTTGAAAATAGCGAATACAGGTTATGTAATTGAAACAGGCAGAATAATACTTCAGGGCAATGCAGAGGATTTGCTTTTAAACAGAGATGTGCAGAGAGCATATTTAGGCAGGGATGTTGATTATAAGGTTTGATTTTATTTGATTTTAAATTAAGTGGAGGAAGCTTATGTACTGGGAACCTGAGAAAGAATGTATCAGCAGAGAAGCTCTTCAGCAATTGCAGCTCGAAAGGCTTCAGGCAACATTAGTTAGAGTTTACATGAATGTGCCTTTCTACAGGAAAAAATTTGACGAACTCGGTATAGATCCTGACACATTTCGCTCACTTGAAGACTTAAGAAAACTTCCTCTTACTACAAAAGATGATCTGAGATTGAGTTATCCATACGGCATGTTTGCAGTTCCAATGAGAGAAGTGGTGAGAATACAGACTTCTTCTGGTACAACAGGGATGCCGACAGTAGTTGGTTATACAAGGAATGATATTAAAACCTGGTCAAATCTTGCTGCAAGAATTCTTGTTGCAGGAGGTGTTACACAAAATGACATTGTACAGATTGCTTTTGATTACGGACTTTTCAGCGGAGCTCTCGGCTTTCATTATGGAGCAGAAAGAATCGGTGCATCCGTAATTCCAATATCCACGGTGAACACTCGAAGACAGGTAAAAATAATGCAGGATTTTAAAACTACTGCATTGATGTGTACTCCTGGTTACGCATTATCAATTGCTGAAACAATAAAGGAAATGGATATAAATGTAAATTCCTTATCCTTAAAATATGGTCTTTTTGGCGCAGAGCCATGGTCTGAGGCGATCAGGAATGAACTCCAGGAAAAGTTAAAAATAATTGCCACTGATAATTATGGATTAAGCGAAGTCATGGGGCCCGGAGTTGCTGGCGAGTGTCTTGAAAGGAATGGATTACATATTAATGAAGACCATTTTTTAGTTGAAATTGTTGACCCTGAAACTCTTACCCCATTGCCTGAAGGAGAAACAGGAGAACTTATTATTACCACACTGACTAAGGAAGCTTTCCCTGTTATACGTTTCAGGACAAGGGATTTGACAAGCATTATATCCGAACCGTGTAAATGTGGAAGAACATTCTATAGAATGAGCAAGGTTATGGGGCGCACAGATGATATGATCAAGATAAGGGGAATAACTGTTTTCCCCTCTCAGATTGAATCAGTATTATTTGAAATTGAAGGAACCGAGCCTCATTACCAGATAATTGTGGAAAGAAAGGGGGTGATGGATGAATTAACTGTTCTTGTCGGGGTTTCTGAATCAATCTTTTTTGATCAGGTCAGAAAACAGAAAGATTTCATTGAACGCATAAGGACGAAACTCATTGCTGAACTCGGCTTTTCTGTTGAAGTTAAACCTGTTGAAAAAAAGACTCTTGAAATTGAACATGGTAAATTTAGAAGAGTTATTGACAGAAGAAAGATGTGAATTTAATTCATATCAGAATTATCTTTGGTTTCGGGAGGAATTTAGATGAAAAAATGTATCGTTATTACTTTATTATTAATTGTCAGTCTATTTTTTGTATCCGATAGTTTTGCTGAAGTGACCTTTGATTATGGCGCATCACTGAGAGTCAGGCAGGAGATATGGGATAATTTGCTTGATTTAAAAACACTAAATCCAGTAACTCCAGATATTAACTTCTTACGTTTTAAGCTGTCTCTCTGGGGCAGTGCAAACTACAATAAGGACACAAGCCTGTTTCTAAAGCTTACCGCTGAACCCTACATATGGATTGGTCCGCTTAAGCCAAAAAGCAGTGGTACTGAGACCACAAGCCTTGATGAGAATGAAGGGGTTATCGATAATCTGTATATCAAAGCTAATAAAGTTTTTGGATTACCAGTAGACCTGAAGATTGGAAGACAGGATTTTTGGGGTTCGAGTGAGGACATGTATGGTGAGGGTTTTTTGTTTTCTGACGGAACTCCGCAGGATGGCTCGAGAACATTTTACTTTAATGCAGCAAGAATAAGATGGCATATCAATGAAAAGAACAAGGTTGATTTTGTTTATATTTCAAACCAGTTTCAGGACAAATACCTTCCAACATGGCGCACTCAAATCGAAAACGGTTTAACATATTATGATGGCAAGAAGTATCTGGATACTTCTGACTCGCAGGCTTTTGTAATATATGGAAGAACCAAGCCTATTGATAATTTAGACCTTGAGCCATATTATATCTGGAAGAAAGAAGAAGAAGGCGCGATTCCTCTCTACTCTGCACCAGCAGTAATTCCTGAACTTGTTTTAAACACTGTGGGAGCGCGTGCAGTATATACATCAGCGCCGTGGACATTCGGCGGCGAATTTGCCTATCAGTTCGGAGAATATGATGGACACAAAGGAACGAGTCAGTACGCTGGACAAGATAGAAAAGGATATGGTGGATATATATTCGGAAAATATAAATTTGCAGATGTAAAATTTAAACCCGAGCTCGAACTTCGCTATGTTTACTTATCCGGTGATGATCCTGATACATCGAAGAACGAGGATTTTGATCCGCTTTATTCGAGGCAACCTTACTGGAATGAGCTCCTTGGCTATGTTATGATTAATGAGTTTATCCGCGAGGCTGCCAAGATTGCTTTTTACTGGTCGAATTCCCAGCTATTTATGGCAAAAGTTAAGATGGCATTGACTCCGGATACAAGCCTGTCTCTTTCATATCAGTATTGGATGGCTAATGAGGTGGCACAGCCAATACCATCAAGGGCTGCAATGTTCGGCAAGGGAGATGAAAGAGGACATCTGCCGACGATATTCCTTACACACAAATTTAACAAGAATATTGATGCCTTCTTGCAGTATGAATACTTTGTGCCCGGAGATTTCTATGCTGACAAAGCTAAAAACGGTCAATTCTTAAGATGGCAAATACAGTTTAAAATATAGTTAATTGTTCAAATAAAAAAGGCAGGCGTGATTATATATCATTCCTGCCTTTTAAACTTTCAGATTTAATCAAAATCTCCCAGTTTTTCTATTTGAATTATGTTTTTTCATAAACTATCTTTCCATCCACAATAGTCATAAGAGCCTCAACATTTTTTAAATCTTCGGCGCTTACAGAATAAAGATCGTGGGACCATACAACCATGTCAGCAAGTTTGTTTACTTCAATAGATCCTTTAATTTTTTCTTCAAATGCTGCATATGCTGAGCCCATTGTATGTGCATATAAAGCCTGATGTATATTAAGACACTGACTTGGCTGAGGAGTGTACGCTGTATTGAGGCTTTGTCTTGTTATTGCGCCATATAAAGCCCATTTTGGATAATGGGTGATGGAAGCAGGGACATCACAACCAAACGCTAAGGGTATTTTATTTTTCAGTATTGAAGAAAGAAGCATCATATTTTCCATAGTGGCATCATCGGTTGCTTCATAGTAGTAATCTGAGTGCCATGATATCCATTGGGGTGAAGTTGATACAACTATTCCAAGTTTTTTCATTTTGGTTAAAGAATTAGGATTTACAAATATGCAATGCTCAATTCTGTGTCTATGGTTTTTTCTTTTTTTGACTTTCATCGCATATTCAATTGCAACAAGCGTTTCATCTATTCCCTTGTCGCCTACAATATGAAAAGCGATTTGAAGGCCTGTATTATGAAGCAAACTGACTATTCTTTTCAGAGTTTGAGGATCAAAGTAATAATAAGAATTTCTTGACGCAGAAAGCTGATTATTGTACATCAATACCGTACCTGCTGAAGGCCCGCCGTCAATGGCTAATTTCCATCCAGCAAAAGTAAGATAGTCAGTTTTATATCCATGTAATGTATTGGCATAATCTTGCGCAGCCTCTTCAGATTCAACGTATAACAGTGTGTAAATTCTCATTTTTAGCTTATTACTATCTGCAAGGTTTTTATAAACATTAAGGTCTCTAACATTGCCAACAATGACGTCCTGTCCACTTGTGATTCCAGCAGCTAATAGAGTATCCTGTGCGCGAAGAACATCATCTTCTAAATCTTTATCAGTAAGACCTGAATAACCGTCAGCAATAGTCATTACAAGGTTTTCAGCAGGATAGTGTAAAAGCAGGCCATTTGGTTCACCATTTTCATTTCGCATAATCTTTCCATTTAGTGGGTCTTTAGTATTTTTATCAATATTTGCTTTTTCAAGTGCCAGACTATTGGCTACCGAGTATTGTCCGCTGGAGTCCCTTAGATATACAGGATGGTTAGGGGAAACTGTATCAAGAATCCACCTGTCAATTTGTGTGTCATGATCAAAACGAAACCCTTGATTACCAGAAATCCATTGCCCATTCGGTGTTGTTTTAGCTTTTTCTTCAATAGCTTTTAGCAGGTCATCCAGAGATTTAACTGCAGGGTATCTGACATTTAAAAAACCCTCCCAACCAGCGCGGCCATAATACATTACATGTACGTGAGAATCAACAATGCCTGGAGTCACAGTTTTCCCTTCAAGATCAATAACATTTGTATCAGAATTAATTAGGGAGTTGATCTGTTTATTTGTTCCAACTTTCATTATTTTATTGCCTTTTACAGCTACGGCCTGAGCAATCTGGTCTTTTTTGTTAATTGTTAATATCTTTCCGTTCAACAAGACGAGGTCTGCATATACTTTGCCTCTTGCCAGGCATTCATCCCAGCCAAGGCAGACCGCAGTGCATGTAGCCGCAGAGTATTCAAGAAATTTTCGGCGGCTTATTTTTTTTTCAAAATCAAACATAATAAACCTTCCTTTCTTGTTAATTGGTTTAATATTGGAACTTACCCTTACCCCTTGAAAATTTTTCGTTTTTATTGAAGCATATACACAAGGCTGGGCTGAAGTATAAGAAAAACAATAAACGGTTATGGTTAAGATGCCAGCCTCAAAGTCAAGGTAAATTCCATAGGTTCGGGCCTTTAAAATTCCATAGTTAAGATTTAAAACAAACTTCTGTAAAATCGAATTCACCAAATGCTCTAAAATCGATTTTCTAAGACCCACCCATATCTTACTATACCCTGAAAATGATATCTTTCATTACCTTCTCTTTATGCATCACCTCCTTTTTTCTTCAGGTTTTTTGTCCTGTAACTTTGTCCATTTATCTTGATAACTGTGCAGTGATGTGCAATCCTGTCAATAATAGCAGATGGAAGCACACTATCAGAGAATATATCCATCCATTGTTCAAAACTCTTATTTGTGCTAATGATTATTGAGCCATTTTCATATCTCTTTGATATAACCTCAAAGAAGTCATCTGCACTGTAATTGGGAAGTCTTTTAAAACCTAATTCATCCATTATTAGTAAATCAGGCAAAAGGTAATATCTCAGTTTTTGATAATAACTGTTGTCTGCCTTTGAAAAGTGTAGACTCTGGAGCATCTCACTTACAGATGTAAATAGCACTTTATAACCCTTTGCAAGCGCTTTTATTGCAATACCAATTGAAAGATGC